>NZ_JADPEX010000024.1:0-77305 GCF_015668065.1 Ruminococcus sp. 1001713B170207_170306_F1 | reverse complement strand
GCGGTAACTACATAGTACCATAAAATTTGTAATTAGGGATTCTCATTTTGACTTGTACTATTTATATTCTAGCACCAGATATGCCGTTCACCTTAGAGAAGCAGAAATTTATCCGGCGCAGTCGAACAGGACGGCATTCATTCCTTTCGGGCCGTCGTCACAGGTTTTGCAATCGCCTTGCGGTAAATGATAAGGGAAATGACCGCGGCGATCACTTCTGTGACCCAAAACGCATGCCAGACGCCGACGGCGCCGAAAAGCCTGCTGAGCCAAAACGCAGCTGGTAGGATGACCACCACATACCGGCAAAGGGAAATCAGCAAGGAGGGCGTGCCTTTCCTCAGTCCCTCCAATGCGCCGGAAGAGGTAACAGAAACCGCCGAGACGATAAATCCGGCCCCAATGATGCGCAGGGCGGTTTTCCCGGCCTGGATCGTCGCTTCTGTGTGGGTAAACAGCCCCATCAACTGGCCGGGAATCAGCAGGCATATTGCGGTCCCAAGCACCATAATGATACCGTTCATGCACAGGACGATCTGATAAATCTGACTGACCCTTTTACTCTCGCCAGCGCCGTAGTTATAGCCGATCAAAGGGCGCATCCCCTGCACAATGCCATTCGCCGGCAGATAGATGAAGGTCTGCAATTTGTAATAGATCCCCAAAACCAGGATATACACCTCGGAATAGGCGGCCAAAATCGCATTGAGCGCCGAAATCAAAAGTGACGGAAGTGCAAGATTCAGGGTTGCGGGAATGCCGATGGAATACAGCTTTATGACCATCTTTTTGCCGGGCAGAATGTGCTGCCTGCGGATATGCACGCGAATGGACCGCACAAAGTAGATGACCAGATAAATCGCAAGCGTCAGGGCCTGCCCGATGCCGGTGGCCAGCGCTGCGCCTTCAATCCCCATTTCCGGGAATGGGCCATAGCCAAAAATCAGAACGGGGTCCAAGACAATATTTGTGATGCACCCGCACATCAGGCTGATCATGGTCGTTTTCATGTTTCCTACTGCCTGGAACAGTTTCTCAAACACCATGCTGACGGTAACAATGAGTGTAAAGGCGAACGCAACGGCAGAATAGCGGACGCCAAGTTCAATGACCGCTTCGGATGCAGTGAACATCCGCAGAAAAACCGGCATAATTGCGATACAGCAGACTGTCATAACAACGCCATGAATCACGGCAAGCACAAGTCCCTGTGTGGCAGCCTGATCTGCTTTTTCGTGATCTCCCGCGCCCAGATAGAAGGCAATCACTGCGTTGATCCCAACACCAAACCCAATTCCAACCGCATTGATAAAATTTTGAACCGGGTAAACCAGTGATAACGCCGTCATCGCTTCCTCGCTGATCTGCGCGACAAAAAAGCTGTCCACAATGTTGTAGAGGGAGTTGACCAGCATGGATAACACCATCGGCAGGGACATGGATAAAATCAGCGGCAATATCGGTTTCTCTTTCATGAAAGTGTCGTTCATAATTCCTCCTTCGCAAAACACGTTATGAGATATTTTTGCGTCGATGCCATGCCATCATCACAAGTGCAACGAGCAAAGTGGCAGTTTCCGCAACCGGAAATGCAAGCCAGATTCCGTTCAGCTGGAACAATTTGTCCAGACACCACAGGGCAGGCACAAGGAAAAGCATTTGCCTGCATAATTGGATCGCCATGCTGGACCCTACTTTTTCTGTGGTCTGAAAATAGGTGGAAATCATCGTAGAAAGGCCGCAAAACAGATAGCTTGCCGCCATGATCCGCATGGCGGAGATTCCAAAGGAGCGCATGGCTTCCGACGCCATAAACAATCCCAGAATCTGCGCCGGAAAGAGGAGGACAGCCAACGTCCCCAGTATCATCATGCCGGTGACCAAAACAGTTCCATATCGGAAAGCTGAATGCAGCCGTTCGCTGTTGCCTGCGCCGTAGTTAAACCGCATGACAGGCAAACAGCCTTGAATCAAGCCGTTTACCGTCATAACAATCAGCTGCTGCACCTTAAAATATGCGCCGAAGAAAGCGATCGCCGTATCGGAATACGCCACCAAAAACAGATTGACAAAGGTCACCACAAACGAACTGAGGGCGTTCATGATAAAAGATGGCAGGCCAAAGGCAAAAATACGGTAGATCATCTGCTTTTTCAAATGAAAGTCTTTGATTTTCACCTGCACTTTCTGCTTTTTGCCCAGCAGTAAAGCAAATGCCAAAATCATGGACAGCAGATAGCCTGCAACGGTAGCTACCGCAGCGCCGCGGATTCCCATAGCCGGAAAAATACCAATCCCAAAAATCAGAATGGGGTCGAACACGAAGTTAACGACCACGCCCGCGATCTGGAACCACATGGGAGCGACCATGTTCCCGGTGGCCTGTATCATCTTCTGGATGGCGATATGCACCATATTGGGAATTTGCATGAAGGAGCACACACTCATATAGGCGATGCTCAGCTGATAAATTTCTTCATTATTGGTGAATGCCCGAAAATAGGATTTCATAATCAGTAATGACATAAGGTTGAGCAAAGCACCTATTCCAAAAGCCAGTAACAATCCATGTGTGACAGTTGCATTTGCCTCATCCTGCTTTTTCTGTCCAAGATACCCTGCTATCAGCACATTCACGCCGACACCGATCCAGATAGACGCTGCATTCATCAATGTTGTAATCGGGAATGACAGAGAAACAGCGGTCAATGCATTCTCACTCAACCGCGCCACAAACGCGCTGTCTATCAGGTTATAGGAATATTGCAGGAACATGGAAATCAGCGGCGGTATCGACATTTGCCAGATGAGCTTTCCAACAGGAGCGACCGCCATTTTATTATTGGTCTGCATACTTTCCCTCCTCTCCACAAAGTGTCCGGCGCAAAAAATTGCGCCGGACAGCAGGATCATTAAATCCGAACGATATAGTTTTGTTTGCGTGCTGCGGGTTGACTGGCTTCCCGGGCTGGATACCCCAATGCAACCGCCCCGACACCGCGCAAGGTTTCCGGCAGCTTCCACTCCCGCAAGAGAGCCTTTCCTTTTTCGCTGTCAAAAATCTCGCGTTCCCGATGCATCCATACGGTTACAAGGCCAAGGGCGGCCAGCATCATATTTTCAAGGACGCAGCTTCCATCCTCCACAAAGGTGCTTGCACCGCCATCTGCCAAAACCCAAACCACGACAGGCGCACCATAGTAGGGGGCTGTGCTGCTCCCCATCACTTCTGCGTTTAACTTTACGATATCCTGTCTATATTGGGGTCTGTAATTGCAATAATGGTGGGGGATTGACGTCCGCCGCCGGTAGGCACGTAAGTCCCCGCTTCCAGTACAGCGTCCAGAGCCTCAGCGGGTACAAGTTCTGCTTGATAGGCCCTTACGCTGCGGCGCGTTTTGATAAGAGACAAAAAATCATTTTCCATACAAGTACCATCCTCCGTTCTGCCAGATTTTCCAGGATGCAGACAGCAAAAAAAGCCACACGGCTATCACAAGATAGCTGTGTGGCAAAAAGATGACCGCATCCGGAAAAGTCCACTCAAATTTTACGCGCATTATTATAGCATTCTTTCAGGAGACTGTCAAGCATCAATCATTACGGAATTGTGGCGGCTGTCTGTTGTTTTTTGTGTTACTTTATGGCACATGATTCACGGAAGTTTGACACCCCAAAACCCTCTCAGACCAGTAATGGCCTTATTTTTTTTGCAAATTTTCATTCCTTTCTATGCCGTATTGCCGTATTGTGTTATAATAGTATTAAAGGTTAGGAGGTCTATTTTTATGAGGTTAATGATTAGTCCATCAAAGAATGCTAAATCTTTTTATGTTATTAAATCCGTTCAGAAAAATGGTAAAAATACTTCTGAGATTGTAGAAAAACTTGGTACTGAAACTTTTATCAAAGAAACTTATGGCGTTGATGATGCTGAGGCCTGGGCTCGCTCTCACGTCAATGAGTTAAATGCTGTTCTTCCAGTTCCATGCCATACAATTTTCTTATCATGCTGTCCATAATGTTCCGAACCTGCTCTGGTTCCAATTCTCCCTTCTATGAGTATATCTAAATATTTACACCTTGCTACAGATTTGAAGATATAAAAAAAGAGACCAGAATTCAAATTTCCAGTCCCTAATCAATCTTCTATATCAAATTACAATCCTTTATTATCTTTTGAAATATCAGCTAAATTATACCCTTCCCAAACTATTGCCTGTATTACTGCTGATATAATCGTCAATGTCCTGTACAATGCAACGATCTCCCATTATATGCAACGAATCAAAATACTTTGTAATATACCCATAAATACCGTATTTTTCAAAAGTTTTTGCCACATCAGCTCCAGAAAGTCCTTTAAAATGGCGGTATCGTTCCATGCAGTAAATTAAGAAATTTGATTCCTTACTCATTTCTCGCGTCCCTTCTCTCAGTGTCACGTAATCGCCTTTGAATAATTTTTCTGACTGACAGCATTTCACGCTATCATACCATTGATTTCCTCGAGTTCATATAACGTAAATGGATCAATGTCTACGCAATCAGCTTCGTCCCATTTGCCAGAAATATCCCAGGCAAGCGTTCCATTCATTACCGTACAAGCATTTTTGAAGTTCTCAATATCCCTCATTGGTGCCATAATCTCAGCCTTTAAATCGTTTGTAGCATCATAATCAACTATTTTTCCATCATCAAAAAAAACCTGTACATGAAAATTATCCAAAGGAATCACCTGTACAACTGTAGGAAAATACTCATTCATAAACGTTCACCTCCACATATTATATAAGCGGATTAATTCTGTTCAACGGCTTCATGTCCTTTGACAGCTCCCAGTTCTGCATCAATTCGTCCTGGTGAATTGTACACCACGCCAGTATCAATCGTAATTGCTTATTTGGTAATTATCCCTTTATTACCTGTATATTGTTGATATCAACTAATGCTTTATGTCCATTATACTCTGCATGGAAATGCGGGGGCATATGGTCATTATAATACATCGTTACCCGAATCCCATAAAATAATGATATCTCTGGCATATACAACATCTCCTTTTCAATGCTTTTTTATAGTGTACCATTTTTTCATAATAAGCGCCATAAAATATGATGAGAATTTGCCTTTTCATTCTGTTTCCGTACCCAAAATATACCCAAGATTCTATTTTCCGTCCAATCTTGGCTCTCCAAAATAACCCAAAATGAGGACAGTTTTATCACTGCCTCCTACAATGCTGTCCCTTTCTTTGGAACAAATAAATAACTCATATCCGCGTGTTCCAGTTCAAGCAACGAAAGCTTTTTATCAATTCCCCCGGCATACCCTGTCAGACTTCCATTTGTGCCTATCACACGATGGCAGGGAATGATAATAGAAATTTCATTGTGTCCAACCGCACCTCCAACTGCCTGGGCAGACATGCGGGATACATTTTTCATCTCTGCCATTTTACGGGCAATTTCTCCGTATGTGATCGTCTGTCCATAGGGAATCTGCAATAAAATCTTCCACACTGCCTGTCTGAATGTTGAACCCTTCGGATGAAGTGGCGGAGTAAATTTCGGTTCTTCACCGGAGAAATAAACATCCAGCCATTTTTTCGCTTCCGTGAGAATCTCTGTTTCCTGTGGAATATGCTTGTCTGGAAGTATATTCGCAAAATATTTCTGTCCTTCAAACCATAGACCAGTAATTCCCACTTCATCTGCCGCCAGTAAAATATGCCCTAACGGCGATTTATATTTGTATGTGTATATCATATTTATACCTCAAAAATGCATGGAATCCTACGATTCCTATGAACAGATTTACAAAACAAAGTTTCCATTTTCCCTTAACCACTCATCCGCTGAGCAAAATCATCACCATCTGCACACAAGTGGTTCCGCAGGTGTAGCCACCATACTGACGCAGGTTCGGGATATCGATAAAAACATCAGCATCCTGGGTCTGCCCAGAATAAGGGAGACTGAGCAGATGGACTCTCTACCGCCTGCACCTGGTAAGTGAATAACAAGAAACATATGGCACCATCAAAAGCACCTGGTATCAAAATTCTGCATAGCTTTTTCATTTAGGCTCCTCATTCACCGTTCATACAACATGCTCCTTAAATGCTTTTCATTGTCAACACATCAATTCGTAAAATACAGAAAATCCCCACATGGTCTCTCATAATGATTAATCAGCTTATTCATAACCTGACCATTGTAATACAATGTGGCGGAGCCGCCGCCGTCCAGGTTGTAGGCGTACTGACAGCCATAGCTATTGAAGATATTAACAAGATCCCAGTGGTTCAGACCGGCGTAACTGCCAGTGTCGGTGACAAGAAGCACATAAATGCCAGGTTTCACCATTCCCACAGCAGTTCTCGGATAATATTTGGCTGTTTCTGACCAGGCCGGCTGGGCCTGTCCATCTTTGATCAGGATTGGGCCAAAATTATAGGTATCTTTCACGCCCTCTTCCAGAAGAGCTTCGCCTTTTAATCCCTGCTCTGGTGTATAAATAGTGCCATCATATTTTACAGCCATTACGCTGTAACTGGTCTCATAATTTCCATAAATCACACCATTCTTGATACACATTCCAAGAGGTGACGGCCGCCCTGTCTGGTAACTAAACGCACTTCCATTCACTCCGATAATACCCCCATTACCAGAAACTGCACCGGAGGTAGTCTGTCTGGCACCACCATAGGTTCCATAAGATAAAGCGGATTTCAGCTGTCCGGAATTTTTGATTTTTATCAGCGCTACCCAGTAAGGAACATTATGTGTGGATTTTCTGCGCAGATCAATATTAAGAGAGCTGCTTTTATATGTATAGCGGTTATCATTCACCTTCACATCCGGTCTGGTCTGTCCGGTTCTTCTCCCGCTATCATTTACATAATATTTCCCCACCCACACATTTGTATACAAAGCACCTGTTTTCTTATCAAAATAATAACGATATTCACCAATTTTCTGCCATCCTGTTGCCATTCTGGAATTAGGAAGGAAATAATATCGCTTTCCTCCGTAGCTCAGCCAGCGGTTGGCAATTGCCACACCTGACTTATTGAAATAATAAGAGTATTTCGTTCCTGTAGCCCATCGGTTGCGGAACATAATGCCATTCTTCCGGTTGTAATAATACCGTTTCCCGCCTGATTTCAGCCAGCCTGTATAGCGTTTTCCATTCTTTGTGCTGTAATAACGCTGACCTTTGTAGGTAATTTTTCCCCAAAGCAGTTTTCCCTTGGAATTATAAAAATAATAGTCTTTCCCCCGCCTCACCCAACCATGCTTTTTCGAAGTGATACTCACAGTCGTATTGGATGCCTTCACATAAGAAGCCGCCCACACCGAAGAGGAACACATGGTAAATATCAAAAACAGAAAACAGATAATCCCAAAGCTTCTTTTTTTCAATTCCTTCCCCCCTCATTTCAATAAGAAAATCATAACAGTTCAGTACCTTCACAGTTACACGCTCCGTGATGCACCTAACTCACTAAACGGTCCTTTACTTTCTAATTAAAAAAAAATACGAGGCAGACAAATTACTTCGTCTGCCCCGCTGTATTTGTCTTGCTGCAGGTAATTATTATGCGGCCGCCTGCTCGCATAAATTACCGATTAGGCTGCCGGTGTCTCACTATCATCCAGGGTATCTCCAGCCATATCTGTCTGCTCTTCGGACTCAGCAACACCATCTGTCTCCGTACTCTCAATATCGCTGTCGCCTGTAGCAGCGATCACATCGTCCAGCCAGCCCTCAGGCATGCCTGCGCTGGTCAGATTCTCTGTGATTGCATCCATATTCATGGAAGCTGTATAAGCTTCAACTTCATCATCATTACTGAAATCATAAACATCTGTCAGTGAAGCAACATCAACTGCTGCAAGTGTCTCACCGCCATTGCCGCCTGTCAGAGAAACTGAACCAAGAGTCGCACCACCTGCTGCAATAGCAAGATTCCAGTCAATGCTGTCCTCATCTGCACCATCGGCTGTAAAGATCAGCTGCATTCCACCAAATGGATCATAGGAATTTCCATCTTCATCTTCCACAGGCGCTCCGGAAATTGTGTAAGTTCCCTTCCAGATTCCGTCCTGTACTGCCTTGGTATCATAATCTGTAACATCAATCACAGCTGCATCCGCTTCACCGGAAGAAATCGTGTAAGTTCCGCTTAACAGGTCACCATTCAGCTCGCCGCTTCCTTCAATAGCAACCTTGTCATCTCCGGAACCCAGCTGCATGGAAAATCCTCTCTTATCTCCATCCGCTGTACACAGATATCCGAAAAGCTCTTCCTCCTGCTCATCATCATTCAGAAGGAACTGGCGTCCAACAACCTCTCCGGCACCGTCAACCCATGCCCTTAAAATAAATCCGGACTCGTCGGTCTCATCAGCTTCTGTATCCAGATCTTTCTCCATATCCTCGATTGCTTCCAGGAAAGTCTCATAAGTATAATCCGGATCATTCATAGCTTCTGTCCAGGTCTCAATAATCCCCTTCAGTTCTTCATCAGACTTGGCTGTATCCAGAATCTGCTGGAACATTGGAAGTGCCTCTGCTTGTGTAACATGTCCTTCCAGAACACTAAGCTCCTGGCTTACATCTCCTGCAACAGCTTCCTGTGCTCCAGGATTCTCAGCATCTGCAACATTATCAAAAATAATATCTGTGTATCTTGTAAGAATAGAGGTCACTAAGTCTGCTTCCGGAAGGTTCTCCAGAGTGGAAAAATAGCTGTTCATGCTATCTGCCAGGTCAACACTCGTGGTAAAGGAAGAATCCAGTTCCTGATCTGCCTCTTCCACAGCTTCCTGAGTCATCTGCTCCATATTCATTTTAATATAGCCCTCACTCAGCTCCGGAATTCTCATATAAATTTCAGAATTCTCTGTATCAAAATAATATTCTATTGTACAGATCTTGGTTCCATTTACATTCACATCCATAAACTCAGTCATGGACTTATCAGACATACTTACATTTCCACTGATGGAAGCATCCGCCAGCCAGGAGATATCCACAGGAGAAAGCATTCCCAGAATTGCTTTTCCGCCATCTTCCAGACTTACCTTTATTTCCGCATTTCCCTTAACTTCTTCTGTATCCATTTCAGAAAGGCTCTTTGCGTAATCAGCACCAAATTCCTCGATCATTTTGGCAAAGGCTGCTTTCTCAGTTTCCTTGTAAGAATCTGCTGCCCATGTGGTAGCCGGTACTGCACTGATTCCCATAAGGGATGCTAACAAAATTGCGGTAATTTTCTTTCTCTTCATAAGATCCTCCTTTGGTATAAATCCTTACGGATTCTGCAATCTTCCCGTTGCTGTTTGCTTGTAATTCCCAACTGCTCTCATTACCAGTTAAGCAGCCAGTTTCTGTCAACGATCCGTCACGGACTATACAAAGTTCCATAACAGACATATCTGACAAAACAAGTTAATATCAGAATAGCATTTGCCGAACTTATTGTCAATAACCCATAAATATTCTGACGATTCCCGTGACAAAAAAGTGGTTACTGTTCCATCTGTGACCAATAAAACAAAAATTTTTCCCACAAACAAATCCTATAATTCCGGACAGGCTCTGATATATCATATTGTACCATTTACTCTCCACTGTCCTGTATAATATAACTATCCAGTTTTTCCATATACCTCTGGTCACGCTCAACAGTAATCACAATCACGTCATCCGGTTCATATTTATCCAAAAGCTCCTGGTCAAAGTCATCAATTCTCACAAATATGGTTTTCTGATAGCGATAGGGCATGTATTTTTCAAGGCGGAGTCGAAAAGAATCCCCGATCACCATTAAAGTTTTCTCATTCTCCGAATTGGATTTAAACACTTTCAGGATCTCCTCGCCGCCTTCACTCTCCTCTTTTTTCACCTTGTAACGGATACCATCGTGAAAATAATTCAACCCATACTCCCTGTCATCATTCAGCTCTTTATACCGCCCGATCATCCTGGACAGATCCCCCCTGCAAGGTTTAGTTCCGATCAGAACCTGAATATCTTCGATTGGCAGACTTTCACCTGTCATATCCTGTACAATTTTCTCGTTGGTAATATAGCCGCCTAAATTGTTCATATGAGTATCATATTTTCGGAACAGCTGGTATTTTTCAGTAAACTCCCTCAGATAATCTGCCAGAAAATCAAATTCCACGTCGGAATTTTCTTTCATATATTTTGCAAAAGTCTCCATTCTGGAATCCCCGATTCCAATCACCTTTGGCTTCTCCGGCATATACTTCGAATAAAGTGTCTCTTTGTTTGGAGCCACGTAGTAATGGAACTGTTCCACGCCCCTGTTCAGGAACCAGTCCCGTACTTTTGCAATTCCGGATGCAATTTCCGCACTTTGTTCCAGTGTATACACATTGGTTTTCTGGTAATCTGCCATGGCATTTTCTCCCTCCCTTTCCGGCAGGTAAAACAGCCAGTTATCTTCTCCGATCACCACATCCCCGATCTTTGTATTGCGGAAAAATTCCGTATCAATAAAGTTGCAGAACTTCACCAGGTCATTTTTGAAGGGCACATGATCCTTATAATACGCCTCAAACTGCTCCGGGAAGTCTCCCAGAGATTCCAGATTCACCTCCGGAAATTCAGCCAGTTTTCTGTTTTCATTGTTTTCCGTATCAAATCTGCCGGAAAATCCAGTCCACACCACTCCTGGCAGAACCAGACTTCCTGCAAATAATACGATCAGAATTTTCTGTTTTCTCATATGCTTCCTGTTAAAATCTGAAATAAATAAACGGGTTATAGCTGTTATTTACAAGTGCCGCTACACTCAGCCAGAAAATCACCAGACAGGCGATCATTCTCGGAACTGTCACCATTCCATTGGCAGGGATTTTTCCATCTGAATGTACCCGGACCTTCTCATATATCTTCTGCAAAACTCCTGCAAATAAAACACCCATAACGATCAGAAAGATCATTTTGCTGTCAAGATATGCAGAAAGAAGAATGGTTCCTCCATGTGCCACAAACATATTTCTCACATAAGTAAAAAACAGGGAAATATTTTCTGCACGGAACAGAATCCATCCAAAAAACACCGCGGTCACCGTGTAGCCCCAGCCCACGATTCCAGGCAGTTTTTCCAGTTTTTTTCCAAGCCACACACGTTCCAGTATAAGAAAAAGGCCATGATAAAGCCCCCAGAGGATAAACGCTATTCCAGCCCCATGCCACATTCCGGTAAGGAAAAATACGATAAGCAGGTTTCGATAGGTGCATGCCGCGCCTTTGCGATTTCCTCCCAAAGGAATATAGACATAATCGCGAAACCAGGAAGACAGAGAAATATGCCATCTGTGCCAGAATTCCTGCACGGAACCAGCTGTATAAGGATAATTGAAATTCTCCTGGAATTCAAATCCGAACATTTTTCCAAGACCAATGGCCATATCGGAATATCCGGAAAAATCGTAATAAATCTGCATCATGTAAAGAATTGCGCCCAGCCACAGAGCCTTCCTGGATACCGCGTATGGACCATATTTAAAAATTTCATCCACCACACGGGCAAAGGAATTGGCAAGAAGAACCTTTTTCCCAAGTCCCCAGCAAAAACGCATTATCCCAGCTGCAAATTTTCGGATAGTCTCTTTTCTTCCTGTAATCTGAGCTGCAATGTCGCGATATTTTACAATAGGTCCTGCGATCAGCTGTGGGAAAAAGGAAATATACAAAAGCATATGCCAGAAATTATGCTGTGCCGGCACCTCTCCCCGGTACACATCGATTACATAGGACAACGACTGGAAAGTATAAAAAGAAATTCCAATTGGAAGCGCCACCTGAAAAAGAGTGGTTCCTGTTCCATCTGCTGAAAAAAGTCCGGTTATGGCTTCTGTCAGAGTTCCAAAATACTTGAAATATCCCAGCAGCCCCAGATTAATAAGCAAAGTTGCCACAAGAATCTTTTTTTTCCTGGTCTGATATTTTTCAATCAGAATTCCGCCGGTAAAATTCACTGCCACGGAAAACAGCATAAGGAAAACATAAAGTGGCTCTCCCCATGCATAAAAAAGCAGACTGAAAAATACCAGGATTCCATTTCGGATTTTTCCGGGACTTATATAATATGCTGCCAGTACTAAGGGCAGAAAGATCCATAGAAAGAGCATCGAGCTGAAAACCATGTGTATCTCCTTTATTTTTCAAACAGGCTCTGGAGCATGTTTGTCTGTCAATGCTCAGTATTATAACATAAAAGACCCTCCCCATACCAGTATCCTGAAAAAATTCACATTCTGGTATGAGAAAGGTCTCCGTTTTTTAACTGAGAGAAAAATCCATCCGTTCTCACTTATTTCGTATTATAACTGCACAGAACTTTTTTCGCGTGCAGATTACGGGAATGATCTGAGGCATACCCTCCTCATTCCAAGCCACTTACCAGATTTTGGAGTCCACAGCTGCGCGCTCGATCGGCAGGCCTTTCATATATCTTTCCATGAACATATTAAAGCCTTCTACACCCTCCGGATCCGGATTCAGGGTGCTTCCCTGATTTCCTGCAAATACCTTGGTATCCAGGAAGTCTTCCAGGGTCTCATTCTCCTCTTTATTTACAAGATAGGAAGCGAGCACTGCAATTCCCCATGCACCGCCTTCACCGGCAGTCTCCATAACAGAAACCGGGGCATTTACAGCATCTGCAAGGATCTGCTGTCCAACACCTTTTGTCTTAAACAGTCCGCCATGACCAAGAAGACGGTCAACCTTTACCCCCTCTTTCTTAAACAGGATGTCAAGACCAACTCTCATAGCGCCAAGGCAGGTATAAAGATTGGTTCTCATAAAGTTGGCAAGGTTGAATTTGCTCTCTGGAGAGCGTACAAACAGTGGTCTTCCTTCTGTAAATCCAGTCATATGCTCACCGGAGAAATAGCAGTAGGATAAAAGTCCGCCGCAGTCCACATCCCCTTCCAGAGCCTTGTTGTATAAGGTTCCGAAAAGCTTGTTCATATCAGCTTCCATACCCATTGCTTCTGCAAACTCACGGAAAATATTTACCCATGCATTCAGATCAGAAGTACAGTTATTAGAGTGTGCCATTGCAACCGGATGTCCGGATGGAGTCGCAACCATATCAATTTCAGAATATGGTGCAGATAACTCCTTCTCCAAAACAATAGAGGCAAATACAGAAGTACCTGCGGAAACATTTCCGGTACGCTTTGCAACGCTGTTGGTAGCTACCATTCCAGTGCCAGCGTCACCTTCCGGCGGACACATAGGAATTCCGGCTTTCAGCCTGCCTGTTACATCAAGAAGCTTTGCTCCCTCTTCTGTCAGGCAGCCAGCATCCTGTCCCGCAACAAGACATTTCGGCAGAATGCCGCGAAGCTTCCATGGGAACCCATAAGAAGCAACCTGCTCATCAAACTGCTGAACCATTTTTTCATTGTAATCCCTGGTAGTGCTGTCCACTGGGAACATTCCTGCAACATCGCCAATTCCAAGAACTCTTTTTCCAGTCAGTTTCCAATGTACATATGCCTCCAGAGTGGCAATATAATCAATATCTTTTACGTGAGGCTCGCCTTTTAAAATTGCCTGATACAGATGTGCGATACTCCATCTCTGAGGAATATTATACTGAAAAAGTTCGGACAGTTTTCTGCTTGCCTCTCCCGTAATATTATTTCTCCAGGTTCTGAACGGAACCAGAAGATTTCCTTCTTTGTCAAATGGCATGTAGCCGTGCATCATGGCACTGATTCCAATAGCACCAACGCTTGTCAGCTCCACACCATATTTCTCCTCTACATCCTTTGCCATCTGCTGATAACAGTCCTGCAAACCGGACCAGATATCTTCCAGACTGTATGTCCATACACCATTCTCATAGCGGTTCTCCCACTCGTGTCCGCCGGATGCGATTGGTGCATTATTTCCATCTACCAGAACTGCCTTGATTCTTGTGGAACCGAACTCGATTCCAAGTGCTGTCCTGTTATCCAGGATTGCCTGCTTTGCTTCTGCTGCTCCCATGTGTAAAATCCTCCCGTTGTTGATATATAATACACAGCTTTTCTACTGCATATTGTGCTATTTCTCCAAATTTCAAACTATTTAGAGCCTGTTTTTATTATAATATGCTTCCAGAAGGGCGTCAATATCTCTCCCAAAAGCTTTTTGTAAAATATGCGCAGCTGTTTGTGCCAGGCATTTTTTCGGGGACAATTGCCACCCTACAGAATATCAATCAGTGCAGCAATATCTTCCATCTTCGTCGCCCAGCTTGTTGCAAAGCGGATCACAGTATGATTCTCGTCATATTTTTCCCAGAAGCTGAACTTCACTTTTTCGCCCAATTCCTCCATTTTCTTATTTTCCAGGATAACAAAAATCTGATTGGTTGGGGAATTAATGAAAAATTCATAGCCCTTCTCTTTTAATGCAGCTTTCAGTTTTGCAGCGGTTTCGATAGCATTTTTGCTGATTTCCAGATACAAATTTCCTGTGAAAAGAGTATCAAACTGAATTCCAAGCAGTCTGCCTTTCGCAAGAAGCGCTCCCTGCTGTTTGATCATAGTAAAGAAATGTTTCGGTGCTTTCTTCGGAAAAACGACTGCTTCACCGCACAGGGCACCAACCTTGGTTCCTCCGATATAAAATACGTCTGTATAATTTGCAATATCTTTCAAAGTCACATCTGTCTCTGCCACCAGTCCATAGCCCAGTCTGGCTCCGTCCAGAAATAACGGGATCTCATATTCCCTGCATACACTGGAAATATCTGCCAGTTCCTGCTTTGTGTAAAGAGTTCCGTATTCTGTCGGATGTGAAATATAAACCATGCCTGGAAAAACCATGTGATCATAGCTTCCGTCTGCATAGTAGGTCTGGAGATAATCTTTCAGATCTGCGGCAGAAATTTTACCATTGTCCTGGGGAAGTGGAAGAACTTTATGTCCGGTAAATTCTATTGCTCCGGCTTCGTGCGCATTTACATGACCGGTAACTGCGGAAAGCACTCCTTCATACCGGTTCAACACGGACGCGATCACCACTGCATTTGTCTGGGTACCCCCTACCAGGAAATAGACCTCCCCATCTGGACAGCCACATGCCTCTTTTATTTTTTCCTTCGCTTTGTCACAGAAAGGATCCTGTCCATATCCCGGAACCTTTTCCATATTGGTTTCCATTAATCTTTTTAAGATTGCCTCATGAGCACCTTCACAATAATCATTTTCAAAATACAACATGATGTAACTCCTTTGTTTCATATTTTTCACTTGTACCATACAGGTATATTTTACTTTGATTTCGTTTTTTAATCATATACCTGCCCTGAATTTTTTACAAGAAAAATGTTTCCGGATAACAGTTCCGTAACCAAATGGCCAATAAATTCTTTCTTTTATATAATTCAGGGTTGACATTCCCACCTTTGCCGAATTATAATTACCACAACAAAATACATTTGCAGTCACGCTTCAATAAAAGGGAGTAGCTGGCATATCAAATGCACTGTTTCTGGTTTAGTGCATTTTTGTATATGGATTTTCATGCGTCAGAACGGTAGACAGTTCCATGAATCTGTCGCCCGCAGAAAATTGAAATGGCAAGACTTTTATTACAATAGTCGCATATCTTCAGATATGCAGTATTGTAATAAAAGTCTTTTTTATACCCCAAAAACAGGTTATAAAATGCCTTCCCTACAAGGCTTTCATTTTTATAACAATATTAACATTATGCAAGTATTTTTATCTATTTAAGCGCTTACATTCAAACACCCAAAAGGAGGAAAAAGAAATGGAATTTTTAACAGACGGAATCCTTGCATTAACCTGGCAGCAAATTGTGATGTTTGCCGTCGGAATCACCCTGATCTGGCTGGCTATCAAAAAGGGATTTGAACCAGCCCTGCTTCTGCCAATGGGCTTTGGTGCCATACTTGTGAACCTGCCTTTTTCCGGAGTTTTAAACCAAACTCTGGCTGGCGGGATCCAGGCAAACGGAGTCATTGAATGGCTGTTCCATGCGGGAATTGAAGCCTCAGAAGTCATGCCGATTTTACTTTTCATCGGAATTGGCGCTATGATCGACTTCGGTCCCCTGCTTTCCAATCCCTCTTTGTTCCTGTTTGGCGCAGGTGCACAGCTTGGAATTTTTGCTGCAATTTTACTGTCCACCATCCTTGGATTTGACCTAAAAGACGCTGCTTCTATCGGAATCATCGGTGCTGCCGACGGACCTACTTCCATTCTGGTATCCCAGGTCCTGAATTCCAAATATATCGGCGCCATTGCAGTTGCCGCCTATTCTTACATGGCACTTGTCCCAATTGTACAGCCCTTTGCCATCCGGCTTGTCACTACAAAGAAGGAACGCTGCATTCACATGGAATATAATCCGAAATCCGTTTCCAAAACCATGAAGATTGCTTTTCCCATTATAGTTACTGTAATCGTGGGGCTGGTAGCACCTCAATCCGTTGCGCTGGTTGGATTTCTCATGTTCGGCAACCTGATCCGGGAATGCGGCGTCCTGGGCACCCTGTCCGACACAGCCCAGAATATTCTGGCAAATCTGATCACCCTGCTTCTTGGAATCACCATTTCCTTCAGCATGCGTGCAGAACAGTTTGTAACAAAAGAGACCTTACTGATCCTGGTAATCGGACTTTTTGCTTTTGTCATGGACACCATCGGCGGCGTTCTCCTGGCAAAATTTATGAATCTTTTCCTGAAAAAGAAGATCAATCCTATGATCGGAGGTGCCGGAATTTCTGCATTTCCAATGTCCTCCCGTGTAGTTCAGAAAATGGCCATGGAAGAAGATCCCACAAATGTAATTCTCATGCAGGCCGCCGGTGCCAACGTGTCCGGACAGATTGCTTCTGTAATCGCAGGAGGCATGGTTATCAACCTGGTGACAAAATTTTTATAAAAAATTTTTATAATGAGGAGGGTCTTATCTATGAATACATCAAATATCATTATTGCACTTGAAATCATGGCAAAAGGTATGGCAGGAATCTTTACTGCCATTCTGATCATCATTCTTTGTGTATGGCTTCTCGGAAAAATCGGAAAATAAATACTCCAATATATCTATAGCGCTTCTCTTTTCATCCCCGACAAAAAAACGAGCCAAGGTCACATGCAGCATTGACCTTGGCTCAATATTTTTACTAATACATCGTTTCGTAAATAACTATACCAATCGCGTAGGATGTAGATCCGAGTGTGCAGGTCTAAAATCCACATTTTCTCTCTGTTACTCTACTGCATCAGCAGCATTCTCAGAGGCAGAACCGGGCTCCCCATCATAATTTTCCAGGAAAGAATGTCTCACACCATATTGTTTATATCCCACAACTGTATCAATATTTACATTCTCTACGCTCTTGAAAATGTTGCCCTCTACAAACGGATTCACCTTTTTCAGGTCACGGATCAGTTCCTTGATTTCTACACGTTTGGAGCGATTTTCGTTATTGCAGGTAGTGCAGGTATCTGTAAATTTACATGCACACTGAATAAAATGGAGATCATTGTAGTCACGCCATGCCTTAATATCATCCTCCCGCACCAGATACAATGGACGGATCAGTTCCATTCCCTCAAAGTTGGTGCTGTGAAGCTTGGGCATCATAGTCTGTACCTGGGCACCGTAAAGCATGCCCATAAGAATGGTCTCAATCACATCATCATAGTGGTGACCAAGTGCAATCTTGTTGCAACCCATTTCTTTTGCAAAAGCATAGAGATGCCCGCGGCGCATTCTTGCGCAAAGATAACAAGGAGATTTCTCCACATTAAATACAGACTCAAAAATATCAGACTCAAAAATACGAATAGGAATATTTAACCTTCTGGCGTTTTCCTCGATTACCTGACGGTTGGCCGGACTGTAGCCCGGATCCATAACCAGAAATTTCACCTCGAAATCAAATTTATTATGAAGCTTCAGTTCCTGGAAGCACTTTGCCATCAGCATAGAGTCCTTGCCGCCGGAAATACAGACTGCAATCCTATCTCCCGGCTTCACAAGCTCGTAAGTATTGATTGCCTTGGTAAACCTGGACCAGATTTTTTTCTTAAATTTCTTGCGAAGACTGATCTCCACATTTTTCGCAAAATCTTCGTCCTGGGAACTCTTCATGGCATCCATAAGCCAGGCAATGTACCCTTTCTCAAGGCTTACTGCATCCAGCCCCTCTTCCTCGAGCTTCTTAGCGATTTCTTTACTATTGATTCCGCGGCTGCAGCAAATAACCAGTTTTCTGGTCTTATCCACTTCCGGATTCTCCATGATTTCCTCTGGCTTACAGGCCAAAGCCCCCTTAACAGCGCCATGGGAAATCTCAATCTCGTCGCGGACATCAATGATCTGATAGGACTCCGCTGGTAACTTTTTTAATTCTTCTATTGTTATACTGCTCATTTAAATCCTTCCCTGAATATATTCTATAATGTCCATACTTTATATCACGATCTCAACAAAACTGTAACTCGTTCCTGCTCAGAAGAAACCTTGCTGAATATGATTGTTACTGTTCACTGGTCACGTTCCGCGAGGCGTTTTTTGTGAACAAAGTTCACAGAAAACCCGAGAATTGCGGCGCGAAATCATGCGAATGCATGATTTCTGTGCATCGCGAAGCGCGTTACTGTGAACGGAGTGAACAGTAACATATGATTCTCTAAAGCATGTCCGACATTTTTTTGTTACAAAACGGACATGTCGTCTATCGGCGACATCTCTATATATGAAAATCAGCTGCTGTGCGCCTGCGACACTCCCGCATCTGCCGTTTGTGACGTTCATAGTATCATGTTAATTCCGATTCTTAATCAGTGACACAATAAACAAAATCAACGCCAGTACCGCAAAAAACGGAATCACTGCCACCAGAATATGAAACAGCAAAAAGACGACTATCAGCAGGATCACCACGCCCAGAAGTTTGCTGTACCAGGTATCAAACCGCCATACATGTACATGATTCCGGCTGGAGCTCTGGGTATTCTGTGCGTCATCCGAATAGGTGCTGTACTCCTCATAATCCAGCTGCCCGTTATCCACATCTGTATCCAGCAAAGTCCTGGCGATCAGCCTTGGATCTCCAAGTTCATCAAGAACCTGCTGCTCATCGCGTCCACTACGTACCTGTGACTGAATATAATCTTCATAGTAACGCACATGCGCCGCCACCTTACCCTCATGCATCTGTCCGGACAGCTGACTTCTCAATGTATCCAGAAATTCTGTTCTATTCATTCAATTATTCAACCTTTCTTATATAAAACCACGAATCATTATCCTGTTTCAAACAGGCTCTGTGCATTTTCTATTCTAACAATACTTGCCCTCATACGCAACTATCCAAGTCATAAAATTTTTATGAAGTCTGAATCGGAGATTATATTTTTCCATTCAGACAAATTTTCTCCACATTCAAAGCATTTGTTATTTTTCACAAATATACATCGTCTTTTTTGACAATAATGCCGTCTGTTAATTTATTGACAAAATGTTTTTTTAATGATACAATGAACACATCAATTGAAAAGCTTCTGAATACTGACGGATCGTGGAGTTAACCACAGGGACTTCAGGAGCAGATCATGAGGATTACTGTTTACAGCTGCTGCACCATATTTTGCAGACAGCATAGACCGTAATTTCCAGCCGACCGTCTGGGCAGTATTTGAATCATCAGATACTGCCCTTTTTTTACCGGGAGGTACCTCTGACATGAGGGAAATACCGTTGTCTTTTTAAGAAGCGGTCATATAAAAACCATTTAATCTTACACAACGAAAGGAGCTTTTATTATGGGGTTTAAAAGTGACATCGAAATCGCACAGGAATGTGAAATGAAACCAATCACTGAGATTGCAGCTAAAGCAGGTATTGCGGACAAATATCTTGAGCAGTATGGTAAATACAAAGCAAAAATCGACTACAATCTTCTGAAAGAAACAGATAAGAATGATGGCAAACTGATTCTGGTTACCGCTATCAACCCGACTCCTGCCGGAGAAGGAAAAACCACTACTACAGTTGGTCTGGCAGACGCTATGCAGAAGCTTGGCAAGAACGTTATGGTAGCTCTTCGTGAGCCATCCCTTGGACCGGTATTCGGTGTAAAAGGCGGTGCAGCAGGCGGCGGATATGCCCAGGTAGTTCCAATGGAAGATATCAACCTTCACTTCACAGGTGACTTCCACGCAATCGGCGCAGCAAACAACCTTCTTGCAGCAATGATCGATAACCATATTTTCCAGGGCAATGCTCTTAACATCGACCCACGTAAGATCACATGGAGAAGATGTGTAGATATGAACGACCGTCAGCTTCGTAATGTAGTAGACGGACTTGGCGGAAGAACAAACGGTATGCCTCGTGAAGACGGCTATGACATCACGGTAGCTTCCGAGATCATGGCTGTTCTCTGTCTTGCAAGTGATATCAAAGACCTGAAAGAAAGACTTTCCAGAATCATCATCGGTTATACATATGGCAAACCGTCAGAGCAGAAACCGGTAACAGCTGGTGATCTTCATGCAGAGGGTGCTATGACAGCACTTCTGAAAGATGCTCTGAAACCAAACCTTGTTCAGACACTGGAGCATGTACCTGCAATCGTTCACGGCGGACCATTCGCAAACATCGCTCACGGATGTAACTCCGTAACCGCTACCAAGATGTCTCTGAAGCTTGCTGATTACACCATCACAGAGGCTGGATTCGGTGCTGACCTTGGTGCCGAGAAATTCCTTGATATCAAATGCCGTATGGCTGGTCTGAAACCAAATGCAGTTGTTATCGTTGCTACTGTCCGTGCACTGAAATACAATGGCGGCGTTCCGAAGGCTGATCTTAACAATGAGAACCTTGAGGCTCTTGAGAAAGGTCTTCCAAACCTTCTGAAACACGTAAGCAACATCAAAAATGTTTACAAGCTTCCATGTGTTGTTGCAATCAATGCATTCCCGACAGATACCAAGGCAGAGCTTGACCTGGTAGAAGCAAAATGTAAAGAGCTTGGCGTTAATGTTGCACTTTCTGAAGTATGGGCAAAAGGCGGCGAAGGCGGTATTAAATTAGCTGAGGAAGTAATCCGTCTTGTTGAAGAGCCAAACGACTTCACATATTCCTATGAGCTTGAAGGCTCTATCGAAGATAAGCTGAATCAGATCGTTCAGAAGATCTATGGCGGTAAGAGAGTTGTTCTTACAGCTAATGCTCAGAAGCAGGCAAAACAGCTGGAAGAGCTTGGATTCGGAAACTGCCCGATCTGTGTGGCAAAAACACAGTACAGCTTAACAGATGACCAGACCAAGCTTGGTGCTCCGACAGGCTTTGAAGTAACTGTTCGTAACCTGAAGATTTCTGCAGGTGCAGGCTTCATCGTAGCCCTCACAGGAGAGATCATGACCATGCCAGGTCTTCCAAAGGTTCCGGCTGCTGAGAAAATCGATGTAGACGAAACAGGTAAGATCACAGGACTGTTCTGATTTTTACATGTCAGCCAGGTTTCCGTGTAAACATGGATTTGGCACGTTGCTCACAAAAATCAACGCCCGGGAGACCCAAACTCCCGGGCGCTTTTTACATACAAGCAAAGTGTATCCTTTGAAAATAAAATAAAGGATTTTATCAGCCTGCCAGGGACAGACGCCCTGGCAGTATTATGTATATTACTTATTTCAGCTTCTCCCCTGTAAGCATCTCATATGCCTGGAGATATTTGTCGATTGTCTTGTCCACGATTTCCTGTGGAAGAGTCCAGTCGTTGTCCGGGTTTGCTTTCAGCCAGTCACGGGCAAACTGCTTGTCAAAGGATGGCTGGCCATGACCTGGCTCATATCCATCTGCCGGCCAGAATCTGGAGCTGTCCGGTGTAAGCATCTCATCACCAATAACAATATTACCATTTTCATCAAGTCCAAACTCAAATTTGGTATCTGCAATAATAATACCTTTGCTTAAAGCATACTCAGCACATTTTTTATATAATGCGATGGTGTAATCACGAATCTTCTCTGCATACTCCTGACCATGTCCCGGATAGTATTTCTCAAGATGGGTAACGCTCTGCTCAAAAGAAATATTCTCATCGTGGTCGCCGATCTCAGCCTTGGTAGAAGGTGTGTAAATAGGCTCAGGCAGCTTGTCAGACTCTTTCAGACCTTCCGGAAGAGTAATTCCGCAAACTGTACCATTCTTCTGGTAGCTTGCCCAGCCGCTTCCAGTGATATATCCACGAACGATGCACTCAACCGGGATCATATCCAGCTTGCGGCACATCATGCTGTTTCCGTCAAACTTATCCTGCTGGAAAAACTCCGGCATATCTTTTACATCAACAGAAATCATGTGGTTCGGCAGGATATCCTGGGTCATATCAAACCAGAACTTGGACATCTGTGTAAGAACAGTGCCTTTCTTCGTCACTTCGTTGTTCAGGATCACATCAAAACAGCTGATACGGTCTGTCGCAACCATGATCAGGCTGTCTCCGTTGTCGTAAATCTCGCGTACTTTGCCTTCTTTAACTGGCTTCATTTCCTGCATAGCTTTACACCTCATCACTTTTCTATTTTTCATTTTTGTAAAAGTCCCAAAGGCATGACTGTTTCACAATCTCAGCCTGCCTGTCTCCGCTTTTACAGCACCCAATTATTTTACCATTTTGCAAACAAAAAAACAATTCTCTTAAATGCCGAAATCAAGGCATCTTTTCCCGAAATCCATGTGAATCTTCACATGTAACCATTCAAAGTGATTGATTCCTGCACTATCTTCGTTTTATAATAAGAAAATATAACCAGCAGGATACTCTGCCTGCGAGGGACATTTCAGCTCACAAAACTAATTTACCATATATTCCAGGAGGCACTATGATCTATAAATTTGCAGCCGCCGACATGGACGGTACTTTATTAAATGACAAAAACGAAATTACACCATACACCATCGAAATAATCCGGCAGGCAGCCGCGCAGGGACTGATTTTCTCCATTTGCACCGGGCGCCCCATTCAGGGAGTGGAGCGCTATCAGAAACAGCTGGGCATTCAGGGACCTGTGATCACTTATAATGGGGCTATGATCCTGGATTCTGCTGACGGACGCGTTCTGTATAGACAGGAGCTGAAAGCTGACGATGCGCGTCTGATTCTGGAAGCAGGACTGAACTATGATACTACCATGTGCATCTGGTCGGACAATAAATTATATGGGAACAAGCTGAATGACCGGATTCAGGAATACAGCCAGGCTACCAAGGTAACGCCCCTTCTCATGCCATCTATCGACGAGCTTTTGGCGCAGGGGATTACGAAAATTCTCTGGTATGACGATGTTTCCCAAATTCAGCAAATAGAAAAAGAGCTACGGAAAACAGCTCATTTTCATAACGTAACTTTTTGCACCTCCAAGCCCTTCTATCTGGAGTTCTTCAGCAGTAAGGTGTCAAAGGCTGCAGCTATTGATTGCATTGGTAAGCTCTACGATTTCACCCCCGCTGAAACTATCGCTATCGGCGACGGTTTCAATGACCTCTCCATGATCCGCTATGCTGCCCTTGGCGTTGCCATGGCAAATGCACCAGATGGCGTGAAAGAGTCTGCGGATTATATCACTGCACGCACTAACAATGAGGATGGTGTTGCAGAAGTTCTGGAGAAATTTGTTTTATAGAATCATGACTATACAAAAATGGTGATTGTGTTAATTATTTCATATTCAACACAATCACCATTCTATTAATCCGTTTTAAACCAAATTATGTCCGCCTTGCTATATCTCTTACAGATTCTTAAACATTACAACTGTAGACTTCGCTCTTACAGCCGAATATGCTTGCTACATCTCTTACAGATTCTTAAACAGCGGCTTCATAGCCGGATACAGTTCTTTGAACTTCTGGTATCTCTCCTCATATTTCGCAGCCAGTTCTGGAGTAGGCTCTACAGTATCCACTACTTTTGCAAGCTTCTTGCCAGCAGTCTCAACGTCCGGATAAACACCGCATCCTACTGCTGCCAGCATAGCACCGCCAAGGGATGGTCCCTCTTCCACTTCCAGAACGTCAACCTTAATATTCATAACATTTGCAATAATCTGCTTCCACAGCGGGCTCTTTGCACCACCGCCGCAGATCTTGGTGCGCTCAATTTTAATTCCAAGACTCTTTGCAACCTCCAGAGAATCACGAAGTGCGAAAGCAACTCCCTCCAATACAGCCTGAGTCATATCTGCTCTTGAGGTGTCCATGGACATGCCGAAGAATACGCCTCTTGCATCTGGATCGTTGTGTGGGGAACGCTCGCCCATCAGGTATGGCAGGAAGAATACGTGATTCTCACCAAGCTTCTGGATAGGCGCCTGCTCTGCTGCGAAGTCCTTCGTTCCAAGAATCTCCTCGGCCCACCATTTATTACAGGAAGCAGCGCTGAGCATACATCCCATCAGATGATAGCTTCCATCTGCATGGCAGAAAGAATGAAGGGCATTGTGCTCATCTACACCAAAATTCTTGCTGGAAATAAATACAGTTCCAGAAGTACCAAGGGAAATATTGCACTGTCCATCACCAACTGTTCCAGTACCAACAGCTGCTGCCGCATTGTCTCCAGCACCAGCGATAACCTTTACATTCTCAGAGAAGCCAAGCTCTTTAGCAACCTCTGGCTTCAGTGTTCCAACAACCTCCCAGCTCTCATAAACCTTCGGAAGCTGCTCCTCTTTCACACCGCAGATTTCCATCATTTCTTTAGACCAGCAGCGATTCTTTACATCCAGAAGAAGCATACCTGAAGCGTCAGATACATCTGTGCAGAAGGAGCCGCTTAAACGATAAGCCAGGTAATCCTTTGGAAGCATGATCTTCACAACTTTTGCAAATTTCTCTGGCTCATTTTTCTTCATCCACAGGATCTTCGGAGCAGTAAAGCCTGCAAATGCGATATTTGCAGTATACTGGGAAAGCTTGTCCTTTCCGATCACATTATTCAGATAATCTGTCTCTTCAGAAGTACGTCCGTCATTCCACAAAATTGCAGGACGAATTACCTGATCCTGATCATCTAAAGTTACCAGTCCATGCATCTGTCCGCCGAAGCTGATTCCGGCAACCTGGGAGCGGTCAATGCCCTCTGTCAGTTCTTTCATACCAGCCATACTCTGGGTATACCAGTCTTCCGGATTTTGCTCAGACCAGCCCGGATGCGGGAAAAATAATGGATATTCTTTTGATACGATATTACAGATTTTTCCGGATTCTTCCATAAGAAGAAGTTTTACTGCGGAAGTACCAAGATCAACACCGATAAAATACATTTTTATCCTCCTTAAGTTCATGCCTTAGGCGTTCCTTCTAGGCTTTCCGGCCAGAACCCTCTTAGAATGCTCTGCCCGCCTATTCTAAAAACAGCCGTACCGCATAAAGTGGTACGGCCGTTTCTATATACGCCTATAATTCTATTCAAATCGTCCCTTCCTGCTTTTTAAGCAAGAAGCAATCATTCTACATTGCTCTCAACTTTGTACACAGCAATTACTTACTGTTTATTTAAGCATTAGCCCCATGGATTCTCTGTAGGATATCTTACACCAGCTGGCTGGTTGTAACCGATCTTCTTAACATCAAGTCCAAGGAATTTCACTACTTCGTAGAATGCCTTTCCATAATGTCCGAACATAACTGCACCGTGATGCGGGTAGTTGCCCTCGATCAGTACGTGACGGTAGAATCTTCCCATCTCTTTGATTGCGAAGATACCAATACCACCAAAGGATCTTGTAGGTACGTCAAGAACTTCACCTTCTGCAACATAAGAAACAAGCTCTCCCTCAGAGTTGCACTGCAGACGATAGAATGTAATATCAGAAGCAGCGATATCTCCCTCCAGAGTTCCTCTTGTGAAATCTGGCTCAGATCCTTCCGGCTCAAGAAGTCTGTGCTGGATCAGCTGATATTTAACAGCTCTGGAATCGCACATCTTGCAGGCCGGAGTATTTCCGCAATGGAAGCCCATGAATGTATCGGTAAGCTTATAATCATATTTGCCCTTGATATCCTCATCATAGATGTACTGAGGAACGGAGTTGTTGATGTCAAGCAGTGTAACAGCGTCATTGGAAATGCAAAGTCCGATGTACTCGCTAAGAGCTCCGTAGATATCAACCTCGCAGGATACCGGGATTCCTCTTGCAGCAAGACGGCTGTTTACATAGCATGGCTCAAATCCAAACTGTGACGGGAATGCAGGCCAGCATTTATCAGCAAATGCAACGTATTTTCTGGCGCCCTTGTGAGCCTCAGCCCAATCAAGAAGAGTAAGCTCGAACTGTGCCATTCTCTCACTAAGGTCAGCATAGTATCTGCCCTCGCCCATTTCCTTTGCCATATCTGCGCAAACCTCTGGGATACGAGGATCGTTCTCATGCTCTTTGTAAGCAACCAGAAGGTCAAGCTCAGAGTTCTCTTCAATCTCAACGCCCAGCTCATAGAGTCCTTTGATCGGTGCGTTACATGCGAAGAAGTCCTGTGGACGTGGTCCAAAGGTAATGATCTTCAGGTTACGAACACCGATAACGGCACGTGCAACTGGTACGAAGTCAGCGATCATGGTAGCAATGTCAGTTGCAGTTCCAACCGGATATTCCGGAATATAAGCTTCAAGATGACGCATCTTTAAGTTGTAGGAGCAGTTCAGCATACCGCAGTAAGCATCGCCACGACCATTGATCATATCGCCATCGCCCTCAGCAGCAGCTACATACATGCAAGGTCCGTCAAATCTCTCAGCGATCAGGGTCTCTGGAGTCTCTGGTCCGAAGTTTCCAAGGAAAACAACAAGTGCATTACACTCAGCTTTGTTTACATCCTCGAGAGCCTTCTCCATGTCTTTCTCATTCTCAACAGTTACTGGACATTCATAAAGCTCACCCTTGTAAGCGTCCATGATAGCTGCGCGTCTCTTCTCAGAAAGCTGAATCGGGAAACAGTCACGGCTTACTGCGATTAATCCAAGTTTTACTACTGGTATATTGTTCATAATATGTAATCCTCCATATTTTAATTTTTTAAGAAACTTTCAATTGTGGTAGCTATGTAAGCTCCTCAGGTCTCAATATTCATTTTTCAAACAGACTTTAGTAGTTACCCACCAACAACGTGTCGGTTTATCTTCTGAAAAAAATGAGCAACTATGAATTATTTTATCAGTCAATTGTGATATTCTCACCCTTCAGACCATTAAATGCGCCAGCGATCTTCGCATCCTCATGTGCGATCAGCCATTTGTTCTTGGCTGTCATCAAGCTGTCCTCTCCCGTCTTCTCAGTCTGGAAAGTAAGGTCTGTGTTAGTTCCTTTCGGAAGTACAACAACACACTGGAAACCGCCCTCATTCACATGACATGGTGCGTAGTGAAGTGTGGTAGCGTATACCTCGATTCCGGTTCCTGCCGGTACAAGGAATGCCTCGATCTTAGATGTATCATAGGTATGATCCGGCTCAATGTCCTGCTGATGTCCGATAAGAAGGACAAGATCTGTAACCGCTACATTGATCTCGGAATTACGATGATACTCCACTGCATTCAGCTTCTTGTTATGGCCGTTGCAGTATCCGATCTGGACCGGCAGCCCGCCGTATCCCTTGTTCTGCAGGTCCTTCATAATATCCAGTGCCTCCAGCTCCTCAACAGATGGAACATAGATTACGTCCTCTGGAACTGGAGTGTGTTTCATCTCCTTGATAAGACCTGTAAAGTCGTATCCCTCCAGCACCTGTCCATATTTACGGAATGCCGGATCTGTTACTTTCTGAATCTTCACGATTAACCTCCTTTTGCGCATATCAGAATGCGGACATGGCTGCTATCTGCCACTCTCACAGCAGTCCAACATGCTCATACTCAAGATTCCCGAACCAGCTACTGATCTCAGTCTGCCCTGGTTCTTTCTGCATGAAAAAAGCATACCATATTCTGGTATGCTTTACGACGGTTTTCTTGTCTTATCTATAGCACTTTTTTGACATTTTATTCTTTTGGAGTTGTATTAAATTTTTGTCTTACTTCGCTTGGAAGTCTGTTATATTTCTTCTGAAACTCTCTGGAAAAGGCTCTGCTGCTGGCAAAGCCGTTGTCCAGGGCAATCTGGCTCACTGTTTTCTCTGTATTCATCAGTTCCCGACATGCATAAGACATGCGAATTTCCTGTAAATAAGTCTTAAAATTGATTTTTGCATACTTTTTGAACATTCGCGACAAATAAGCGTCTGAATAGCCAAATAAATTTGCCATCTCAGAAAGTTTCAGTTCTTCTGTATAATGCTCACGCATATAAGTGGTAATTTTTGACAAAGCATCCAGTCGTCGGCTGTCCTGAATTTCCTCCTGTGCAGCCTCGGTCTCACGATAATCCCTTACCATCAGGTACAAAATATTGTAGTACAGTGCCATAGTCCGGTACTCCCATCCTTCTTCACGGGCACGGTACACCTTATAAAGCTCCTCAATAAAAAATGCCAGCTTCCGGTTATCCGGAGCCTTGGACTTCTGATCCTTTGCTACACGGGCTGCACTTGTAAATCGGATAAACCGCTGGGCAGTAAAATATTTTTCGAACTGCTTTAGTGGAATCTGCAAAACCACAGTCTCATTTTTCCTGGGGGCGTGAATGGAGTGGATCTCATTGGAATTGATGATGATCAGCCCGCCAGCCTCCAGGGGGTACTCTTCTTCATTAAGAAAAAAAGTCAGTCTGCCTTTTAGCACTGCAAAAATCTCAATTGAGGTATGCCAGTGTTTTTCTCTTTCGTAATTGCCGTGTCCGCCTTCAAATAAAAAGATTTTGAAAGGAAGACCTTCGTTTGGTATGATCAATTCATGCTGAAATTCCAAGATTTCACCTCCGGCAGGTATATTTCTATAAAGCCGCGCCATTTTCTTTCAGTTCCGAACCAGCTAGAACGTGTTTGAAAAAGGCTTTCTGCAAGATGTTCGTCACAATTTGTGGGAGATTTCGCTCGGATGAGGGCGCCGTAGCGGGCTACGGCAACCGAATTCGGGTGAAATATACCGCAAAGTGGGGCGTGCAGATTGCGGGAATGATTTTTCAAACACGCTCTAAAGTCTCTTGCTGTAAGAATATCATTTTCCCCTATATTTGACAATCCTGTTTCTTAGATTCTTTTTGGCTCCGCTGCCACGTCTTTTCTCGTTTCGTATTTTCTTAAATACAAGTTTTTTCTTATCTTGTATTTACCAGCTCAAACGCTTATAATTGAAATTAATTTTCAATATGTTATTTTTATTTTCGGGAGGTTTATCATGAAATTTATATATCCTGCTGTTTTTAAGAAAACCGAAGATGGTCGTTATAAGGGAACTTTCCCAGACCTGGAAGGCTGCTTCGGAGAAGGAGACACTTTAGACGAAGCTATCGAAAGCGCTAACGCTGCTGCATTCGACTGGATTTCTGTAGAGCTCTCCGAAGAAGTTCCAGAGCTGCCTCCGATCACAGATCCAGATGATATGGAATTAGAAGATGAGGATGTGGTCAGAAATATCCAGGTGAACATCCGGTTGTATGATGGGTGGGATGAATGAAGTTTACCGTGAGTGTTTGAAATGTCCGCTTACGTTCCAGACTTCACTGACTTACCTAATAGGTCCAAAATGGGGAGGCAAAGCCTCCCCATTAATTTTACCACTGTACCTGGTCAGAACCTTCTCAGTTACAAAATATTTTTGTTTTATCTTGCCTGCTTCTTCACTGCCACTGCAATGGACAGACCGGGAGCATAATATGGAATCAATGTAGCCTGCAGTGCATGATAAATATCAGACTTTCCAGGCCATACGGTCTCCAGAAGATTGTTCTCTCTGTCCAGCTGGTGGAACCAGGAACCGTTTACGTGATCCAGAACTTTCTCATCCAGATATTTCATAAACACTGCATAATCTGCTGCGTATTTCTCATTATCTGTTACATGGAACAGAACGGAAGAGGTGTTGATTGCTTCTGCAAGAGTCCAGTGCATTCTGTCATGGACTACAGGTTTGCCGTTCCAGTCTGTTGTGTAACAGATTCCCGGTGCACCGTCTGCATTCCATGCGTCAGCAACTGCGCGGTTATACAGATTCTCTGCAGCTTCAATATAAGGTGCTGCGCCAGCCTTGTCCTCTTTATATGTAGAAAGCGCCCACTGTGTGATCAGTCTTGCCCACTCAATTCCGTGTCCCGGAGTTGCGCCGTATGGCTTAAACTGGTCGTCCGGGCGGTCTTTGTTGCATTCCAGATCCGGTACCCAGTCACTGGAAAAATGCTCCGGTATACGCCAGTTATTGTCCTTTGCCCATACCAGAACATGGTCGATGATCCTGCCTGCACGTACACGATATTTCTCATCCCCGGTCACATCAGCTGCGGCAAGAAACGCCTCAACGGTATGCATATTTGCATTCAAGCCTCGATAGGAATCCAGCTCTGTAAATTCTGTGTTCCAGGTATCACAGGAAAGTCCTTCTTCCTCGTTCCAGAATCTCAGATCATAAAGTGCCAAGGCATCTTTCAAAAGCTCTGCTGCCCCTTCTCTGCAGGCCAACACGCCGGAAGAAGCTGCCAGAATTACAAATGCATGGGCATAGCACTGCTTGGTTGGAACAATTTCATTGTCCTTTGTAAGACCTGCATACCAACCACCATTTTGATCATCGTGAAGCTCGCCTCTAAGCCCCTTCAACGCTGCATCAGCCAATGCCTCGCTGCCTTCATGTCCAAGCATGGAACCAATGCTGTACACATGTGTCATACGGCTTGTGATCCAGGTTTCACGGTTACGGTCTTTCCAGGGAGTGCCGTCATCTCCAAGATAATAGGAGCTTCCTCCTGGTGACGGAAACTGATGTCCGAAGCTTAATAAGCCATCTCTAACATCCTGCAGAAATTTCTGGTTTTCAGCTGTTCCAAGCTGATATTTATTCTCTGTAACTGCCATTTCTGTTTTCTCCTTTTATACTGTAATATCCTGTGAAAGTCCCGCTCTACAGCTGACTCTCATATATAGTGATGTCACAAATAAGCAACAAATCCGTTTTGTAATGATCTCCCACTTTGCAATCTTCATTTTACCTTATCTGGAAGGCCTTGAACAGAGGGGGGAACTTTGGCTTTTATGGGGATTTTTACTGTTTCACTTTTCTGACACAATTATACTCCCAGACGGGATTTCGGTCAATTTATTTAAGTTTCATCAAAACAGCCGCCATTAGTACGTTATTTGCACTAATAGCGGCTGTAAATGTTATTATTGTTATAATAATCTATATTCTGTTTTTTTCAAAAACAGTTCCAATCAGCAGATAGCTTTTCCAAGCTCAATGCAGGCTGCCTGAGCCTCATCATCTGGCTCTTCGTTGCAGATTACACTGTCAACAGCAAGTGCAACGCCATCGTTCTGGCATTTTTCTTCCCAGCTGCGCATCCAGTCGCCGTCTCCCCATCCGTAGGAACCGAAGAGCGCTACTTTTTTGCCTGCAAGCTTTGGCTCACATGCTTCGAATACCGGCTGGAATACGGAATCCTCAAGCTCCTCATCTCCCATTGCAGGGCATCCGAAAGCTACACCGTCAAAACTGCTGATATCTGTTCCATCAAAATCATCTGCACTGATCACTTCTACCTCAGCTCCTGCAGCTTTTGCACCTTCCGCTACTTTATTTGCCATTTCCTCTGTATTACCAGTTCCGCTCCAATATACAACTGCTACTTTACTCATAACTTCACTTAACCTCTTTCTTTTATAATTTTATTGCCAGCCTGTGAGATCATTTATGTTTTATCCTCCACATCTGGCACTTTAATAACGAAAGTCAGCTTTTCCGTGACTCTTATCGCTTTTTGGCTGTCACCCATAGTGGACTTTCATTGTATGTCAGGCAGCCACTGTCAGCTGCAGAACACTCCTGCCTTTTGCCCATAGATTCCGATAAACCTCGCGGCATTTATGGTACTTCTGAAACATTTTCAATGCTTCACATTCATTACAATATACTTTCCAGCAGCCGGAACATTTATAATTCTGTCCGCCATTCTGGATAAAACCAATTACGTCCCCAAGTGGATAATCAAGAAAAATCCCAATCTCATGTGGAAAATCTTCTGATGCCTCAAAGCGCTTCTTCAGTAACGCCAGGCACTGTTCCGGTTCTGTATTTTCATATCCATATTTTTCCAGAAACCGGGCAACTCCAGGACGATTCAGATTCTGTGCCAGCTGTTTTTCCCGGTATACATAAACCAGAGAACGGTTACCACGACTGCGAAGTGCCAGCAGCTTCACGCCCTTTGGATTCATCAGCTGATTCCACCTGGAAATCTGAAGGTCTATATTTTCTCCCTCTTCACAACAGGCATTGAAAAGATTGGCTGCTTTTAATGAAGCAAGGGTGGGAGCACAGTGCTCAATGAGACATTTCTCAATCATGATAAACTCCTTATCTTTTTTATGCCATCACCGCATGCTCATCCAGCGCACACTTTAAAGCGCTTGCGCTGCTGGTATGGATGCGCGCTACCGGAATGTTGTTTTTCTTTGCTTCCTGGGATGCACTGATGACCATTTTATGGGACACTGTATTGGTAAAAAGCACCATCAGATCCGGGCATCCGATTTTTTTACGGATGGCGCCGTTCTCTTTTGGAAAAACCTTCGCCTTATATCCATAGTCTTTGCAGATATCGGTATACTGACATACCATTCTCTCATTTCCGCCGATGATTACAATACTCATGTAAATTGTCCTTTCCGGGTTTCCTGAAGCTTCTGAAAATGAAGAAACCTCCCTGCTTCCATGCAATGTTTTCTCCTCATTTTCGTTAGTTTGTTCTAACCCTTTGTTAAAAAAATTAGAAGCTTTCCGTTTACTGTTTACAACCTTTCCAGTAACGCCTGCACTTCTGAAATATGTTTTAGTTGCTGCAGTCCTTTACATTTTATTTTATGTAAAATGTGCTGATTATATATTTTTATAGTTCTACGCTTCAGTTAGCTTATGCTAACTTTTATGGTGTTAGTTTACACTAATCCTTTATTTCTGTCAAGTACTAAGCAAAAAAAAGAGAGCTAATGAAAAACAGTCTCATTAACTCTCTGATTATATTCAGAAGTTCCACTATTACCGCAGAGCGTGTTTGAAAAATCATTCCCGCAATCAGAACCCGATTTTTTTACAATGTCCGCAATGCGCGACACATCCGTTCAGATTTCCTCAGTGCCCACCAGATTCTTCATACTGTTCATACCGATCAGCAATGTTGAAGTATTGTGAAGCAATGCTGAGGTAGTCGGCTGTAGGATTCCGGCAACGCCCATCAGGATCAGACCAGTGTTAAATCCTACGATCGTTCTGTAATTATTGTGGATACGCTTCATCAGCGCGTCACTGATATGCTTCAGAACTACGATACCTTCCAGATTATCCGCACCGATAGTGATGTCTGCAATCTCTCTTGCAATCTCAGCGCCTTCGCTTACTGCAATACCTGCGTCAGCTGCAGAAAGTGCCGGGGAATCGTTAATTCCATCACCCAGCATGACAACCTTGCGTCCTTTTGCTTTCTCTTTTTCCACGAAGCTTGCTTTATCTTCCGGAAGAACCTCAGAATAATATTCGTCAACGCCGACCTTGGCAGCAACAGCCCTGGCTGTACGTTCACTGTCTCCGGTCATCATAACCACCTTGCTGAATCCGGCTTTTTTCAGCGCTTTTACAACTGCAGGAGCTTCCTCACGGAGAGGATCCTCAATGCAGATAACAGCTGCAAGACTGCCTTCAATTGCAAGATACAGATGGGAATACTCATTTGGAAGATTTTTAAACTTCTCTTCCATGCCTTCCGGAATGGTACATTTCTCATCCTCGAATACAAAATGGGAGCTTCCGATGATTGCTTTTTTCCCTTCAATGGTTGTAGAAATACCATGAGCCACAATGTATTCTACTTTGGAATGCATTTCCTCATGATCCAGTTTTCTCTTCTTCGCTGCGTCTACAACAGCTTTCGCCATGGAATGGGGAAAATGTTCTTCCAGGCAGGCTGCAATTCTTAGCAGTTCATTTTCGTTCTGTCCATTAAACGGGACAACCTCAGCTACTGTAGGTTCTGCCTTGGTAAGCGTACCAGTCTTGTCAAATACGATCGTATCGGCATCCGCAACTGCCTCCAGGAATTTACCGCCTTTCACAGTGATTTTGTATTCTCCTGCCTCCCGGATAGCGGAAAGTACGGAAACCGGCATTGCCAGCTTCAGGGCACAGGAGAAGTCAACCATCAATACGGAGACAGCCTTGGTTACATTTCTGGTAAGCAGATAGGTAAGTGCTGTACCGCCAAGTGTGTATGGGACCAGTCTGTCCGCCAGGTGCTCGGCCTTGCTCTCAAGACCGGATTTCAGCTTCTCAGTATCCTCAATCATGGCTGCGATCTTCTCATAACGGCTGGAACCACCAACTGCTTTTACAGTAATGACAGCCTCACCCTCTTCCACAACCGTACCTGCGTATACGGAATTTCCTTCCACTTTTCTTACAGGAACAGATTCACCAGTCAGGGAAGCCTGGTTTACCATAGCCTCGCCCTCTGCGATCAAACCGTCAAATGGAATCACATTTCCCATATGTACTACAACCATATCTCCGGCCTGGATCTTGTCTGCGTCCACCAGCACCTCTTTACCTTCACTGCGAAGCCATACCTTACCAGTGTTCAGAGACATGGTACGTGCCAGATCATCCACTGATTTCTTGTGGGTCCACTCCTCAAGCAATTCTCCGATTCCAAGCAGGAACATAACAGAACCAGCTGTGGAGAAATCGCCGCGGAAAATAGAAACACCGATTGCAGTTGCATCCAGAACCGGAACCTCGATCTTACGCTTCCAGAGTGTCTTAACCCCCAGCCAGATGTATTTCACAGACATTGCAGTGGTATAGATTGCAGACAATGGATATGGCAAAAGCAGCTTGCGTCCGTAATGGAAAATAACTTTATTTACCAGCTTCTCCTTATAAGTCTCATTTAATTCTCTTCCGGAATTCTCCAGCACCTGGGCCGGTACGCTGACACGGCTGTAACCAAATGCCTGAATTGCCTTTAACAGTTCATTCCGTTCTCCGGTGTAATAGATAAGAGCATCACTGGTACGGTTAAAGACCTGGGCCTTCTTTACTCCATCCAGATTTTCCAAGTAATACTGAAGGGTATCTGCCTGGGTAAAATTCATATATTTTTGAAAAAGATGGACTCTGATACGTCCTTTTTTCTCATGTTTAATTGTAAATTTCAACTTGTTCACCTACTTTTTCTTCAAAGCAAGAGTTACTGTTCATTACGTTTACCGTAATCGCTTCGCGCCACACTCTTCGAAATTTTAGTAAGGTTTGTTCACCAAAATATTTCGCAGAGTTTTTCAAAGGAACAGCAACGATTAAGAGGACTGTCGCAAAAACGGCAGTCCCCAATATGTTTGCAAGGTATTACACTGCCAGATTACTCAGCAGCTTCCTCTGTCTCAGCCTCTTCAGCTTCATCAGTCTCTTTAAACTCTGTCTCGCCTTCAGCTGCCTCATCCTCAAACGGCTCCTCAGCTGCTTTTCTGTCCTCGTTGATCTGCTGTGCATCTGCATAGATATCACCTGCATTTTCCTGAACAGTTGTAACCGTCTTCATTACACAGTCCTTTGCTCTTAAAACAGCTGCTGTGCACTCTGTGTAAACTTTTTTCGCATCTTTGCTGGAAAGAAGCTTGATACCTGCTGTTCCGAATAAAACACCTGCTGCAAAAAGTCCTGTCTTGTCCCATTTAAAACTTGCCATGATTAAATTCCTCCTTATAGTGAAACGCTATTGTTGTTAATTATTTTTCAATATTTTGGTATTATATATCAGGTTTTCTGAAATTCCCAGTGCTATTTTGCTTATCGAGAAATATTCTCATTATCTCCCTGTTTTAGGGCGTGTTTGAAAAAACTTTCTGCAAGATGTACGTCACAATTTGAGTGAAATATACCGCAAAGAGGGGCGTGCAGATTACGGGAATGCTTTTTTCAAACAGGCTCTAACTCTCTCCCTTGGATAACTGCTATTTTTATATGCCTTCATACTATCATGCCAATTTTCAAGCCCTGCACTTTGACATAGTCATCTCAATACTTTCAATATCCTGATCTCCGATATACCCCATATTTTTCAACCCTTCTCTTACAACCTGTTTCCAGACTTCAGAAGGCAGCTTACAGACAGTAGCATCGCTAAGTCTTACCGTGCATCCATTTTCCTGGCAGCATGCTGCACAGCCGGAAATCCGGTACATGTTCTTGCGGCTGATGGCACCGATTTTTTCCAACATATTTACCATGCGGTAAATTGTGGCCGGTCCAATATTTCGGTCTTTCTCCTGTACCTTGTAATAGATTTCCTTACAGCAGGAACACTCCTCCTCCAGAATAATATCCAGGATCAGCTGGCGCTGTCTGGTGATTCTGCAGCCCTGTTCGCGTAATCGTTCAAGAATCATATCTTTCTGCATTTGTGTGCGCTGATATGTTTCCTGATTTTCATATGCTTTTTCTTCAACTGCGTTTTTCATCATTTTCATCGCCATCCTTTTTGATTTCTGTATGATTTTATATCAGGGCTGGAATTTCTATATAAGGAGAAACCATAACGGTTCACGCCTTCACTGCTGCAGAGCATCTTTTTCCAAAGTGAAAAGATATGGTGATTTCCCCTTATATAAAAATTCCAGCCTGTATCTTTTAAGGGATACAGGCTGAATTATTTTTAACAACTTTGCTTAAGCAATACTCTTTGTATTAACTTTTAAGCTGTTGCTCTCTTTATATGGTCTGAACAGCAGGTACAGGAATGCTGCAACCAGAACGAATGCAACAACTGTTCCGATTCCAAATCCGCCGCCTGTAAGCAGTGTACCAATCTGATAAATGCAAAGGGAAACTACATAAGCAAGACCGCACTGATAGCCGATTGCAAACCAGAACCATTTTGCATTGTTCATCTCTCTCTTAATAGCACCCATAGCTGCGAAACAAGGAGCACAAAGAAGGTTGAATACCAAGAATCCGTATGCTGCAATAGGAGTCATTACCTGTGCAAGATTTCCCCAGATCTCAGCTCCATCCTCTGCAACCTCAGCAAATCCGAAGAGCATACCAAATGTAGCAACAACGTTCTCTTTTGCAATAAGACCTGTTACGGCAGCAACTGCCATCTTCCAGCCTTCTCCTGCTTTTGTCCATCCAAGAGGAGCAAAAATCCAGGCGATTGCAGAACCGATCTTGGCAAGAATACTGTTGTTCAGCTCTTCTACCATTCCAAAGGAACCGCCTTCCCAGCCGAATCCCATAAGGAACCAGAGAACGATGGTGGAAAGAAGAATGATGGTACCGGCTTTCTTGATGAAGGACCAGCCTCTCTCCCACATGCTTCTCAGAATATTGCCAACGGTTGGCCAGTGATATGCCGGAAGCTCCATAACGAATGGTGCCGGCTCGCCAGCGAACATTTTTGTTTTCTTAAGGATAATACCGGAGCAGATGATTGCTGCGATGCCAACAAAGTAAGAGCTTGTAGCAACCCATCCGCTGTTGTTAAAGAATGCACCTGCGATCATTGCAATGATCGGGAGCTTCGCACCACAAGGAACAAATGTTGTAGTCATGATTGTCATTTTACGGTCACGGTCGTTCTCGATTGTACGGGAAGCCATAACTCCAGGAACACCACATCCGGAACCGATCAGCATTGGAATAAAGGATTTTCCGGAAAGACCGAATTTACGGAAGATTCTGTCCATGATGAATGCAACACGAGCCATGTAACCGCAGGACTCAAGGAATGCAAGGAACAGGAACAGAACCAGCATCTGCGGTACGAAACCAAGTACAGCGCCAACACCGGCAACAATACCGTCAAGAATCAGTCCCTGCAGCCATGCAGCGCAATTTACAGCTTCCAGAGCAGACTCAACTGCCGGAGGAATAATCTCACCGAAGAGTACATCATTTGTCCAATCTGTTACAATAGTTCCAACAGTGGTTACAGACACATAATAAACAACCCACATTACAACTGCGAAGATCGGAAGCGCCAGCCATCTGTTGGTTACGATTCTGTCGATCTTATCGGAGGTTGTAAGTTTCTTTCCTGTAGAGGATTTTGTATAGCACTGTCCAATAATGGAAGAGATGTATACATAACGCTCGTTTGTGATAATACTCTCTGTATCATCATCGAATTTATCTTCCAGAGCCTTTACTTCGTAAGACACATCCGGAACACTCTTCATCTGCTCTACGATCTTGTCATCTTTCTCGATAAGCTTGATTGCAAAGAAACGTTTCTGAGCCTCTGCAACAGTTCCTGTCAGCTTATTCTCAACAGATTTGATCGCATCCTCAACATCCTGTGCAAATTCGTGAACCGGAATTGTTTTCTTTTTGCTCTGTGCTGCGCTGATTGCTTTCTCAGCAGCTTTCATGATTCCGGTTCCTTTCAGAGCGGAAATCTCAACTACTTCGCAGCCAAGCTTTTTGCTTAATTTGTCAATGTGGATCTTGTTTCCGGATTTCTGAACCAGATCCATCATGTTGATAGCCATAACTACCGGGATTCCAAGCTCCATGATCTGTGTGGACAGATACAGGTTACGCTCAAGGTTTGTACCATCTACGATGTTGATGATCGCATCTGGCATTTCATTGATCAGGTAATTTCTGGCAACCACTTCCTCAAGTGTGTATGGGGAAAGGGAATAAATACCAGGAAGGTCCATGATGGTTACATCCTTATGACCTTTCAGTTTACCTTCTTTTTTCTCTACTGTTACACCAGGCCAGTTACCAACGAACTGATTAGAGCCGGTCAGTGCATTGAATAATGTGGTCTTGCCGCAGTTAGGGTTACCTGCAAGTGCAATCTTAATCGACATTTTCATGCCTCCTCTTTCTTTCCAGATTTTCTTTTTTCCGGGCTTATTATATACAGCTTCTGCTGATTTTAGTTGCCCTATGCTGCCGATTGTTTCAATCAGCTTTCGTTTGTTAGCTTTTCAACCCTTTATTAGGTTTCGCTAACCCACAAGGTAAAAAAATTTGCCCATTCCATTCCAGAACATGCAATTTCATGCTGTGCTGATTTTACCGCTGTTCATATGACAACATTTGTAAGATGTTTCGCAAAAGTACGTGAACAGTAACTTTTCCCTTATGTACACACAGCAAAGTACTATATCCTGTACAGTACTTATTCTACCTCTATCATTTCTGCATCGACTTTTCTCAGAGACAGTTCATAATCTCTCACGGTTACCTCAATAGGATCTCCAAGCGGTGCAACTTTACGTACATAGATCTGTACCCCTTTGGTGATTCCCATATCCATGATACGTCTCTTTACTGGTCCTTCACCGTGCAGTCTCTTCACTGTGACAGTCTGACCTACGCCAACTTGCCGTAATGTTTTCATAATACTTGCTCCTTTTTTCTGGATTTCAGACCATGATCCGATTCGCCATATCCTTGCCAATGGCAACTCTGGAATCTTTCACATTCACGATCATATTACCGCTGATCTCACTTACAACGGTTACTGTAGCTCCCTGTACAAACCCAAGATTTTCAAGGAATTTACGGGTTTCTTCTTTACCGCCGACTTTTTTAATCACCTGCGGCTCTCCTTCGTTTACCATTGATAACGGCATCATATCATCCTTCCTTTTTTGTGCTTTAGAAACACCTATTTATTATTATGTTTCGCTTACGTTGATTAGTATATTCTAATTTATATAAGCTGTCAATAATTTATTTGCACTTTTTTCTCATTTTTTTCACTGCAATTTCGTAAATTTTGACCAGTGCTTTTTGAAAATGTTTCGGGATTCCAGAGTGTGTTAAAAAAAAATCTCTACAAAATATACCGCAAAGTGGGGCGTACAGATTGCGAAACGTTACCAGTGAACATCAACTGCGGGAATGCTTTTTCAAACACGCTCCAGGATGAATGGTGGATTTATGAGGAATTATTGTTTATAATGTAAAAGAAGATAAAAAGTGTTGAATGAGCGTATTTTTATTCTTCATATATTGTTTTAGATAGTAAAATCTGTGAAAAAGTTACATGTATAAAAAAATCACATGCACTTTATTGAAAAGAAAGGATTACTTTTTATGAAACAGGGAAGCAAAATCGGGATTGTCTGTTGTTCCAACGGACTTAGGCCAGAACAGGCCGAAACAATAAAAATGTTGGTGCAGATTCTGGAAAAATCCGGACTAGAAGTAGATCTTAGCCCTTATCTTTATGGAGATGAAAACGGACAGGCTGGAACTGCCAGGGAGCGTGCCTGGGCTCTTATGAAATTTTATGAGGATGATTCTGTCACGGATATTTTTGACGTATCTGGTGGGGATATGGCCAACGAGATTTTACCCTATCTGGATTTTCAGACCATTGCTTATGGAAAAAAGCATTTTTGGGGATATAGTGATCTGACAACAATTATAAATGCCATTTATGCCCGAACAGGGAAATCATCTGTCCTGTACCAGATACGAAATCTCACCTACGATCACAGCCAGTCCCAGATAACGGACTTTCTTAGTACTACCTTGGCGGGGGCCACTTCTCTTTATGATTTTCCTTATGAATTTGTGAGGGGGACTCATATGGAGGGAATTGTAGTAGGAGGAAATATACGGTGCCTTTTGAAGCTGGCTGGCACGCCTTACTGGCCGGATATGCGGGAGAAAATCCTGCTTCTGGAGTCCTTTGGAGGAAAACTGCCGCAGATGGTGACTTATTTAAGCCAGTTGAACCAGATGGGGGTATTTAAGAAGGTGAATGGGATTTTATTGGGGACGTTTACGAAAATGGAGGAGGATAACTGTCAACCAGATATGGCGCAGCTAGTCCTTGAATTCGCAGAAAAAAAGACACCCGTTGCGAAATCACCTTTGATCGGGCATGGAACGGATTCAAAGGCGATTCGAATCGGGCATCGTTTAAAGTTATTCTCCGCAGAAGAAAACAAACGGATATATAAAGAATTTTAGATCCTAGCCACTCCGCTCTTAATGGCAGCTTCAGCAGTAGCCTTCGCAACCGCATCTTTCACTCTTGAATCAAATGCTGCTGGCAGAATATAATCAGCGCAGAGTTCTTCGTCGCTTACCAGGCCTGCAATGGCATAAGCTGCGGCAATCTTCATTTCGTCGTTGATGTCAGATGCACGGACATCAAGGGCACCGCGGAAGATTCCCGGGAAGCAGAGAACATTGTTCACCTGATTCGGGTAGTCGGAACGACCTGTGGATACTACCGCTGCGCCTGCTGCCTTGGCCTCATCCGGAAAAATCTCAGGAGTCGGGTTTGCGCAGGCAAAGATGATCGGATCTTTCGCCATAGTGCGAACCATATCCGGAGTAAGGGTTCCAGGTGCGGAAACACCGATAAATACGTCAGCGCCTTTGATCACTTCACTCAAGGAGCCCTTCTCATGATTGGCGTTTGTGATCTTCGCCATCTCTTCCTTAATTGGGTTCAGGCCCTCACGGCCTTCGTAAATTGCACCTTTACGATCTGTCATAATAACATTCTTAAGTCCCATGGAAATAAGAAGTTTGATAATCGCGATTCCGGCAGCTCCTGCTCCGGAAGTAACGATCTTAATGTCTTCGATTTTTTTGCCAACAACCTTCAGCGCATTGATCACACCTGCAAGCGTAATAACTGCAGTACCATGCTGGTCGTCATGGAAAATCGGAATATCACAGCACTCTTTCAGCTTCTTCTCAATCTCAAAGCATCTCGGTGCGGAAATATCCTCCAGGTTTACACCGCCGAAGCTTCCAGCCAGAAGGCGAACGGTCTGCACGATCTCATCTACGTCCTTGCTTCGAACACAAAGTGGAATAGCATCTACATCACCAAACTCTTTGAACAGAACGCATTTGCCCTCCATAACCGGCATACCAGCCTCTGGACCGATATCTCCAAGACCAAGAACTGCGGTACCATCTGTTACAACAGCAACGGTATTCCAACGTCTGGTGAGTTCATAACTTTTATTAATATCTTTCTGAATCTCAAGGCAAGGCTGTGCAACACCAGGGGTGTAAGCAAGGCTTAAAGCATCCTTGGAATCAACCTTTGCTCTTGAAACAACTTCAATTTTACCTTTTAACTCATAGTGCATCTTTAAGGATTCTTTTGCGTAATCCATGTTCGTATCTCCTCTTCTGAAAAAATGTGTGGGCACCTGCTCTCATTATTATACGCAGCAAGTCCCGCTCGGATACAAAATATCCACTTTGGGCTACAAGGGAAAGTATATACGAAACTTCGTCAAATCACAACATGAAAATATGAATAAATCTCTCAATAAACAAAACACCGTTCCAACCTGGCTGCTACTATTAACCCGAACCCTCAAAACGTATTGCCGAAAATAAAATGCTCAGCATAAATCAGGGCAAACTCCCGAAGAAATAGAAGTCTGCCCCAATATCCTCCAATATTCTATTTTCTTATAATTCTCTTACTCCACATTCTTCAGCGCCACATCCATTGGAATCTTCTTGATCCTTCTAAATTGCAACAAGGCTACCAGCACATACGCTCCCATTCCCATCGCAAACATCTCCGGATAAACCGCTGGTTTCAGATATAAGGTCAGCCAGCCTGAGAAGGATGACATCAGATATCCGTAAATTCCATATATCGTCCAGGTAGACAGCAGCAGGCTAAGTAAAATGGACAAGATCACCACCCACGTAGTGGATGTAAGATACAGGCTGTTGATCTCCCGGTTCTCATACCCCAGAATCTTTACCATAGAAATGGCATTGGCATTTTTCTCAATGATCAGCTTGGTAAGCAGATAGATCAGGAGGGCAAACAGCACAACTGCAAATATATTGATCAGCTGGAACATTTCTCCCATAGACACATCCAGCTGACGGCTGACCTTTGTCAGATCGTCCTCCGTAATCGTTGTTGCGATCAGATTCTCATCCAGATCTGTGATCTTTTCCCTGGAAAAATAACCGTTAAAATAATCCTCCTTTTCCCCAAAGGTTTTCCTGTAGGAGGAAATCGGCATAAATACCGTCAAAGATGCCGGATAATCGTAGATTCCCTGCACTATAAACTCATAAGTCTCACTTCCGTAAGCTTCCTTCAGAACAATGGTATCTCCGGTCTTTATCTTATACTTTTCTGCATAACCGTCAGAAATCAGAACTCCATCAGTTGGAAGTTCCGCGCTTACATACGCACTGTCGTCCGCGATTCCATAGACCGTTATGGTCTCTCCTTCCTGATCTGGCAATACATTTTTCATGGAATTCAGGCAGAATTTTTCTGCTGACTTCTCATTTGTTTTCAAAGATGGAGTAAGAAATTTCTGCAGCATTCCCATAACCGTATATTTCTCATCTTCATCTGGCTCCTCCGGTACATTCAGCACATACTGGTACGGCGCGATCATGTTCTTCAAAATTTCTTCCTGATAATGATCCAGAAGCGGCTTCATCATCATTCCAAAAAGCAGCAGTACATTTGCAAAAAAGATTCCAATAAACAAAGTCAGATAACTGGACTTATTCTGCAGGATAATACGAAGCCGGAAGCGGTTGAAAAACTTAAAGTCCGGAAGACGCACAGCTTTTTTCCGTTTGGAAGCAGACAGATCATGACGCAGGAATTTCAAAGGAGAAAGACGCAGTTTCCCTGAAATCAGAATCAAATTGATTCCCAGCATGATCACTACCGGAACCACTGTGGTCAATATAAATGCATCTGCATTCCAGCGTGTTTCATAGGTCGGCAGGCTGTAACTGCCATAATACATACCTGCACAAAGATTTTTAAAGGAGGTGTAGCCCAGCACGTTTCCAAGAACAGAAGCAACCACAGTTACGATCACCGGCATGGAAATATAGTGGACCAGAAGTTCTCTTCTGGAATATCCGGAAGCACGCAGAGTCCCGATCACAGAAGCTTCTTTTGTAATGGTATTATTTGTTGTAACTGCAAACACAAAAGCAATGATGACGATCAGAATATACAGCAGCACCTCCATCATAGCCTTATCACCGCCCATATCTTCACCGGTAAAAGTGATGGCCTGATTGGAATAGGCCGGGATAAAACCTGTCACATTTCCATATTTGACCAGAACCTCCAGAAAATCCTCTGACATGTTTTTCGCTTCAATATCATCCTTTGGTGCAGTCTCATACTGCCAGGAATAGCGGTACTCCAGATGGGTTGTTCCAAAAGCATCCGCACCTTTCTCGGTCATAATACCCACGCCAAATTTTACAGCATCAAACATCATATCGCTGTTATCGGAAAATAAACAACTGTAGTCAGGTAATGCCACCAGTCCGGTAACTGTCAGTTCTTCTCCTGCGATTTTCAGCTTGTCACCAACCTTCAGCTTGTTATTATCTGCATACATCCGGTCAATGGCAATCTCGTTCTTTGCAGCTGGCATTCCCCCTGACATCAGGCACACAAGATTCATATCGGTACGCTCCTGATAGATACGCATGGTTTCCTCTTCGTTTCCGTCCAGATCCGCATCTGTGGCCTCATCCCGATAAAAATTTTCGCAGATTCGTACTTTTCCATTTTTTTCAATTTTCTTTAAATCGCTTTCGCTGGCTTTCGAAGAAAGGGTAAAGTTGCCATGCTCAATGTTATATTTTTCGAAACCTTCGTCATAAGCAGCCAGCATACTGTCATCAGCCACAAGAAAGCCCGAGACAAAGCCTATGGTCAGTGTCATAAACAGAAAGATCACAATATATTTTCCGAAATCACTTTTCAATTCTCTTGGAAGACGTTTCCACAATGGATTCTTCATAGCGCACCGCCTTACCAGTCCAGATCGTCGGCTGCGACTTTGGACTCATTGAGATAGTTTTTGCGGATCTGACCGTCACGAAGCTTCACTACGCGGTCTGCCATATTCTTAATGGCATCGTTGTGGGTAACCATGATGATGGTATTTCCGTACTTCTGGTTGACCTGCTCGATCAGACGCAGAATTTCCTTGGATGTGTTGTAATCCAGTGCACCTGTAGGCTCGTCGCAGAGAAGAATGTCCGGATTTTTTACAATAGCACGACCAATGGCCGTTCTCTGCTGCTGACCGCCGGAAAGCTGGTTGGGCAGCTTATGTCTGTGCTCATAAAGCCCCAGTGTATGAAGCAGCTCGTCAATATCCAGTGCCTTATCGCTGAGATATGCGCCCACCTCAATATTTTCCTTTACATTTAAATTTGGGATCAGATTATACATCTGAAAAACATATCCCAGATGCTTCCGGCGGTAAAGAGTCAGCGCTTTCTCCTTCATATCTCCTGTTTTTTCCCCATCTATAGAAATATAGCCCTCATCTGGCTCATCAATTCCACCGATAATATTCAAAAGTGTGGATTTTCCAGAACCAGACGGTCCAAGAAGCACGCAGAATTCCCCTTTTTCCACAGAAAAATCAATTCCCCGAAGAACCTCTGTCCTGCTGTCTCCGGAACCAAAGCCTTTCTTCAAATCTTTAATTTCAAGAAACATCTCTTTTCCTCCCTGTAAACCATTATCGTTCATGAACATTTTTCATAAAAAACAATTACAAGCATTCATCATTCTGTCTTTTGTTAGTTTATGCTAACTTATATTTATCATACCTCTTTTATCCGGTTATGAAAAGGAGGGGAATTGAGAATAATTCTCAACATCTGCATTTTCGCTTTTTCGAAAATTATTTTGTTAAAAATCACCTTTACCAAATTTTTCTTCTTAATTTTTTACATATTTTTTCACAGAAAATGTGGCATTTCCATAAAAAATTCGATATAATATTCACAATGTTTATAGTTTTTCACAACATTGTGAAATCTGTTATTCGGGAGATTTTTGCATGAAAAAAATAGCACTTATTACAGATGGCTGGGGACGTTATGTAACCTATACCTGGATTCAAGGATATCGAAATTACATGGCTGCCCACCAGTCAGATATGGATTTATATATTTTTCAGAGCTTTGGGAATTTCAGTATGGATGAGAAGCATAATGCAGGAGAATATAACATTGCACGGCTTCCGGATTTTTCAGAATTTGACGGCATCCTTCTGGATCTTGCCACCGTGTCCCAGCCAGACCTGATTGCAGAGATAATTGAACGCGCGAAGCTCAGCAGCATCCCAGCAATTTCTCTTCTTGAGCAGATTCCAGGACTGTACCATTCCGGAATTGACAACTACGAAGCCATTAGCCGGATTGTTGAGCACCTGATCACAGAGCATGGATGCCGTACCTTAAATTTCATCGGCGGGCCAGAATTTAACAGGGAAAATCAGCTCCGTTTCAAAGCTTACAGGGATGCCCTTCTTCGCCATGGGATTCCTTTCGAGGAGCAGCGCGTGATCCATCATAATTATGAAATTGAAACCGGAATCCAGGCATTTTCCACATTTAAAGAGAAAAACCTGCTTCCAGATGCCTTTGTCTGTGTCAACGACAATACAGCTGTAGGCGTCTGTCTGGCCGCCAAGGAAGCCGGATATTCTATTCCCGGGGATTTTCTGGTAACCGGTTTTGACAACGAAGACAAAGCTTCCTATTATGAGCCCAGAATTACCACGGTAGGCTTCTCCAAAGCCGATATCATGGAAAATGCCCTTTTAATGCTGGAAAAAATCTGGAATGGAAATGCAGAGGAAACTTATATATACGCACCTTTCACCTACGTTTTTCAGGAAAGCTGCGGTTGCGTTTCCCAGAATCCACCTGACCGTGGAGAGTATGTAATCAAGCGCATCGTTGCAGAAGCACGTCAGAGCGATATGCAAAACTGGATGATGGATCTGAACCGTGTTCTCCTGGACTGTGCAGGATACACAGAGCTTGCAGGACGTATGCAGAACTGGCTGACAAAACATGGCTGCGGAAATATTTATCTGTTTATGAACCCTGATATCTTTATGAGCGAAAATATGGATGCACTGCCTGAGCTTCCGGAGGATACTTATCAGACAGAAGGATACCCGGAGGAGATGGCACTGGTTTACCCGCCCCTGAATGGTACGAACCGGCTTCACCTTAATCTGAAAGAAATTCTTTCACTTCCACAGACAGAAGCTACCAGAGGACAAAATATTTACCAGTTCTGTCCTCTGCATTTTCGTGAACGGGAGATTGGCTTTCTGATCATCACCAATTGTGATTATCTTCTGGAGCATCAGTTCCTGTTCGAAACCTTAAATGCACTCCAGACTTCCATGGAAGCCCTGTATGCAAGACTTACCCTGCGTAAAATGAATAAACAGCTTTCTCAGCTTTACATCCATGATTCTCTCACCGGGCTCTACAACCGGATGGCTTACGAGAAGCTTGCCATGCCTCTTTTCCATCAGTGTATGCAGGAAAAGAGACCAGTTGGAATCATGTTTGTGGATGCAGATCACCTGAAATATATTAATGACACCTTTGGACATGATATGGGAAATCTTGCTATCAGCAGCATTGCTTCCGTCCTGCGGCAGCACTGTCCGGCAGAGTCCGTTTCCATACGCTATGGAGGCGATGAATTCGTATGCGTAATTCCTGATTATGATAAACAAAAAATACAGGAGCTGGCTCATACCCTTCTGAATTCTCTGGAAGTGTTTTCTGCCAACAGTCGGGTGGGCTTCCCCATTGAAGCAAGCATCGGATGGGTAATTGCCGATGATCCGGGGCTGACCTTGAATGATTATATCAATCTGGCAGATGAGAAAATGTATTCTGCAAAAAAAGCGCGGAAGGCTGAGCGAAAGATTTGATCTGGAGCTTTATCTTGTTTCTGACAAGAATCCCGCCACAATAAGTATCAGATTCAGGCTATGTCGGTGTTTTCATTTTGATCTGATATATTCTATGAATATAAATAACATGTTTTAACGCCTAAAAAGACACCAGATTCGTTCAGGAAAATCTGGTGTCTTATAAAAAATACCGTATCATTTTTGAATCGCAAAACGTGCCTGCTCCAGATTTTTCCTGTCTACAAGTATTTCGTACTGCTTGGCTTGCTCCGCTGGATTTCCTGCACTTCCCACACGTCCCCTGAGTGTTCCGCTACCAGCCCATTCTCCCAGCTGATCTTTTACTTTGTACTTATACTTGATATTCTGACTATCCAGAATATCCCGGATCTCATTAAATCTTTTCAAGTCTGTGCCAATCCACAGGCTTTCTGAATTAAGTACTGCGAACATTTTTCCTCTCTCCTTCCGCGAACTTTAATTCACTCAATAATTTTTCCGAACAAGCTTCACGCTTTTGTTTGAATTACCGTACCATAATTATAGTATTATTTCAATATTGGATTTATATTTCTTATTACCCGCGGTCTGATTTTGTGTACAAAAAACAGAACCATTGATTTCTCAATGATTCCGCTTCTCAATTACGTGTGTTAGAGGATTCGAACCCCCGGCCTTTTGGTCCGTAGCCAAACGCTCTATCCAGCTGAGCTAAACACACATTTATTACTTGTGAAGTATTTGTCCCTCACAACAATGGATATTCTACACGATACCTGTGGTTTTGTCAACACCTTTTTGAAATTTTTTTAAAATATTTTTTTGTAGGTATTTTTTGCACGATTGGTATTATTTTAAAGACTCTATCAGAGCTCTCTAACTTCTTCCAGCATGACGGTGCCTCCCTATCTCCTGGCTTTCTTCGCCTGCCAGTTCAGCACTGCGCCAATCATATAAATAGCCGGGAACATCAGCATTCGGATCACGGAAGCCGGATTGAAATCTCCGAAGATCATAGTAACGATCACTTCTGCCACAACCTCTGCAATAAGAAGGCCTCCCATTCCCACACAAAGGCCTGCATTCTCCACCTTACCAGCCTGTTTCACACCAACCACGCCAGCTGCCAGATAGATTACTCCTGCCACCAGAACCATCACATTGCTTGCAACCAGCTGGCTGTATGTCATACCGTTCTGGTTCAGATATTCTACAACTGCGCTGTCACTACTGCCCTTCATAACCAGAGAAATCGTGTTTCCACTTCCAAATGCCAGCAGAACGCCAAGAAACAGAAGAAGCATGCCGCCAACCTTCAGGATTGTCTCTCCCGGTGCCTGTTTTTTTAACATAATCCAATACTCCTCACTTTATAAAATTTTCAAAATATTACAAACCCAGCCCTCGCTCTCCCAAAATAAAAAAGCCTGAAACAGAGCCCCAAAGGCTCTCTGTAAGTTTTCAAACAGCTTCTGCCATCTTTTTAATAAAAATCACGGACAGACCTAAAACGTCTGTCCGCTAATTTCAAATTATCCGTAGTTCAAGAAACTATTTTCCTAGAGCATGTTTGAAAAAGGCTCTAGAGCGTCAAAGCACCTGCTTACGCATCCAGAAGAAACGCCTTATAAGCCTTCTTTGCCTCGTAAACATCCGCCTTGCTGGTAACCTCCCACGGTGCATGCATACTGAGAACAGAAACACCGCTGTCAATTACTTCCATACCATAAAGAGCTGCGATAAAAGCGATGGTTCCGCCGCCGCCTACGTCAACCTTACCAAGCTCAGCTGTCTGGAAGCAAACCTTATGGTCGTCAAAAATCCTGCGGACTCTTGCCACATACTCTGCATTGGCATCATTGGAGCCGGATTTTCCACGGGCACCTGTAAACTTGTTGAGAACGATACCTCTTCCAAGATAAGCAGAGTTCTTTTTCTCAAAAGCTTCTGCAAATGCAGGATCATAGCCGGCACTTACGTCAGAGGAAAGCATGCTGGAATTCTTCAGCGCCTTTCTCAGTCTGAGATCTGAATACTGTCCCATTGCATCCAGGACCTCTGCTACACTGTTCTCAAAGAAATGGGACTGCATACCAGTTGCTCCCACGCTTCCGATCTCTTCCTTATCTACAAGGAGACAGCAGCTTGTACGCTTCGGTGCTTCCATCTCAAGAAGAGCCAGAAGGGAAGTATATGCGCAAACTCTGTCATCCTGTCCATAACCCGCGATCATGCTGCGGTCAAGACCACAGTCACGAGCCTTGCCAGCTGGAACGATCTCAAGCTCTGCAGAGAGGAAATCTTCCTCTTCTACACCGTATTTCTCATTCAGAATACGAAGCACGTTCTCCTTAACAGCCTCTTTCTTCTTATCATCCGGAAGGTCCTTCAGCGGCTGGCTTCCGATCAGGATGTCAAGTTTCTCACCCTCAACAGCCTCAGAAGCCTTCTTCGCCATCTGCTGTCCTGCAAGATGGATCAAAAGGTCTGTGATGTAAACAACCGGATCGTCCTCGTCCTCTCCGATGGTTACGTTTACAACTGTGCCGTCTTTCTTCGCAATCACACCGTGCATTGCCATCGGAAGGGCAACCCACTGATATTTCTTAACACCGCCATAGTAATGGGTGTCAAGATAAGCCAGATCGGTATCCTCATATAACGGATTCTGTTTAATATCCAGTCTTGGGGAATCGATATGTGCACAAAGGATATTCATACCCTCGGCCAGATCATCCTCTCCAATGTGATACAGGGCAATGATCTTCTGCATTCCAACCTGGTAAACTTTATCTCCTGCTTTCAGATCTTCGCCATTTTTCACCTTTTCTTCAAGGGAAACATAGCCTGCTTCCTCAGCCTCTTTCACAATCTGAGTGATACATTCACGTTCTGTCTTTCCTACATTTAAGAAATGACGATATTTCTTTGCCACAGTTTCCAGATCCTGCATATCAGCATCTGAATATGTGAGCCATGCGTTTGGACGTTCCATAATCTATATCCACCTTTCTCCTGTTTTCATTTTACACAGGTAAAATAATCCCTGTGTTTTCCTCATCCAAAATTCATTATAGCGTATAACCAGGTAAAAAGCTACCGGCAAATAGGTTTTCTTGCACAAATCTTTTGCCGCGCAGTCCAACACTTTGCACTGCCTTTTTTGATATGGCCAAATCCGGTTCAAGGTCTCCTGTATCGGTTAAAACAAGCATATACTTCCTGTCGTCTTGGCACTGCATAGCCGCAGGAAGTATATCCTTCTGACAGAAAAGACAGCCCTTCTTTTTCCAATTTACTGCAAAGCAGCTCCACAATTTCCGGCAGTGTTCTTTTCCCATCAATCAGTTTTTCCACTGCATATTTCAGCAACGCTCCTAAAGCTCCTGTCTGCTCACTGTCGATCAGCTGTTCCACATATCGCAGATCCACTTCCTGTTTTCCAATGGAAAAACCATCTCTGCCATGTACCTTTACTTTCAGCCTTTCCGGCTTACCCTGTGCCTTAGAATGACCGTAATAAGCCTTCTTGGAACTGTTCAACGGCGTATTTTTTGACATGATGCGATGGCTTTGTGGTGCTTTAAATCCAGCTGCCGTATTCTCATTTAAAGGATAATCCCTGCAAAGTTCCCGGACTTTTTCTGTGATATCTACCGGCATATAATTGTCCATCTGGATCACAGTATCTGCAATATGGAAAAAAGCCCCGGAGCTTCCGGCAACCAGAATTGTGGAAATCCCCTCCTTTTCATATAGATCCCGGGCACGTTCCAGAAATGGGGTGATCGGCTCTTTTTCCCGGCTGATCACATGCTGCATAAAGGCGTCGCGCACCATAAAATTAGTAGCAGATGTATCTTCATCCAACAGAAACACCTTGCTTCCCGCCTCTATTCCCTCCACGATTCCTGCTGCCTGGGAAGTACTTCCGCTGGCATCTTCCGTAGAAAAACAGGTGGTATCTTTTTTATTGGGAAGGTCATTTATAAACAGGGAAATATCCACATCTTTCACAAATCTGCCATCCTCAGAACGCAGCTTCTGGGCTGTGGAATCCGTGATCACATACTCTCTTCCATCTCCCTGGATGTGATTATACACGCCCAGTTCCAATGCATTCAGAAGGGTAGATTTGCCGTGATAACCACCACCAACGATCAACGTGATTCCCTTAGGAATTCCCATTCCGGTTATTTTTCCCTTATGGGGAAGCGCCATAGTCACCCGAAGACTTTCCGGCGAAGAAAATGTCACGCTCCCTTTCATCGGCTTAGATGAAATACCACTCTCTCTTGGCAGAATCGCGCCGTCATTTACAAAAGCAACCAAGGAACGCTTCTTTAATTCTTCCCTGATATACGCCTGATCTTCTGCCAGGAAGATAGTATTTTCCAGATTTTTTCCACTTAAATTTCTGTATACAAATGCTTTTTCCACACAAACCGGCAGAAATTCAAAGAAAATTTTCTCCAACTCTCCCGCATTTATAGTACGTCCATTTGCCGGAAATCCTACAAAAAACCGCACGGTAATCCCCTGCTCTGTAATCTCACATGCCGTTCGCTCCAGCACCTCCTGACCGCATCTGGTCACAGAAATAAGTCCGCTTTTTCCAGAGCCTTTTGCCCGAAAAGTATAGCGGTTCACCTGCTGTTCAAACTGTCTGGTAAGATAGTCTGCCAGAGTAATTCTGGTCAGTTTATCTTTATAATATTCCGCTGGAAATCCAGCTTCTCTGTGGGAAATTTTCACACTGACATGGGACGGTGACGCAAATGGATCGCCCTGTACATGATCAATTGACAAAACATATTTCTTAAACTGATATGCCCCTTTCAGGGATTTATAGGCAGGATAGCTCTTCCGATTGATGGAATGAAGCATGTCCTGCAGCTGATTTGATGATTGCATAAGTACCTCCATTGTCTATAATAACATTGTCAAGCAACGATATCACGCTCTAACTCTTCGCCGCATTCAGTAATAATACTAATTTTTCCCACAACGTAAAACCACCGCCCAGTCAGCGTTCTTGCCAACAGACGGTGGTTTATTTATACATTTTTAGGGAAAGGAAAGAGTTTTTCTTAAGAGTTCTTTCTCTTAAGATGTATATATCATACCTCATAATTGTGAAAGGTATTTGTCCAAATTATAATTTTTTTCTAAAATTTCTAAAATGAAAATAACTAATTCGTAACTGGCATCACAATTCCATCCCTGTTCTTCCCATTGTGTCCTGTTTTCAGATCATAACGTTTCATTATCTTCTGAAAGTCAGAACATAACTCTTACCATCCGTTAATACTATGAAGATTACTGTTCACGCCCTTCACAGCAACACGCTTCTCAATGCACAATGTCAGTCGTGTCTCTGTTCCTTATTTCCATACGCTTCGCAAAATCTTGCTGCAAATGCCGGCGGCTCATTGTTGGCATAAAGGTGGGAAATATCGCCGAAGGAGCTCATACGGAAAGCAGCAATTCCCTGACGGCGTTCTTCTGTGGTCAAAGTTGTCACAGAGGATGGGGCAGCCACGCAGCCATGCCAAAGTACCATCGGAGAGATATTCAGCAGATGGCTGAGAAGTACACACTCCAATCCAAAATGACAGAAGAAAATAATCGTGTCATTATTCTCTTCATTTACTTTATAATAGTGACCTTTCCTCTCATATCCATGCTTCACGAGAAGCTTGTCAAACTCCCCGATCACACGGTCATACTCTTCTTTCACATGGCCTTCCTGCATAGCCTCATTCTCAAACCAGTGGTCATACTGGAAAAAGCGCTCGTCTGCCATCCAGTCCTGTGGCAGCCAGTCCCATGCAATAATCTTCTTATCTTTCACATCCGGGCGCCAGATCTGACAGGGAAATTCCTTCAGCCATTCACACTCTGTGGCTGTTCTTCCCATCTTTTTCAAAGTCGGAGCCGCAGTATCCTTCGCTCTTCCAAGGGGGGATACATAGAAAGCTTTTACATCTAATTTGGAAAGCTTCTGTGAAAGATACTCCACCTCTTTCCAGCCTTTTTCTGTAAGGGAATCTATATCATAATCCGGGTCACCATGGCGTACAATCAATAATTTCATAATGTCACTCCTCGTTATTTCGCTTTTGAATCACTAATAATTTCAAGCTGTTTCTTATTTCATTGAACAATAACGATTTTAGCATATCTTCACAGATAATTCACCATATTTCTTACCGTCATTTCTTTACAATTTTTGTGAAAGAAGTATATAATAATGCTATATCAACGGGTCTTTTGACGCTCATATCTTATATGAATTCAAACAGACGCTGATCGGATCATACTTTAATAAATACAAGAACTAAGTGGACGCAATAACCACTTTCAGATTACATTTTATCCCTCAATATAACTCAATTTACGATTCAAGCGAGGTACCCACATGAAAAAACTTGCCGTCATTTTCCCAGGTGTCGGTTATACCTGCACCAAGCCCCTTCTCTATTATACTGCTTCCATGGCTGCTGAACGTGGTTATGAAATCATCCGCCTTGACTACGGCCAGGACATCCACACCTTCCACGGCCGCACCCCAGCGGAACTGGAACCTATCATAAAACTGGCAATAAAAAGAACGCTCCCCCAATTGGAAAACGTTCCTTTCTCTGAATATGATGATATTATTTTTATCTCCAAAAGCATCGGCACCACCATCGCCTGCCAGCTGGAAACAGCACTGCAGCTGAAGGGAAAAGTCCATCAATTTCTTATGACTCCAATTCCTTCTACCCTCCGTTATCTCTCCGATATCAACGGGCTCTTCTTCGCCGGAACCGCTGATCCCTATATGCCGGAGTCCAAGATCCGCGCCGCAGCCAGAAACTTCCCCGATAAAACCGGCGGGATTTTCGAGGGCTGCAACCACTCCCTGGAGCAAAAAGGCGACACTTTAGGTGCGCTGAAGAATGTCAGACTGATTGTAGAATGTCTGGATAAAATGCTAGTCTGATTTTTGTTTTCTATTAACAGGGAAGAAGCACTTCCCTGTTTGTTCCATAAAAGATATTATTATGTCCAATTAATCTGTCTAAAATTTCTTCCATCCGTTTCCAGTTATTATTTACATCAAACTCATAGCTGTGTCCCCATATGTAAAATAACTGCTTTTCTTCACTTTTTTCTTTTAAAAATTTCTCCAGAAGTTCCCATATATTTTCGTCAGCATGATGACAAGTTGGTTTAAATATCAATAAATTCTTTTGTAATTTAAATGCTCCGGAAGACACAACTGACCGTGCATATTGAATTTTACATTTTTTCAGTATCTGAACCACTTCATCATTATATGTTCCATAAGGATACGCCATACCGGTAATCTGGCAGTCAAACATCCGTTCCAGATTTTGTTTATCCAGGAAAACTTCATTATATACAGTGTCTTTATCAAGCTTTGTTAAATCTTGATGAGTCAATGTATGAACCGCGATTTCATGACCCTTATACAATTCTTTTAATCCTTCTGCATTCATATGATGCACTCTTACATTACCAAAGTCATAATGGCTGGCATATGTCTGCATTCCACTGTTTATATTGAATGTTGCTTTTACATGATAATAGTTGAACATGTCTACCAGTCTCCTGTCCTGGCAAACTCCATCATCATAGCTAAATGTTACTGCCTTTTGTTTCCCATCCCACATATATTCTGTAGCCTCGTTTCATATCCTTCAAGCTGCATGCTCCAAACGGCTCCTTCACATACAATCTTTGTTGTTTGTTTCTCTCCTGAATTATTAATAACAACTAATTTTTGTGCGTCTGGATAATAGGCACATTCCACATGCAGATTATCTGTAATGCATTCTGTCTGTTCTTCCCGTCCAGCCTCTAATATCAATTGCAACAATAATCTGGTACTTTCCTCTGAAAAAGCAAATCCCGTCATATAAATTCCACTTCCTTTTCCAAACTGGTGTCTGGTAATACCCGGATACCCACCTGCAGCCTCTGCCAATACCTCTGTTTTTTTATCTGTCAGGTATATATGTTCCATTACTGGCCATTCCAGTATATCTAATATATGATTTTGTGGTGCTTTTACTTCATACTCCCATTTTCCATGACATACCCTTGCCCCATTATCTTCATCTACGCCCAGTACCTGTGCCAATCTGAAAAACGTATCATATCCACTGGTTGCTGATGGCTCGCCAATTCCAATAAAACAGCCCCCTTCATATACCCACTTTGTAATTGCCTCAACAACTTTCACGTCTTTCCAGTTATCACCGCCACTCCATGCGTCACCCGCTTTTCCTGCATTAATAATGACTTTGTATCTGGATAAATCTCCGCTTCTGGCTGTCTCAAAATCAATAAAATCAACATCCACAGGCAAACCTGAAAGCGCCTCATTTATATGAATCAAATTATGCATATATGTTTCATGAAAATGTCCAGACAAAGTCCATGAACGCAATTTGCCCCAACAATGTAAAACCGCTACTTTGGTTTTCAAGGTCCAAGGCTTTCCTTTTTCATGAAAAGACTTCAACATGCGAAATTCATCTGCAACTTTTTCAATGTAATCGCAAAAATCCGGATAATTCTCCGTAAGATGTAAATATCCGCCTAATCCAATTCTTTGAATCGGTTCACGCAACAATGCACGCCTTACATTTCTCCAATACTGCATTGCATCCCTTGTAGGATTTCCTCCCTCTGTAAATGTAGGTGCTCCTCCAAGCCCCACCGGAAAAAGATAAGGATGAAGCCTGAGTTCATGAACTTCTGTATCTACACCTGCACAAAGACGTGCTTCATACCCTGAAAATACGCATTTAATAATCCCATCAAAACCAAATTCATAAAATCTGTCATTATATGGTTCAATTCCAACCCAGCTGTCATCGTAAAATACGTAAGCCTTTTTTCCATATTCATGCACAATATCTATTAGTTTTTTTCCAAATGAAATTACAAAATCATTAATAAATTCCATCCAGTCTTTTTTTGCTTTTGTTGGCGGCATATGGGTTACCCGATATTTCCCCTGATTCACAAAATCCTCTGCGGTAAGTGCATATCCATATTTCTGTTCGAAATTGTGTAAAGCAAGAGGACTCACTGTAAAATCGTAGGAGCCCCAGTCTGTAAATAAATTTCGTTTTCTGGCATCGCTTCCCCAAATCCAGACAAAATTATAAAACATAGAGGTAAAACGAACCACTGTAGTTGCAGGATGTTCTTCGCACCATTCTTTCATCCAATTAATTAAATAAACCTGTGTTTCAGCGTATACAGGATCTATCGGTATAAGATGCTCTTTATCCCAGTTATTGGTAATATGATTATACATGGAAATTTCTTCCCAAATTCGATATGCCAGAAAGCTGACTGTATATTTGTGCCATAATACACAGTTTTCAATCCTGACAACACCTTTTTTCTTATCATAACTCCAGTTTTCTTTATTTACTTCCTTGTCAGTTGTGCGGTCATACACCTGCCAGTACCCCAAAGCTTCTGCACTGTCATTAATTTTAAACTGCTCCTGAAAAAACTCTTTTAAGAGCTCTAGTTCTAGATAATGCTCAACTGCAGTTTTCGGTTCTGTGACAAGAAAAGTCTGCTGCAATTTATCCAAATTTTCCATAGCCCAGGGATTATGACCGCGGATAATACAAATAGTAGAATAAATACCATATCCTGCCTCCGTTATCTCCGGAGACAGTTCTGTCCCATCAGAATCCCTTATTACATCTGCTCCCCATTTTTTTGCAAGTTCTAAGGTCAATTTTTCATAACCAGCCTCACCAGGCAAGGTAAAGCCACCTTTATTTTCTAACTCAGTCATAATTTTTGCCCTCTTTCAAGTAGTAGTACAAAGCCCAGTCCTGATCATTCGCCCATGGATCCGCATACTGGCATCTTACCTTATTAACCATAAAAGGATATACATATGCGCAGCTTGCACTTCCGTCACCATTTATCATACTTAGTACACCTCGCAATGAATTTTCCGCCTTTACACCATATGATCTCTCACCGGTTATTTTTTCATATTCCCGAAAAGCAACACCACTTAAAGAACTCCAGTAATGTGGAAATGTATCTCCAAGATTTTTGTACTTTCCAAACCAATATCCATCCCAATGACGAACCGCATTTTCATACATATGAAAATCTGGCTGATGTCCATTAAACAGCACCAGTACAGCTAATTGTTTCTTTCCTTCTTCCAGATATAATATTTTTCCTGTAAGTTCGTATAACTGAAAAAGATAATTTACTGCAGGGGCAACAATACTCTGCTCATATTTTACTTCATGCGGTGGATAACATAATCCGTTTTTTATAAGCATTTTGCCATGTGTTTCATAGTATCTCAGAAGTTCCTCTGCCTCTCTTTCCATACCACCCGATTTCAATAAATTCACAGATTCCAGCATAGGGATTCCAATTGCATAGAATGAAGCTCCGTCTTGTGCATAATAAGATTTCATAATTTTATACATATTTTTAAGATCAGCAACCTCATTATACAATCTGTATCTTTCCATAAAAAAAATTGCAAGCCATGGATAATTGTACAAACGGTTCCAGGTATTATCTCTTCCTGCATCATTGTATACAATACCTGTATTCTCATCGTAGAGCTCTCTGTATATGTATTCGGTATATTTCTGCAGTGCTTTTTCCACTTTCATATCTTTATTTTTCTGCAGCCAGAGCGCCAGAAGTGCCCCCATTCCCACTCTTTCCCTGCCACCGTTATGATCGTATTCTTTTTCATAAACCAATCGCTTATCTTCATTATCATAAGTAAGAAATGCACCATCCAAAAGGCTTCCACTGCAAAAATACTGCTGTTTTTCAACAATAAATCTGCATCTTTTTTCTGCAAGCTTCTCCACCCTTGGTAATACCAGAATAACCGCAGATGTACTGTATTCTCCTCTCTTTATGAAGAACTCTTTTTCACCCTGACTTACAGAATCCATTTTAATTTTATAATCTATGCAATTACCGTTTTCTGTTTTTTTAGTTGAAATTTTTTCACCTGCAAGAGTGACTTCGATTTCTTTTTCATGCCAGATATCTTTATCTGCTTTTATATGAAAACTTAAGTTCTCGCCCTCAAAATAAATTCCATGTTCCAACTGTATCAACAGCTGTCCTTCCTGATGAAGCAATTTCTCTTCAAAATCCCTTTGATCGTCATACCAGAAAAGATCCCATTGAATCACGGTTCTTTCTTCTGGTTTTAAGTTGTTTATTTTAGGATTTAATATAATAGTTCCGCGATCATTGCTGAGTTCTTTTTCATTTCTTATAATGCTATAGCCTTCTATTTTGCCTTCTTTCAGAACCAACCCAAGATTTGGTTTTTCTCCTCCCATTCTGATCCCGGCAATATAACTCTGACTTTCACCGCAACGGATGTGTGCATGACAGCGCTCTCTCATACAGATTTCAGCAGCCGTATAATTATCAGGAAACGGTACCGCAATACCAATTTCACCTTTTTTGTGAAAATACTCCCGATCCCGATTATTCACAAAAATATATTTTTCAGTTATCTTTCCTTTTGTAGATACCGTTCTTTCTATTCTACCTGTAATTCCGTCTGGAAGAAACATTTCTCCCCATTTTTTACCTGTGGCAACCCAGTTCATTTTATATTTGTCATTTTTGTTTACAATGCTTTCCAACTGATGATTTTCATTCTCTTTAACAATAAATTCCATACCTAATCCTCCATATATCATCCTTTTACAGATCCCGCCATTACACCACTGATAATATATTTCTGCATAAATATATAGAAAACCAGCAGCGGCAATATACCTAATACCATCATTGGAAACAGACTAGTCCAGTCTGTAGAAAACTGACCGATATTGCGATATACTTCCTGTAAAATAACATCTTTTTCTCTTTTCTGTATAAAATACAACGGTCCCATAAAATCATTCCATACATTTAAAGTATTTAAAATTACGATTGTAGCAATCATCGGCTTCAGCAATGGAAGCACAATTGTACCAAAAATTCTGAATACTCCTGCACCATCAATTCTGGCAGCTTCTTCCAGTTCTATAGGAACTGAAGAAATGGAATTTTTCATTAAAAAAGTAGCAAATGGAATATTGATAGCAATATCAATAAAAATAACTGCTGTCAGCGTATTCATTAAATCCAGGCTTCTTACCAGCTTGTACAGACCAAGAACTGCCATCTGGTATGGAAACATCATTCCGGAAAGAATTACCAGAAAAATAATTTTTGTAATTTTACTTTTCTCTTTGCGGTTTAAAACATATCCACACATAGTACTGCACATTACAATGCCAAATACAGCACATATTGTAATAAAAAGAGTATTTCCAAATGCTCTTGGATACTGCATTTTTTCAAATGCATTGATATATGGTGTAATATCCCAGAAAGACGGAAGTGCCATCGGCTTTGCAGCCGCTTCAGTTCCTGACTTAAACGTAGTAACAAGCAGATAATAAATAGGAGTTAAAACAATAAACGTGATAATTAGCAAATAAACATGCTTCAAAATCTCCATAATATTTTTTTTCGTTTTCATCAGTTTAAATACTCCTCCCATTTTTTAAATATTCCAAGCATTACAGCGGAAACAACCATTGTCATCAACAGAAATACAATTCCAAAAGCTGATGCATAACCGAAATTTCCATCTGAAAATTTTGAGTACATTAATGTCAGAATAGTTTCTGTCTGATGTGCCGGACCTCCGTTTGTAGTTGACAAGACAAGATCAAATACTTTCAGTCCTGAGATCGTGCTTGTTACAAAATTAATTTTTATGGCAGGTGCAAGCCCTGGTAATGTAATATGCCAAAACTGCTGCCAACTGTTAGCTCCATCCACAGAAGCAGCTTCATAAAGATCTCCACTAATACTTTGCAAACTTCCTATGTAAATTACCATAGACCATCCAAACCACTGCCACACTGAAATTGCAATTATGGAAAATATAGCGATTTTTCCATTTCCGAGAAAGTTGATTTTTTCAAATCCCATTTTCAAAAGCACCTGGTTTATCAAACCATAATCACTTGCAGACAGGATATATTTCCAAAGATATCCAACAACCAAGGTGCTTAATACTGCGGGTGCAAAAAAGATTCCTCGGTAAATTGTTCTTCCTCTTAATTTGGAATTCAGAAGCACTGATACAGGAAGAGAAATTAAACTTTGAATGGATACTGTAAGGATTGCAAATACCAGGGTATTCTTTAATCCTTTCAAAATAATTCCATCTGCCAAAAGCTGTTTATAATTTTTCAATCCTGAAAAAACGATATCCGGCGAAAAATTAGTCCAGTTATAAAAACTGTATTTTGTAGTAAAAATAAGCGGAATGATAAAAAACACAGAAAATATAGAAACCGCAGGTATTGCCATGAAAATATATGGCAGATTTCGTTTTACATGATTGGCATTCATACTCTCCTTGCCCTCCTTCTTTTTATGTTTCTATTATAAATTTGATCTTTTTCTCTATAAATCCAAAAAAATTTATATGACTATCGTTTTTTTTATATCCCAGTTACTTTTGTTAATTCTATTGATAACATTAACCTCTATTGCACAAAAACAGATCCTGCAAAAAGCTCATTTGCTAAATGCAGGATCGGTTTAATAAATTATGGATAATTTTAAATTTGTTAAATGATTACAATTTACTCATATCTGATTGAGTCAGCTTTTGTATCAATAGCTTTCACAAGATCGTCTCCACTGATATCTCCGGAAATAACACCCTGAAGCTGAGCAGTAAACTCATCAAACAAGGACTGACTTGGAAGATTTACACTCCATCTGTCAGATGGGAATGCAATATTTCCATTGTTAATAATATCTGCAACATATTCATATTCTTCAGGCATCTGAGCCTCAACTCCGCTTCTATAGCTGGTTCCGCCAACATTTGCATCAGCAAATGCCTGCTGAACTTCAACGGAAGCCAGTGCTGTTAAAGTAGCTTCTGCACCATCATGATTTTCCGTATTTACATTAATACCGAAGCATGCAGCTGGTCCGCCTAAAACATATTCATTTTCTCCTGTTTCACTAAGCTGCGGAAGCATTTTAAAGTTAACTCCGGATTCTTTCAGCTCTGTATACTGCCATGGACCTCCATGAAGGAATGCCACTTCTCCATTTTTAAAGCTGTTCAGCATTTCCTGGCAGGAAATTCCCAGAGACTCAGAAGCGATCAGTCCTTTTTCAACTAATGTACACCATTTATTAACACAGTCGTTAATATGTCCGTCCATAGTTACTTCACCCAAAGCAAATTTGGTGTCGAAATCAGTTCCATCAGGGTTTGCTTCTTCATTATTATGATAATAAGAATTTTCCAGATACCCCAGTAAGCTGGATGTTGCAGTTGAGTCATCCGCAATCCCAAAACCATATGCAGTATAGCCTTTTTCATTAATAGTCTCGCAAGCAGCTACAAACTCATCAAATGTTTTGGGAATTTCCACCCCACATTCCTCAAGGATCGAAGCATTACACCAAATTCCGGAAAACCATCCATAGGAAGGAATTCCATAAATTTTTCCATCAGCACTGCAAAGTGACATTCCAGCCTCATTAAACTCTTTTACAAAATCATAATCCGAAATGTCTTCCACGTTACCAGCTTTGATTTCGGCTGGATAGTTTGTTCCATCCATAATAATGTCTGGGCCTTCTCCAGATGCAAGCTGTGTGCTAAGTACATTATTATAATCAGTATTTGCAACATATGTGTACTCAATCACATACTTCCCATCCATCTGCTCATTTACCTTTTCCAGAATAGGATTCATGTCATCCTCATCATACCATCCCATCAAGGTTACCGTCTCTGCATCATCCGCCATAACCAGATTGGAACCGCCTCCAACTACCATTACTGATACAGTGCATGCTGTAAGAAACATGCTAATCACTTTCTTTTTCATTTTTTTGCTACCCCTTTCGTTTATTTTTAAGTTGCTTTAAGTATAACGTTCACAGGATACGAAAAAAATAACAAAAAACTTATCTCATTATCAAATTTTTAAGATTTATATCCTATACTTTTCGTTCCAGTGTAATAAAATCTCTTCGTAATTTGATTATAGAGGTAGTTCCTCCCGGACCTGCAAAAATTTCCACACCGTATCCTTCCCCACACAGAATACGAATTCTCTTGTCAACATTGCTTACCCCATAACCAAATTCTTCATGGGACATTTTTCCCTGACCAATTTTTTCATACAACTCAAGTCCATTATCCCTGACAGTCATATAGAGTTCATTATTTTCTGCATAAATCTCAATGGATATTTTTCCTCTTTTTTCTCTCATGCAGTCAATGCCATGCTCAATTGCATTTTCCACCAGAGGCTGCAAAATAAAAATTGGAACCATCTGATCTAAAAGCGAGGGCTCAATTTTATACTCAACATCGAAGCCTTCATCGTGCGCCATAAGCTGCAGTTTCACATAGGCCTTTATATTTTCCACTTCTACATTCAAATGGTCTACGTTTATGCCCTTGTTAAGAGCAGTCCTGTAAAAAGTACCCAGTTCCGTAGTTATCTCGTAGATTCTGTCTTCTCCTTTTTCAATGGCTATCCAATTAATTGCGGAAAGATTGTTATAAAGAAAATGCGGGTTAATCTTTGACTGAAGCAGATCCAGTTCCAGGCTTTTTTTATCCAGTTTCGACTTATACACTTCATCAATAAGCGTTTGTATTTTCCGTAGCATTTTATTAATATTTTCCGCCAGCTCTCCAATTTCATCCTGGGAACTTTCTGCTATCTGAATCTCAAAATTTCCATCTTTTACTTTCTTTACCTGGTCAATAATCTGATACAAATAGTGCAGCAAAGATCTGGCACTTTTATTAACTCCTATAAATCCAAGCAGCAACAGTAAAACTACAATTACAACAGAACCAATGATTCTTGGATGAAAAGCACTTGAGAAATAAGAAGCATCAATTCTGTAAATAATTTTCCAACCGGTGTCATTTAGATTTCTTTCCTCTTCATAGCCAGCACTGTTTTCATTAACTTCCCCCTCATTATTGTATTCTAACAACACAGCTGAACCATTTTTCACCTGGATGTCCACTGGCATTTCCGAGAACATGGATATACTGTCAGAAAAAACTTTTTCCTTTACTTCTGCTCTGAGAACGCCATATACCCGATTTGGAAGGCTCATGGCAATTCTGCGTGTTATAAAATATTTTCCATTTTCATTCCACCACAAAGTATCTGCGCTATTCCAACTCGCTTCATACCAACTGTTATCTTCCAGATCGGAAGCTTTTTTGAATACTGCATCATTGTTAGAAATCCTTTTATCGGAATAAACCTCCATCTTTGAAAAATAGCTGTTGGAAAGCCAGGCGTTATAAATCAGGTTATTTACATTTGAAGTCATCTGAATGCGTTTCTTATACTCAGAATCATCTAAGCTGAGAAATTCCCTTAGTACACTGTTGCAGGTCACATATAATACGGATTTTTCGCACATCTTTATCTGATTCTCAATATTCAGGTGGTTCCGCTCAATGTTTTCTTTCGCTTCCAGAAGCTGCTGCTCCTTGATAAAATTTGTAGATGAGTACAATACAAATATCTCCAGAACCAGCACAGGAAGCATAACTAACAGCGTGTAAATGATCCTTACTTTATTCAAAAATGATTGTTTGTTGATTCTTTTTGCTATCCTATTCACCATTTTGCACCCTTTCCCTGTACTGCACCGGACTGCAGCCTTCATGATTTCGGAAAATAGAAATGTAGTAAGACACATTCAGGTATCCTACCCTCTCCGCCACATCACTTACTTTCATATTTGTCTGACGCAAAAGTTCTTTTGACTTTTCAACACGATACCAGGTAATAAATTTTACCAGATTTTTTCCAGTTTCCATTTTATATAAAGTACTTAGATAGGCAGAGGATACCTGCAGCTGCTCTGCGATATACGATACATTTAAATCACTTTCACTGTATTTTTCATAAACCAGTTCTTTTGCCATGCGGACCAGGCGGTTTTCTTTTACCTCTTCTTTTTTCTCTTCCTGCATTCTATCCAGAACGTTTTCGATTATCTTATTTACCTCTTCCAGTGTCCTTGCCTGATATATTTTCTGAATACATGGTACCATGTCCACATTAGAGTCTGTGTACTCACTGATCTGCTTCATCGCATCCGTAAAAGTATATTTTACATAAATTGAACTAAAGCCAGTCTGCTTCATTATATAGGCAAATACTTTCACAAATTCCTTCTTTATTCCGGAATAATCCTGCATTCTGGCGCAGTTAAATATCCTTTCAAAATACAGGGAAAGCATGTCATTTTCCTTTTTTAGAAAATAATCTTCATCATGAACCAATACCATACTTTTGGATACAAAAAACTGATAGTCAAGCTGGTCTTTCAATTCTGTATATTCTTTTTTCAGTTCTGTAAGACTTTCGGTCTTTTTTCCCAATATAACAAAAATATTTACCTGATATTTTTTCTGGGATTTTTCGATCAATATCTCACATTCTTTTTTCGTTTCTGCTGTCCGATAAAAATCTCTTTCCCGGATCAATAACACTACGATCTGGTTATCTGTGTTTGTAATGATCACAGTTTCTTTTCCAAAATATTCCCTGATATCTTTCAGGTACTCTTCCCATTCAATAGAAAACAAATTAGAATAACAGGAAATAATTACAGGTATACAGATTTTTTCCTGCACAACACTGGTGAATTCATTTTTCAGAGTTTCCCAATGATTTAAAGTTCCCTCTTCCAGTTCTTCAGACTCCAGATAATTAAGCAGATTCCAGCTCAGTTTTTGCTGTGCGGCCTCTTCCTTCGCCTGTATGATATCATTTCTATTTTTCTTTTCGATCTCTTTTTCCTGGCAGATCTCTATGATCTTTTCAAAAAGAGCCTTAAACGCATCCAGTTTAACTGGCTTCAAAAGATATTCCTGTACCCCTAATGAAATGGCATTCTGTGCATATTCAAATTCACCATATGCACTGTAAATAATGCATATTGGATTCAGCCCTCTTTTCTGCGTTTCACGTATAAGCTGGATTCCATCCATATAGGGCATTTTTATGTCTGTGAGCAGAATGTCAAAATAATTTTTTTCCATTATTTTCAGCGCATCTTCTCCGTTTTGCGCAAATGCTGTTCTTAATGGAAACCCAAACCTTTTTAATAAAAGCGCAATTCCTTCCCGCTCTTTCTTTTCATCATCCACAATCAAAATATTGTACATAAACTCACCCCTCCATACATATATTTACTCAACTTTATTTCATCATAAAAGAAGCTTTATGTAAATACCGAAAAAATTACCTGAGTATCAATTTTTTATACTACGATACAAAACTTCTAATACACAAAAGAGTTACTATTTCCGCAAGTATCCCTGCACGCAGGTGATATCATGCTTATAGTAACTCTTTTATCTTTATAACAATATTTGCATTTTAATCCGCTAAAGTTATAGTTCACTTATTTCACTTTTACAAACTTCCACTTATTGCAGCAGTTCCATTCAGCATTCCCATCCCCTGCAGTAAGCTTATAGTATCCCTTATCCCAGCTGCATAAGCAAGATCTGAATATCTCTCGTCCCGGGTCTGCAGGCAGGCGATGTAATCATCGATCACACGCTTTACAGTGTGGGATAATTGCAGCTGGTCATATCGTTCCTCCAGATACTTCAGATCCTCATTGTCCTGTCTGATGTAGGAATCATTTTCATCCACCCGCTGCTGCTCCATCACCATTTTCTCAATGTTCTGAAGCATAATCATTTTTGTTGTCATTTTCATTATTGATTTCCTCCTGATATGTACTTATAGATCACGGTTCATTGGTAACGTTTTCCCGAATCACACAAGCTGTTCTTCTGTGATTCCAAGCTATTTAGGGTTACAATTTAAGCAGTGATAAAAAATCCATTTTTCTCACACTTACCGTCATTATTCTACGTTTTATATCAAAATTTTGCAACAAAAATCGTCCGACAACTTTCCCTATAATTCGACAAAAGTGCTACTGTTCACTGGTAACGTTCCGCGAGGTGTTTTTTGTGAACAAAGCTCTCAGAAAACCCGAGAATTAAGTTTGCGCAGCAAACGCTACTTCTTGTGCTTGTCACAAGAAGGTTCGTCTTTCTGCGCATCGCGAAGCGTGTTACTGGTCGCGAAGTGAACAGTAACACAAAAGCGGCTGGAAAAGCGTGTATTTACACGCTCTAAGCTACGCCCTAAATAAATCTCACCGTTTAAAGTCCAAGAGTATCGTTTACAAGAATAACATGTATTCTATCTTTATGACGAGAATATCTTGTAATCAGAAACTGACAGCAAATCGTATCCGGAGATTTACAGTCAAAACATTTCCCTGCGGTTTTGCAAGGTGTCTTCACCTCAAATCTCTGTGCATTCGCCGGAGCTGCCACATTTCTTGCCCGCTTCATAGCTGCATCAAGATCTGAACAGACCTTATTCATTCCCACAATGAAAACCACCTTCTTCGGTCCCTGGGCAATACAGGAAACCCGATTGGAATTTCCATCAATGTTTACCATAACACCGTCACTGGTAATGGCATTTGCACTGGAAAGAAATACATCCGCATCATACGCTGCCATCAGGCTTTCTCTTGGTGACATTTTCGCGCGATTAATATAATTATAATTTCCATCCTCCAGCGCCTTGATCAGTCCAATCTCATGGGCACTTGTGCATCCACCCATGGCAATACTGCTGCCCTCCGGGATCAGTTCCAGTGCCTGCTTTACAGCAGCTTCTCTGTCTGCGGCGTAATAGCCTGACATATTGCGAGATTCCAGACCTTTGATCACATTTTGAGCCAATACTTCATTTCTTTTTTGCATATTAATATCCATTGCTTGCTCCTCCTGACATTGTTTTAGTATAAATTATAAGCCAAATTTCATTCTTTATCAACTTTCGACTTGACTCATTTTATATTTCGCCAGAGCGTAGTAAAAAAATATATTGTCATTTTTTTCAGAAAATTTATTTTAATTTTAAACTTCTGTGCTATAATGCCTTATTATAGAAATTTCAACGGATAAAACGAGGTAAACCTGGTGAAGAAAAAAACACTTGTGCCTCTTATCATTTTTTTACTGGGCATATGCCTTGTTGGTTTCATTGTATACAAAACAGACACCCATGAGAAGAAAGAGAGACGCATAACAGCACAATTAAACGCAACAACCTATGGAGAACACATAAAGAATGAGATTGCGAATGGCATCGAGATTACGGAAGCTCTAAAGCAGATCCTGATCAGTGAAAAAGGAGAAATCAATCAGTTTGACACGATTGCTGAAAATCTTATGTCTGATTCTATTGAGAGCGTGCAGCTTGCTCCGGATGGTGTTGTGACAGATATTTATCCGGCAGAGGGAAATGAAGCAGGTAAAATTGATCTGATTCATGATAAAGACCGTGGAGAGATTTCCTGTTACGCAAGAGACAATCACACAGTCATTACACAAGGCCCCTTTGAATTGAAACAGGGAGGCTATGGAATTGCTGTACGCAATCCAGTTTATCTGACGGATACAAACAAACAAGAGGATTTCTGGGGATTTACCATTGTTATCCTGCGTGTTCCTGATATTTTCTCAGACTCGCTTTATGCTCTTTCAAATTTTGGATATGAATACAGGATTTCAAAGACGGCTTCTCCCTGGAGCGATACTTATAAAGTTGTTTATCAGTCAGACGGTCAGTTAACCCATCCGGTTTCTTATGATTTTAAAATAGGCGCAGAGAGCTGGAGATTTGAAGTAACACCCAAAAGCGGATGGCGAAACAATACACTTATAGCTATAGTCACCGGATTTTTTCTTGCCGTAATCCTGCTTCTGACAGTTCTTACCCGGGTATGGCTGGTGTCCAAAGAAAATAAAAACAGATTTCAGATACTGGCACACACGGATTCCCTTACCGGTATTAACAACCGCTATGGATTTGATGAAGCAGCAGAAAAAATTATCGCCCAAAATCCGAAGGCACATTTTGTGGCCGCACTTTTTGATATTGATGACTTTAAGTTTATTAATGATGTCTATGGGCACGCTTACGGAGACAGGGCTTTAAAAAGTCTGGCAGAGAGCATGAAAGCTTTTTTTCCACCGAATGTATTGCTTGGAAGAAACGGTGGGGACGAGTTCTGTATTCTTCTGCCTGATTATACCTTTGAAGAGGCAGACGCACAGCTGAATCAATTCATCAGACTGCCTAAGACCTTCTCTTACAAGGGAACAGAACATCACTTTTCTATTTCTCTTGGATATGCGGAATATCCGGCATTTGCCTCCAACCATTCACAGCTTATGCGCTGTGCAGATGCAGCCCTTTATGAAATAAAGCTTCATGGAAAAAACGGATGTATGGCTTACAGAGAAGGGCTTCAGTCAGGTGTCCGCAAACAGCTGGGATTTGCGCTTAAGGATGTCTCGGAGCATCTTCCGGGTGCATTTATCATATACAGAGCAGACAAAGAAGATGATGAGCTGTTCTATGCAAACCAGGAGTTTCTTCATATGACCGGATATAAAGATATGGACGAACTTTTTCGACTTACAAACAAAAGCTTTCATAACCTGATTCGGGAGGATGAGCAGAAAGAGATAGAAACTAGCATCTGGGAACAGATTGACAGTGGTAATGAAAATGACTATATTCATTTTCATCTTCGAAAAGCTGACGGCTCTTACCTCTCTGTGCTTGACCATGGAAGAATCGTAGAAAGCCAGCAATACGGAAGAGTATTTTATGTATTGTTTATGGACTGGAAGGACATGCATATTCATTACGGTGATAAATTTTCCGGATAATAATAAAATACTGTCTGGTAGGAATTTTTGCATTCTATAAACCTACGATTTCATCATCAATCTGAGAGGTTTACACAAAGTAATTTACACTCCGCCCTGTTGCATAAAATAATGCAGGTCTGAACAAGACCTGCATTATTTTATGTGCTTTTCACACGTATTTCCCCTTCATTTTATCCGCTTTATCTTCCCAAAATCCGGTCCAGATTTTCCAGAATTACATCAACATTGATTGGTTATGCAATATGTCCATTCCTTCCTGCCTTGATTGCTTTTTTACAATCTTACTTATGTAAAAAAAAACTGCTTCTATTATACGACTGCGCTACACTATGCACAAGAAAAACATTACTGCGCAATACTTATATCTGCCCATGCATATTTCTGATATAAAATGCAATCTGATAGGGCAGTCTCTCTTCCGGCGTTTTCAACTCATTTCCCAGAATTTTCCTGATATTTCCGATACGGTACAGTACCGTATTGCGATGCGTATACAATTCTGCTGCCACAGCCTGAATACTTCCATTATGCTTCAGATATGACTGAAGAGTTTCCACATAACCGGCATGATATCTTCTGTCGTATTCTTCCAATGCTGCCAGACATTCTGTTTCCATTTCCTTCAGTATTTCTTTATCTTTCACCATATAAAGCAGACGGAACAACCCGCAGTCATCAAACTTTACCACCTGCTTCTTTTGTGTCATCGCTATGTGTGCTGCCGCCTTCGCTCTCTGATAGCTTACCGAAAGCTGGGAAATATCCATACATCTGCTCCCGATTCCCACGCACAATTGCAGCCCAGGCATACGTCTTTTTCCTCTTTTTATGGCACCCTCTACAAGGCGGCACAAATACTCTTCCGAAAGCGCATTCGCTACCAGCACAAAATCAGAGTTGTAATAAAAAAAGCTTCCATTGTGAGTGATATCCTCCAGATATACCTGTATTCGATAAGATAGCTTTTTTCGCTCCACTGTGTCCATGGAGTCCAGCCCCTCACAAGTCATCAGCAGCACCTGAAAGCTTCCATCTACATCAAAATACTGTAATAAATCTTTTCTGTATGCATCCTGATTATCCGGAGTCTCAATAGCTGCAATCAGGGCGGATGCGATCTGCTCATCTGTAGTATCCTGCAAAAATACATGAATACTGAAGTCTTTTATCATATCTGATAAATGCACTTCCCAAGGCACAGTCAGCAGCGGAAGGTCATTTTCATCACAGTATGCTTTCAATTCTTCCGGAACCTCATAAATGTACTGTCCCACATTGATAACAAGCCCTGATGCATGATACCGGTTCAGCTGCTGTGCCAGATGCATCCAGTCTTCTTTTTCCGGAAAGCCAAGCCCGGTTGTCACTGCAAGCTCCTTTCCCCAGAAATTCTGTATGATCGTTGTATCCTCAAGAAGATGTACCCAGCTGATCGAATTGGACCATCCATTTTTTCCGGCCAGAAACTTCATTTCATATCTGGTTTCTGCTGTCAGCATCATATCCTGTATTGTAAAACTCATAAAACCTCCCTTTTTGTTATCCAAACCCATTCTGTAAAATGTTCAAATTTTTTCTTTATTATATCATATATTTTGTGTTGACAGCACATATTTTCCCCTTGATTTTTAGAATCCACCCCCATAGTTTTTTCTCAATTTTGTGCTAGAATATAAGTAACTTAAAAAACAAATTAAAGGAGGCGTGAATATGAAATTCGCAGAATATACAAGTTCCCTGGATGCACTTCCCGTTCCAGAATGGATCATAGCAGAACGTTATATGTATTGTGACAATTTTATAAATGACTATACGAAGACTCGGCATTTTGATCTTCTGGCTTTTGTCAAACGTCTCTTTCGCAAATAATATGCACTTCTTTTTATAAAAAGGACATCCGTTTTTTCAGGATGTCCTTTCTTTTACTTTTACTTTTTTCGGTAAATTCGAAGCATCAAAGGTGTCTCTACAAGCAGCATGGCAATCCATCCTGCCAGATAGGAATATGGCAGTGCCTCAATACCAAAATTCCATAACAAAACCATCGGTGCCGCTGCAATGACACGGACTGTCATATTGGTAAAACTGCTCATCAAGGTCACCTTCAGATCTCCGATTCCACGGAAAAAGCCCTGAAGCGAATTTGTGATAGCGGGAAGAATATACATTACCGCAATCAAGTGGAGATAAACCACTCCATGTCCGATAACTTCCTCATCTTTTACAAATAATGACATCAATGGTCTGGCAAATCCCAGACAGATCAGCATAACTGCTGCTCCATAAACAAGCTCCAGTATCATTCCACATCGGAAGCCTTCCCTCATACGGTCATTTTTTCCAGCTCCTTTATTCTGAGCCATTAATGCGGTCATCGCATGGGCAATATTCTGTTCCGGTGTGATGGCAAAATCATCAATGCGATTAACCACTGCAAAGGCTGCTGCTACCGATACTCCCATTGTATTAACCAGTGCCTGTATTGCAATTTTTCCCATCTGTACAGTTGCCTGCTGCATGGCAGATGCCCACCCGTAAGCAATGGTTTTTTTCAAAAGCCTGGCATCAAAAACCAGCCATTTCTTCCCAAGCCGAAGAATCGGTACTTTTTTCTGTATATAGATAATACAAAACAAACAGCAAAGCGCCTCACTGAGTACTGTGGAAATTGCACATCCATTACTTCCAGCCTTTAATACAATAACAAAAAACAGGTCTCCGAAAATGTTCAGAATCGCACTGATGATCAGAAAGTACAAGGGGGATGCACTGTCTCCCAATGCTCTTAGAGTGCTTGAAAAAAAGTTATATAAAAATGTAAACATTAATCCCAGAAAAATAATCCGCAAATATTGCACTGTCATACTCATAATAGATGGATCCACCTGCAATAACAGCAGAATGGGTACAGCAAATATTACACAAACCAATGTGAGAAAAAATGAAAAAAACGCACCAGACAACAGAGTTGTACTGATTTGTCTATGCAAAGTCTCATAATCTTTCGCTCCATACTGAATCCCCATCAGGATACTGGCTCCCATACACAATCCGTTCAGAAATAGTATCATCAACGTACTGACCGGATTACAGATTCCCACAGCCGCCAGGGCCTCCTTTCCTACAAAATGCCCTACAATAATGCTGTCAACTGCATTATAGGTCAGCTGAAACAAATTTCCCAAAACAAGAGGCACTGTAAAATTAACAAGAATGGGCATGATTTTCCCAGTAGTCAGATCTTTTGTCATATTCTCACACTCCCAACCAAAAGTTTTGCACACTCACATTTTAGCTTAAAAAAAGTAATTTCACAATGTCCTATTTTAACATTTTATATAGCATATTCTAATCGGATATGTTAAACTATAATTTATCACTTTCTCTGTTTCATTGATTGTTATATTATAAATTGTAAGAACTAAGGAAAACTGTAACATGCTAAATAAAAAAGATTTCTTAAAATATGCATCGACATTGGCATTTCCAATTATGATTCAAAATTTGATTTCAACATTGGTAAATATTGCTGATACTGTAATGCTTGGATATGTAAGCCAGACTGCCATGTCGGCTTCATCACTTGCCAACCAATATACTTTCGTTCTTTTTTGTATATATTATGGTATGGCCACAGGTACATCCGTTTTATGTGCCCAGTACTGGGGAAAAGGTGATCAAAAGACTGTCGAAAAGATTCTCGGCTTAGCGGAGCGATGCACCTTAATTATCTCTCTGATATTTTTCCTTATCTCCTTTTCCATGCCAACTACGGTTATGAAGATTTTTACAGACAATCCTGATACAATTGTTGCTGGAAGTGAGTATTTGAGGGTACTTTCATTTTCACTTATGTTTATGGGATTCTCTCAGGTTTTTATGAGTGCCCTTCGAAGTATCGGAAAGATAATGCTGCCTTCTGTTACATACATTGTCTCCCTTTGTGTCAATGTACTTTGTAATGCCACCTTCATCTTTGGCTTATTTGGACTTCCAAAGCTTGGCGTTACCGGTGTTGCTCTTGGTACTGTGATTGCCAGAATCGCAGAGGTATTGATTTGTCTCATCTACTCCTTGAACAAATCAAATGTGAGATTCCGAATAAAATACTTCTTTGCGAAATCGGGGATCCTGTTCCAGGATTTTATGAAAATTGCAACTCCAGCCGTAATAAATGACCTCGTCTGGAGCTTTGCCAGTTCCGCATTCGCAGCAATTCTTGGGCATATTGGTAATGATATGGTTGCTGCAAATGCCGTCGCTGTTATGGTGGTAAACATTGGTGCTATCGCCTGTCGGGGTTTTGCCAACGCTACTACCATTATTATCAGTCAGGAGCTGGGGAAAAATCACATTGATACAGCCAGAGAATATGGAAAACGGATGCTCAGAATAACCATTATTGTAAGCCTGATCGGATGTGCCGTTATTCTGGCGATTCGCCCCCTGATACTGGATTTTTATCGGGATAAGCTGACAGAAACGGCCATTTATTATCTTGGCGTTTTTATCATTATGACGACCTGGCGTCTTGTTGGAGAAGGTATTAATACCTGTCTTATATGCGGCTGCTTCAGAGGTGGTGGTGATTCCAGATTTGGAATGATCGTTGATTCCATATTTATGTGGCTTGTAGCAGTTCCTCTCACATTTCTTGCCGCATATGTTTTTAAACTACCGCCTATCTGGGTATACTTTGTAATGTCTTTGGATGAACTTGAAAAAATGCCTGTAGTATTTATTCACTATTTCAGAAGAAAATGGCTTACAAATATTACCAGAGATTTTGATTGATCCTACTTATTCACAATTATAAAATGCTCCCTTCTGAATGACAGGTTTTTGTTCTTTCACATTCCTGCCCAGTAGGGAGCATTTCTGAATCCTATGATCTTATTCTTTTTTGACAATCAGCCTTATACTGTAAACCGAGGCTATTGCTATGATAAAGCCTAATGGAATTGCCACACAATAAAACACAAAATTTACCAAATTGTTATATGGGCGGAGTTTATAAATTCCTTTTGAAGTCCGCTAAACCTCGACCTTAACTTTATCACCAACGTATACTTTCTGATTATAGGTTTCTTCTCCTTCATAGGATTTTCCATCAACCTCAAATGCTAATTTAGTCCGATATTTTACTGATCTTGAATTCTTTTTATTTTTGTCTTTATCATCACTGTTATCAATCTCACGGCAGGATTCTACAACTGCAATAACCTCTCGTTTGTCTGTAGTGTTTTTGTACTCCTGGCTTTCAATTCTGTTTAAAATCATACCATATATTCCTATACCACACATGGCAATGCCCAGGACGAAACCTAATACCGAATATAATATATTGTTCCGCTTCTCTTTTTTATCCTGCTTCATACACATCCTCCGCAAAACCTGTTTTTGTTTTCGATTCTTGTAAAGAACACATATTGTAAAAAATTCTCCTTCAATTGACCATGTATTCTCTATACTAATAATAATCCATCCAAAACCGGTTTGCACTATTACTTGTGCCAGTAAATGAAGAGAAAATGTTATTGCTTACTTTGTCCACAAAAAACACCTCGCGGAACGTTGCCAGTGACTTCACATGTATCTATCCAGACAGTCAACTCTACAGCTCTCCGAGTCTCTCTCTCAAATTTTTTCGTGCTTCAGTTGCACTCATAGTTTTGGCACCATCTATTCTTTCCCACTCAGCCTGAAGTACTCTGGCACGTAACCGAAGTAACTGTTCACGCTTTTCATATGTATCAATACTCTTAATTCCCATATCTCCCTCATCATTTTGGGTGATATAAATAGACTCGTTGGTTTCTTTTAAACAATAGTCAGCTACTTTCAGACTATCATCAGCTTGTGTAATTCGATAATTGCTTAAATCTTTTTGTCTCTCATCCAATTACAATTCCCTCCTTCTCTACATTATCATAAAACGGCAATGCTCCCAGCCAGTATCTGTAATGTGCTTCATTCTCCAGAACTGGATTTATTACAATCCCTGACTCCAGTTCCAGATCAAACGCCAGATCAAAAATACTGTTTTCGACCTGCTCTATTTCTTCTTTTGAAAGAGGTGTTAATATCATAACATCAATATCCGAATTTTCCTTATAATCTCCACGGGCATAAGAACCATAGACAATAAGTTTGGATAGATTATTTTTTAATATTTTTTTAGTCCCTTGTACAAATAGCATTAATACTTCCTGTCTAATCAAGTTGCTACCTCCTGTCAGATTATTTTCATCTACAGTAATATTTTAATAATATTGCAGCTGACTACGTAAAGCAAGCTATTATTTTACTTTTATTTTTGAAAGCGCAACCTTTGAAACTATCAAGCATGGAAATTCCAGTTTCCAGCTATAAAAAAAGTGAATATTATACCAGAATATTATTTTGAAGCTGCTTAAATATTTTGTATCTGCTGTCAGTTCTGCTGTCAAATCTGCTGTCAAAATCCATTTTGGGGCTAAATAAGAGGTGTTCCAGAAGGGTGTAAATATATCCAGACATCAAAAAAACCCTTGAAAATCAAGGGTTTCAGGTCATGCCGCAGACCGGAATCGAACCGGTACGGGTATCACTACCCACGGGATTTTAAGTCCCGGGCGTCTGCCAGTTCCGCCACTGCGGCATATGGGACCTATAGGGCTCGAACCTATGACCCTCTGCTTGTAAGGCAGATGCTCTCCCAGCTGAGCTAAGATCCCATAATATTAAATTGCTGTAAATTTTCAACAGCAGCGACCCGGAAGAGACTCGAACTCTCGACCTCCGCCGTGACAGGGCGGCGCTCCAACCAACTGAGCCACCGGGCCAGAAGAATATTAAATTAAATGGACCTTCGGGGACTCGAACCCAGGACCGACCGGTTATGAGCCGGTTGCTCTAACCAACTGAGCTAAAGGTCCAAAAAGCCGATGATCGGACTCGAACCGATAACCTGCTGATTACAAATCAGCTGCTCTGCCAATTGAGCCACATCGGCACAATACTTATAAACTGTATTATACACCAAATGTCAGAGTAAAGCCACACCAAATTGCCATTTTATTTAATTTTCTCAGTGACTCCAAGGGGATTTGAACCCCTGTTACCGCCGTGAAAGGGCGGTGTCTTGACCGCTTGACCATGGAGCCTAACATTTCCATAAAAAACTCCCCCTGTTGGACTCGAACCAACGACACTTCGGTTAACAGCCGAATGCTCTACCGACTGAGCTAAGGAGGAATATAAAGGTTTGCACCTTCAAAACTACATACATGTTACATCCTTGTGGAATATTTGTCAAGAATCTTTTTCAAAACCTTGCGATTGTTGGTCAAGCCCTCACCCTATTAGTAACAGTCAGCTCCATGTGTTACCACACTTCCACCCCTGCCCTATCTACCTCGTCGTCTTCAAGGGGGTTTACTTCTTTCGAATGGGACATCTCATCTTGAG
>NZ_JADPEX010000023.1:0-83252 GCF_015668065.1 Ruminococcus sp. 1001713B170207_170306_F1 | reverse complement strand
GGGATCTTAGCTCAGCTGGGAGAGCATCTGCCTTACAAGCAGAGGGTCATAGGTTCGAGCCCTATAGGTCCCATATGGATGGATTCCCGAGTGGCCAAAGGGGACAGACTGTAAATCTGCTGGCGATGCCTTCGAAGGTTCGAATCCTTCTCCATCCATTTGATGAATATAATTCATCTGTTGTAGCCAGTGGTTACGTGCCGATGTGGCTCAATTGGCAGAGCAGCTGATTTGTAATCAGCAGGTTATCGGTTCGAGTCCGATCATCGGCTTTTGGTTTTAAAAGAATATATCGCGGGATGGAGCAGTCTGGAAGCTCGTCGGGCTCATAACCCGAAGGTCATAGGTTCAAATCCTATTCCCGCTACTTATGCCCAGATAGCTCAGTTGGTAGAGCAGAGGACTGAAAATCCTCGTGTCGCTGGTTCGATTCCGGCTCTGGGCATTTTAAATGCCGAAGGTTGTTTAGAAAAAAACTTGGCGTTTAAGATGTGAAATATATGACAAATTTAATATGGAGCATTAGCTCAGTTGGTAGAGCACTTGACTTTTAATCAAGTTGTCCGGGGTTCGAATCCCCGATGCTTCACTTCAAGAAATGCCGGAAATCCTTTGTTTATGAGGGTTTCCGGTCTTTTTATATTTTCTTATAATTCTCAAACACGCTCTAATTAATCCCAAGCATATGTCCCATTTGTATCCCATTGAAAATAAGATGTCTCAGATATGTCTCATATAATAGTAAAAATCCACGCTTTAATTTTGAAATTTTCTTAAGGCCAAAAATTTGATTACTGAGAAAATTAGTGATTTTAAAGCGTGGATTTTCATTATTTAGAAGTTATTTAGAGAATTATTGGTTTATTGTTCACTGGTAATGTTCTGTAAGGTATTTTTGTGAACGGAGTAAACAGTAATTATTATGGGCGCACGATAGTTCCTGCGCTTTCCATAATTTCTACAATTTCGTACATATTAGTAACGCCACCAACTGCCAGTTTTTCTTTTAAACCATAGAAATCAAGGCAGGTACCGCAGGTGAGAATCTTTACACCCTCGGCTTCCAAAGATTTCAGATCTTCCAGGGAATCGGAGTCTTCGCAGGTAAGGGATGCTCCGGAGTTGTAGCACAGAATGATCTCTGGGAGCTGATCCTGTTTGGTGAGAGCGAAAATGAAGGATTTCATAAGAATCTTTCCAAGCTGTTCTTCACCATTTCCCATGGTATTGGCGGAAAGGACGGCTACAAGACCATGTTTCTTGGAATCCGGGGTGCAGGCGGGAACGGCAGATTCAGCTGCTGGTGTTGAGGTTGTGCTGTTTTCCGGAATCTGGAAGGTTACGGTGAAATCTTTCTTTGTTTTTTTCTCAGAAGAGACTGTAAAGCCTTTGCTGTTGCCAAATTTGGTAAGGTTCTGGACGGCAATTTCATTGTCAACGAGAATGATAAGGGTGCCGCCATTTGTCATTTCTTCGGATTCTTTCTTTGCGTTTACAACTGGGAGTGGGCAGGCCATTCCTCTTGCGTCAAATGTTTTTGTTTCCATGTAATTCCTCCTACTATCTATATTGTATTTTTTGAATTGACATTTTTCAACAGACTCTATAATACAGCAAATATTAAGTAATGGATACTCTGACACAGTAAATTTTTAATATGTCGCGCGAGTAATGTTGAAAACTAATTCGTACTGCATTAGAGCCTGTTTGAAAAATCATTCCCGCAATCTGCACGCCCCACTTTGCGGGAGATTTCACCCGAATTCGGTTGCCGTAGCCCGCTACGGCGCCCTCATCCGAGCGAAATCTCCCACAAATTGTGATGCACATCTTGCAGAAAGCCTGTTTAATAATTAAATTATACACTCATATATGCCCTCAGGATCCAGGTCCTGATCCTGAAGTAGTTTCTCAAGGGCAGTGCGGCTTGTGGGGGGCGCACACCAGGAAAGTCCGCAGCTGGCAGAGATACTTCTTGGAACAGGAATCAGTCTTCCTGGAGCACCAGTGGCTTTGCAGGATTTCTCCATGGCGATGGCGTCGGTGGTGCAGCGAAAGGTGATGATTAAGCGTTTTTCCTGGGAAATCATGGGGTACCTCCTGATTGACCGCATATTTGGTCGAAAAAAATTTTATTGCTATTAAAGTGCGATATATGGTGCATTACAAACTTTCTGTAGAATAGGAAGTGGTCGTTATTTCACTGGGTTCTGCTGAAAGTTCTCTGCAATCTGATTCATTTAAGGATGAAACTGATCCCTGTTCCGGAGCCACTTCAGCAGGTGTCACCAGATACCCATGCGAAACCGGTTCAATAGTCTGTTCCATTACCCTGTGAAGGAGCTCCAGGCCGCCTGTTCCCTTGAAGGCTCCATAGAGAAAGTTGTTGGAGATTTCTTCGGTGATGGATTCCAGACCTTCCATGATCATGCCTTTGCCTGGTGTTTCGTACCAGCGGATGAGAATTTCATCTTCGGGCAGGAAGAAAATGTTGATTTTTCTTCGAACACATTCTTCAAGGAAGGTGAAGTCCAGCTTCAGGACGGCGGTTCCGTTTTCATCTGTAGTGAATTCTCCGGAGGCTGCAATCAGATAGCTTTCCTCGTGGAGGGTAAGCCAGGATTCTTTGAATTTTCCAAGTCCTGTCGGGATGCTGTGCCATTCGCCGGATTCCAGAAAGTTTACGGAGAAATTGCCTTTTTCACAGGCGAATGAAATCTTTTGCACACCTTCCGTCATATTATTGTGGAAAATCTGGATAAACAACGGGAAAAGACCAATGCTCTGTGGAGAAAGTTCTAAAATTTTGCCATTAAGCTGCTGGGTGAACTGGTAAGGATTCGGTTCAGGAAGTCCTTTCACGTAATTCCAGGTATTCGGTCTGGCGTTAGTACTGTGGCGGAGCCCAGATGGATTTTTTTTCCAGCCGCCTTTTCGGAGGGCAGGAAGTGTCTGAGGCGCGTGAGTGCCGTTTTCAAGCTCGGCAGTCAGGCGGTTCAGGAGTGTCTGGGCACATGGGTTTTCAGGCAGAATATCTGCAGGATGAAAGTTGCGCGGAAAATGCTTGCGGATAATGTTCAGCATGACGCAGTTCTGGAAAAGTTCGTTATTTCCGGCGTTTGTGACGACTACCATGTTCATGTCAGGGTAAACGATTACATTCTGACCAAGCATTCCATTGAATTCAAAGCTGCCCGGGCGGGCTTCCATCCACAGCTGGTAGCCATAGCCGAAAGTACCTTCAATGCTTTCCTTATGCTTGGCGGTGGAGACTTCAACCCAGAATTCCGGGATAATCTGTTGACCGTTCCATTTACCTTTTTGTAGATAAAGCTGACCTAATTTTGCCATGTCTTCGGTGCAGAGGAAAAGTCCCCAGCCGCCTTTGGTAATGCCCTTAGGGCAGGTTTCCCAGAAATATCGGGTGATTCCAAGGGGAGCGAAAAGCCGTGGTTCCAGGTATTCGGTAAGTGACTGGCCGGTGCGTTCCGTGACGATGGCGGACAGAACGTAGGTATTCAGGCTGTTGTACTGGAAATTTTCCCCGGGGGTGCCGCTGATGGAAGAATTCAGGTAGCTGGTGAGCCAGTCGTTTCCAGAGACGATCCCGGATTCGTTGAAAGTGACGCCGCTGGTCATTGTGAGAAGATTTTCTACAGTGACTTTAGGGCGGAAAATCTTGTTAAAGGTGTTCAGCTTTTTCTGGAAAATGTCGTAAATGTTCTCGTCCAGAGAAAGCTTGCCTTCCTCAACCAGAAGACCAATTGCCATGCCGGTGATGCTTTTGCACATGGAATGGGTCACGTGCCAGATCCGGCTGCGGTAGGGGGCAAAATTGGCCTCGCAGATGACCTTTCCATTTCGGAGAACCATGAAATGGTGCATGTCTGTATAGTGTGAAGTGTCCAGATCCCGCAGCAGGTCGGCCAGCATGTCAGAGGAAATACCCTGGCTCTCCGGCGTGGCGCGGGGAAATGGCTGCTCGTATGGTTTGTCAAATGGAAATTTAGGCTTTTGCGGGAAGAAATCTACCCGGCTGGCTCCGTCCGTTTTTCCCAGAATAATGTTTGTAATCAGTTCTGCAACTGCAATCTGTTCTTTTGCCATAAGGTGCTCCTTTCTTTGGGAAAGCGGTAAAAGTTGTTGTTAGGGTTATTGTAGCAGTGGGGGACAAGTGTGTCAATAAGGGGTGAAATGGGGAAAATTTATAAAAAATGGTTCTATGGGTTGTATTGGCAGACATAAATATTACTAGAGCCTGTTTGAAAAATCATTCCCGCAATCTGCACGCCCCACTTTGTGGTATATTTTGCCCGAATTCAGTTGCCGTAGCCCGCTACGGCGCCTTCATCCGGACAAAATCTCCCACAAATTGTGACGCACATCTTGCAGAAAGCCTTTTTCAAACACGCTCTAGAACCTGCACAATCATGAAAAGTGCGCAGTTCGCAGAGGAGTTTTTTCAAACATATTCTGGCGGCTGTTTGCTGTGAGCTGTCCGTGCAGTCTGCCGGAGGCAGAAAAAGTGCCCGAAATGGTACAAAGTTAATTGCATTAGGAGACAGCAGCGGTGATAAGCTTTTGGATTTTGGACAGGCATGACAAGAAGGAGGGCCTTTATGAGATTATTGAAAAAATATTTCAATCGGGAAAATAAATTCAGTTTGAAAGAACGTTTCAATATGGTGATGACCGTGGTGACTTGTTTTTTCATGGGAGTGATGAGTGAAAATGGACGGGGTATGCAGGGAATAAAGGGACTGATTGATGGAATCGGCGGACTGGCTGTAAGGATGAAAGGATGGCTGAGTGTGGTGACTGGCTGGGAGCTGGGCGCGCATGAAGCTTATGAGATATATGAAAAAGGTATAGTGGGAAGATTTTTCCAGGGAAAGATGCTGGAAGGAATAGATGTGGTGAAGCGTGGACAGGCTTTAGTGGAAAGGGCTGGGCTGCGAGGAAGAAGGGGAAATCGGATACGGGATGTTTCACATGAGAAAGGACTGCCTTGCATGGAACGATGGGGGTGCAGAGGCAGTCCGTAGGGGCATAATCGGTTGATTTAATGTAACTATAAAACCTATATTGTCAGGTGGATATGTGATGGTTGGCTCTGTATATAAATACAGTGAAGCATGGTTGGAATGGCTTAAAATCTGAACCGGCAATATTTGAAAAATTAATTGGTAACTGTGAACTATGTTCACGAAAACATCTCGCGGTATAGTATCTGTGGTATAGTTACATTAATTGTTAAAATGAACTGTAATCGGACAGATTTCGCTGTTGGTGCCGACTCTCATGTTCGGACCCCAGATCCCGGCCCCGGAAGTGACAATGTTGTGCATAGTTCCTTTTCGAAGGTAGCCACAGGAATTTTCCCAGAATAGATGGATAATCAGGTTTCCGGGGAAAATCTGGCCGTCATGGGTGTGACCACAAAGGTCAAGGTCAACACCGGCAGCAGCTGTCTCGTCTAATTCTTTTGGCTGATGGTCAATGAAAATAATTGGTTTTCCCTGGTCCAGCGATTCGGTAAGCTGGGCCGGAGTGGCTCTGGAGCCTTCTACTTTTTCACAGCGGGAGGCATCCCGGCGGCCGACAATATAAAATTTGTTGTCGATCAGAACAGATTCATCGTCTAGCAGGTGAATTCCTGCGTCTGTAAGAAATTCTTCCATTCTGGGATCGTTGTAGTTATCTTCTGTTCCGTTGAAGGTGAAACCTGCCAGGATTGGTTCGTTCAGGTCGTGATTGCCCCAGCAGGCGTAAACTCCATATTTGGACTTAATTCCTTTTAAAATTTCTTTTAATTTATCTGGTTTGGAAATGGCGTCATATTCATTATCGAAAATATCACCTGCGATACAGACTACATCTGGATTTTCAGTATTGATCTTTTTCACAATTCGTTTTGCCTGGGCGGTTCCCATGCTGTAGCCGAAATGGGTATCAGCGAGAAGGACTATTTTCAGGGAATCCATGCCGTCAACTGTTTTTTCAACGTTTATCTCATAAGGTGTAGTTTTCACATGGGTTACATGAAGGATTCCGTAAACACTGAGGCTGATGATCAGTATGGTGCAGATCAGGCCTGTGATGACGAAAGTGCTGCGGTGCCCGATAAACGGGGCATGGAATATGTATTTCAGTATCAGACGGCCAAAATCAACGACAGCGATTACCAGCAGAATATAGATGAAAGTTCCGAGAAAATAGTTACCTGTATGCTTGAGAATACGGTGCAGGTTGGCCGGCTTTTTGATGAGAAAGCCGGTGAGCAGGGCTGTTGCTAATATTATGTAAACTCCTATAAAGGAAGCGCGAAATGCCATTGTCTGAAAAAGTCTGTGACAGGCGCCCATCCATCGTATCATCCAACGGACAACGTATGCATTGATCAGGATGTATAGGGGTGCGAGAAAGAGTGCGGCCATGAAAAACCTCCGTTATATTTACTTTGAAAATTAGCAGTTACACGCTTTGTTACCGTGTCTGCGCAACAATGGGTACAGTATACTACGGTTAATAAGTTTTTGCAATTGTGCATATAATAAGGAGAAATGAGATAGACAGGAGAGCTGTTGCTTATGCGGGCAAAGCGAGAAAGATTCCTGAAACCTAGAACATTAGGTATGCCAATTATTTTTAAGCAATGGCAAAGGGCAGGAAATATATGAGAAAATGGTTTCGGAGCTTTTATTCTTCAGGGCTGTTTATTCCATTCATTTTATTACTACCGTATATGTGTACAATTGCCTTGAATGGGGCTGATAAAGCACTTTTACTGCATTCTCCGGGGGTGGAGGATATGGTTCCGCTGATGTTGATGGTACAGATGAAAGGGGATTATGCGGAGGAAGCGGTGAAAGCTCAGGCGGTGATTGCAAGGTCGGAGGTGTACAGGCGGCTGGAGGAGGGGGAAAGTGAAGGAGAAATTCTGGATGAAGTAAGTGAAAGTATCGCAGGGAAAAACAGGGAAAGAAGAGTTGAGCAAATGACAGCTGCGACAGAAGATGAAGAGGTGTTATCTTTCCGAATAGCAGAATTAAATAGTGGCAGGAGTTTTGTTGTTGGGTATGGAGGTGTCTGGAAATTACTGAGTGCGGTGGATAAGCTGCAGCAGTATGGAGCAGCGGCAGAGGCAACAGTCGGGCAGGTTCTTACATATAATGGAAAGCTGAAATTAGTTCCCTATCATGAGATCAGCAGCGGTAAAACCAGGGATGGGAAAGAGGTTTTTCACAGTGCAGATTATGGCTATCTGAAATCAGTGGAAAGTAGTCAGGACAGGGAGGCACCAGATTATGTAAACAGTACATATGTGCCTGCCAGTCAGCTTCCTGCGAAGCTGGTGGTCAAAAAGCGAGATAGTGCCGGTTATGTGACTGCGCTGACAGCTGATGGAAACTGGCTTGAGGGTGAGACTTTTCGCCAGGGCATGCATCTGGCTTCCGCAGATTTTTCAGTGCAGAAAGTAGGAAAAATGGTGCGCTTTTTATGCAAAGGAAAAGGACATGGAATTGGATTTTCCCAGTATGGGGGGAATGAGATGGCGAAGAAAGGGAGTAGCTGGGAGGAGATATTGGAGACATATTTTCCGGAGATGGAGGTTGAGGCAGTGCTGGAGATGGAGAGGTGAAAAATGTTGCTGAAAATCGAAAAATTACTTTTATTATAAAAGTTTTATAAAACCCCTTGAATTTTTCAAAAAAAGTGTTATAGTATAACACATACTTGATGACATAGTAATTAAAACTACATGATAAAGTTTGCAAAAACATTGCGGCTCAGGGATCAAACTGATTGCTTGCAAAGTTGCTTTGGAAAAGTTCTAGGAGGTGCTATCATGAAATATAAATTAAAAGATCCGGGAAGTGCGATTACACATGGGATTGCTTTTCTTCTGGCAGCAGTGGGAGCAGCGCCTTTATTGATTCGCTCGTCAGAGTGGAGCGATCATATTCATATCGTGGCACTGGGAGTGTTTATTCTTACGATGATGCTGCTTTATGCGGCAAGTACTCTTTATCATTCCGTTGATTCTACGGCGAAGGTGAACCGCAGACTGAAGAAGCTGGATCATATGATGATCTTTGTAATGATCGCTGGAAGCTATACGCCGGTGTGCCTGATTGTTCTTCATAACAAGATTGGATATATACTTTGCGCACTTGTGTGGGCGACAGCAATTCTGGGAATTGTATTTAAGGCATTCTGGGTGACTTGTCCGAAATGGATTTCTTCTGTGCTGTATATTGGAATGGGCTGGTTGTGTGTGCTTGCGTTCATGCCAATTATTCATGCATTGCCTAAGGCTGGATTTGGCTGGCTGCTGGCGGGGGGAATTATTTATACGATTGGCGGTGTGATCTATGCACTGAAGCTTCCCATCTTTAATGCGAAACATAAGAATTTTGGGTCACATGAGATTTTCCACGTATTTATTATGCTGGGAAGCGCGTGTCATTTTATTGTGATGTATTGTTTTGTGGCGAATATGCCGATTTGATGATATGGTAAGGTAAAATATTTTAGACAAGTTTTTTAATAACTTTTAATATTTAGAGGGAACTGTGACCTCCTTTAAAATTCCATCAGGGCTAATTTTTTCGCCCGGGTTAATTGTTTGATTGCATATTCCCGGCTCATGGCTTCTTCTTTGGTGGCGTAGCCTTCGTAGTAGACAAGAGTTACCGGACGTTTGGTTTTGGTGTATTTGGCTCCGTTTTTGCCGCTGTTGTGGGCTTTCAGGCGCTTTTCCAGACAGTTTGTCCATCCGGTGTAAAGAGTACCGTCGGCACACTGGACGATGTAGGTGTAATTCATGGGGCTCCTTTTTGGGTTGTAAGGTGAAAGTTCTTAATGTTTTACTATGAAAGTCCCGGACGGCAGCCAAGAATGAGCCATGCTTGCATGAGCAAATTCTTGGATATCGGACGGGCTAGAGCGTATGAGTAAGTAGGGTGATAGCCCGGATTACGAATGCGGTCGGCAGCTGTGGGAGCGCTATAGGCGCGGAACAGCTGACTTTCATATATGGTGATGTCGCCAACAGGCGACATGTCCGTTTAGGAATTAAATAAATATTTATGTAAAGGAGTATCGTCATGCTGTTAACTGGCTGACAATGCTCCTTATTTTTATAAAAAGCAATCGGTAAGCTGGTATATTATTTGCAGTCCAAAAGAATACTATAGCGTGTCAGAATGGCTACCATGGCGGGTTCCGGGCTCTTAGCTGCCTGGAAGGACTGGAAAAAGCAGGTAGGATTTAGGTACCGACTGCGGATTTTCCCACCTGCTTTATTATACGTTGTTTTTTTACTTTTGTGAATGTTGATATTTCATGGACTGAATTTTTTTTACGGCAGATACGTGATCGGGTCGATTGGTTCTCCGTCTTTTTTCATGGCGAAGTACAGGTTACTGCCTTCTTCGCTGTAATAAATGGTAGGAGCTGCGACATAGCCTATGATGGAACCTTTGGTGACGGTATCGCCTTCAGCAACGTCCAGATCAGTAAGCTGACCATAGATTGCCTGGTAGCCGTTTCCAAGCTCCATGGTGACGGTAGTGCCAGTTTGGGCATTATTTTCAATCGAATATACGGTTCCGTTTACTGCGGAAACTACAGGGGCACCTTCCACTGCTTGTACGGAAATCGCAGGGCTCAGTTTATACTGATCCAGAGTTGGGAAGTAAACACTCTGATCCATGCTGTAATCAATGAGAACATGTCCGTTTACCGGCCACTCCATTAATGTATCTTCCGAGAAGTTGATTTCCGGTCCTTTGTGCAGGGAGATCTGGGCGTTTACGCTGGTACTTTCTCCAATGTCAGAGGAGCTGGAAATATCAGCGGTATCGTTAATGTCAGCAGAATTGGTTAAGTCCACGGTATTGTCAAGGCTTGCCATGTCTGTTGCGGATGAATTATCTGATTCGTTTATCAAAGACTCACTGTCTAGGATTCCGGTATCGGAAATTCCGTCCAGATCTGCTTCTACCATGTTAGTACCTGCTTCTGCAAGGGACGAATCATCAGTTGAGTTGGCTCCATCTGCTTTGGCAGTGTCATTTTCCTTGGTGCTTTCCAATGGAAGCACTTCCTGAATATGTTCTGGTTTGTTTGCAACCTGGTAAGCGGTCACTCCGAGAACTGCCATAACTGCAAGGAGAGCGCCGTTGAAAATAAATTTTGCTGTTCTGTTTTTCCTCATATTCTTTTCACCTCTACATACATTCTGTTCACAGCTGTTGTACCTGTCTGTATTTATAGGGTGTCCAGAAAATTGGAGGTTATTCATTAATTCATGAAAATGAGAAAATTTAAATTGGTGGCACTTATATAAGCGGCATGGTATAATAGGGGAAAACATGTGCGGTGCTGTGAAAAATAAATGATGTCGGCAGCTGTGGGAGCGCCATAGGCGCGGAACAGCTGACTTTCATATATGGTGATGTTGCCGACAGGCGACATGTCCGTTAAAAAATAATTTACAGGGGGTAACTTGTGGTGAAGATTACAGAGGAGCTTTTGCAGAAAGCTGATCAGATTCCGAATTTCTCAGATGGAGTTATTATGCCGGATGGGGATTACAGATTGATTGAGGAGAAGGGCCATCTTCAGACCATGATGGCGCTTTTGCCATATCCGGAGAAGGAGATTTGGAAGATGATCCCGGAGAATGATTCGGCACTGTTCTGGATGATCGAGAAGACAGGATGTGTGCTTACAGATTATAATTCAACTGTGGGTATGGTGATGACGCGGTCGCAGAAGGAGGTTTTTGATGCACTGGTTGCCCGTGGGATTATTTCGCCGGAGTATTTTGATATTACCAGGCAGAGGCAGAAGATGCGGGATCAGGGCAAGCAGGGTAGCACTGTATCTGAAGAGAAAACAGAACAGGATTGTTGAGGTATATAAATTCGAAAACTGCTGTACCATTTAATGGACTTTGAAGAGGGGTTAAATGGATACAGCAGTTTTTTAGTTTCTGTTCACTGGCAGATTGCGGGAATAATTTTTCAAACAGGTTCTATCGAGACGTTGACTGCAGTGATAACAAAATTATTGTTCCATCTGCCGTCCAAGAAACCCGGCAGCAGTCTGCGCCAGAAGCTTTTCGCTGGCGCCGGGAATGTCTTTGTCGGTTTTTCCCATGAGGATGACACTGCCGATAGCATCTCCGGCGGCTATGATGGGCTGGATGACCTGGGATGTGGATGGAGCTGGCTGTTCATCCACCACAGGGACTTTGCCACGGTCTTTGGCACTAAGACATTTGGCTTCTCTGTCATTGATAACAGCTTCCAGCTGGCTGCTGATCAATTTTCCAATGAATTCCTTACTTCCCGGACCGGCAGCAGCTACTACCTGGTCGTGGTCGGTGATGCAGGAAAGCATGCCGGTGGAATGGGAGAGGGACTCGGCGTATTCTTTTGCAAAAAGGCTAAGCTCTCCGATTGGGGAGTATTTTTTCAGAATGATTTCACCTTCACGGTCGGTGAAAATTTCAAGTGGGGTACCTTCTTTGATTCGCAGGGTCCGACGGATTTCTTTTGGGATGACCACCCGGCCCAGATCATCTATTCTTCTTACGATTCCTGTGGCTTTCATTTATCTGTTCCTCCTGTACTTTATGATGCAATTGTGGGAAACAATTGACTTTTTTAAACACACTATAGAGCTTGTTTGTTTTGTGGGTTTCCATATTTTGTAGTGTATGGATAGTATGTGAAAATATGGGGGAATTATGCGCACGAGATGAGGTAATTTTTTTGCTCGTGACAATAAGAAGGTATCATATTCAACAGTTTTTGAAAGGCAATTAGGCGAGTATGATTGGTTTACATAACAAAAAACTTATGAGTTGCCGGCCAGGTTGTGAACGCTACTTCTTGTGCTTGTCACAAGAAGGTTCGTCTTTTTATGCATCGCAAAGCGCATTACTGTGAATGGAGTGAGCAGTAACGAACGGTGTTACTGTTCACTGGTAGCATTCCGCGAGGCGTTTTTTGTGAACAAAGTTCACAGAAAACCCGAGAATTGCGGCGCGAAATCATGCGAATGCATGATTTCTGTGCATCGCGAAGCGCGTTACTGTGAACGGAGTGAACAGTAACCGAACGGTAATTTCGGAGAAAATTCATGCAAATTATGTATGGTTTACATATGGAAATTATGATAAAATATATTTATGAAGAAAAAAAAGCTTGTTTTTTTAGCGTTTGCAACCATTGCGATTGCATTATTGCTTGAAGCCGGAATTTTAAAGTATGTCAATGACAGTAATACATACAGGATGTCAAAAGTACTGCTGGATCGTGTTATCACCGTGCTCAATAAAAATGATGATAGTGAAAATGAACTCATCAAATCGCTAAAGGACGATTATATAGTAAGAGCAAAGGCTGTATCCTATATTATAGATGCAAAACCACAGGTGGAATATGATGTAGAAGAATTGCAGAAAATAGCAGATTTGATATTAGTAGACGAAATTCATCTGTTTGATAAAAACGGATATATCTACAGTGGTACTTTGCCTAAATACTATGGCTTCAGTTTTGACTCCGGAGAACAGATGAAATATTTTAAGCCTATGCTTACAGATAAAAAGCTTACCATGTGTCAGGATGTTACTCCGAATACCGCTGAAGGAAAGAATCTGATGTATGCCATTACATGGAACGAAGCCGGTACCAGAATGATCCAGATCGGCATCGAACCAAAGCGTCTGCTTAAAGAACTAAAGCAAAATGAAATCTCCGCTGTAGTAAGTGATATGCCTGTTTATAAGGGAATCGAAATTTTCGTGGCAGACTCCCAGACCAAAATTGTAAAAGGTGCTACGGATTCCAGACAGATAGGCGTGAAACTGGAAGGGCTTGTTGTATCATCTGATAAAAAAAGCGGCGAGACAGATGTCCGACTCATAAGGATAGGTGGAAAACGCTGCAAATGTTTACTCAGTCAGTATGATGACTATATTGTAGCTGTAACTATAGACAGTTCCTTTTATCGGCAAGGAAATATTTTTGCGGTTCTCATAGTTGGCGTGTATCTTGTATTGGCTTCCTGCTGTATGTTCTACCTGCTTTCAAGAGTTATGAAAGAAAAATATGAAAAAGAAAAACTGCTGTACATATCAAACACAGATGAACTTACAAGATGCTTTAACCGACATGCATACGAAGAAAGGATAAACAACCTTGATCTCCGCGAGGAATGGATATATATTTCCATGGATCTTAATAACTTGAAACATACAAATGATTCTCTTGGACATGCTGCAGGCGATGAACTTATATGTGCAGCGGCCAATTGTATGAGGGAAAGTTTTGGAAAGTATGGAAATGTTTACAGAATCGGAGGAGATGAGTTTGTTGTGATCATCACCGGAAATACAAAGGAATTTCAAAGCATAATAGAAAGCTTTGACCGGCGTGTTGCACAATGGCATGGGAAACTGGTGGATTCTATGACAATCTCATGGGGATATGTTTTCAGTTCTGAGAAAGAATGGGATAACATCTATGACATTGCCAAAGAAGCAGATGAAAGAATGTATAAGAACAAGGAACGCTATTACCAGGAAAGCAAAATAGTCAGACGAAGGTAACAGATTGCTTTTTCCTTATATTTTCAAATATTCTAAATATAACAGAGTTGATTGAAATTCTTTTGGAATAACAAGAACCAGGATGAGACGTGTGCTCAGCCTGGTTCTTGAACTTTTTTCGTTTTTATTCCTGACCGCCCCAGAAATCCACGGGCTCGTAGTCCTGTAATTTCGCAAGAAACCCCTTCTGCTGAAGTTCTTCCTGAATGGCATCCAGGATTTCTTCGCTTTCGGCGTCGATGGTGTGGTAGTGATAGCCGGAGGTTACATTTTTCAGAAGGCTGGATTTGCCGGTGCTGATTTCCTCCATGTAGGCGCGGATGTCGCGGCGGGATTTGATTCCCATGTCAGCTTTCAGCACGCCGTAGACCTTGTGGTAGACGAATACGTCGCGAATCTGGCCGCCGGCATCTACGATGGTGCTTAATTCTTCTTCAACCTGATCATCTGTGTGATAAACCTTAAAAACTCTGGAATATTTCCTGTCCTCCTGGAGCAGATAGCCTTTGTTGGTGGAAAAAATGGTAGCTCCGTTGGCACGCAGGAGAGAAATATCCTGGACAATAATCTGGCGGCTTACATTTAATTCCTTAGATAAGGTACCGCCGGAAACGGGATTATTGCTGGAAGATAGGATATTCAGAAGTTGTTTTCGTCTTTCTTCACCTTTCATTTTTTATCTCCTGTCTGCTGGTTTGTGATGAAAGTTACCTGTTACCGTGTAGAGCCTTTGTCAAACATGTTTTGGGACGTGTTGATGGCGGGAAACAGGTGACTTCCATTCTGATAATTACTGTCGGTGGGGGAGTTCAGCCGAATAGGGCTTACTCCACCGGATGAAGATTCTTCATAGATAAATCCATAATAGGAGCAGAATGTGTAAGTGCTCCGCTTGATACATAATTTACACCCAAACCAGTGAGTCTGGCAATATTTTCTTTTGTTACATTTCCGGAAACTTCAATTTCGGCACGTCCGGCAATGTAGTCGATGGATTCTTTCAGCTGTTCAGTGGTCATATTATCCAGCATGATAATGTCCGCACCAGCTTCTACTGCCTCTTTTACCATATCCAGGTTTTCTACCTCTATTTCAATTTTGCGGACAAAAGGAGCGTAGGCTTTTGCCATGGAGATGGCCTGTTTTACGCCTCCTGCGGCACCGATGTGATTGTCCTTGAGAAGAACGCCGTCGGAAAGATTATAGCGGTGGTTATTGCCGCCGCCTACACGAACGGAATATTTCTCGAAAATACGGTTGTTCGGGGTGGTTTTTCTGGTGTCAAGAAGCTTGATCCCGGTTCCCTCAAGAAGAGCTGCAACCTGGCTTGTGTAGGTGGCGATTCCGCTCATTCTCTGGAGATAGTTGAGGGCGGTTCTTTCTCCGCAAAGGAGCACACGGATATCTCCGTAAATTTTTCCCACAAGCTGTTTATTTTCTACGTGGTCTCCGTCTTTTACATAGAATTCAGCTCTGGTGGATGGATCCAGAAGTGTGAAAACACGCTCAAAAACCTGGAGTCCGCAGATGATTCCATCTTCTTTGCAGATAAGATCTACAACGCCTGGAGTGGAATCTGGCATTACGCTGTTGGTGGATACGTCTTCGCTTGTGATATCTTCTTTTAATGCGCTTAAAATGAATGGATCAACATTTAATCCGAGAGTTACCTGATCATACATATAAAAATTCCTTTCTGCCTTCTGGATTTTGACCAAGGGTGATGGCCTGTGTGGCAAGATGGTGATAAGTTTCAGCCAGGGTCTGGATGTCCTGGTATGGGGTGAAGTCTACGTGGGAAGCAAGGTAATCAGCAACTTCGATGGCATTCTGGGGTGAAGCATTCTTAAGATCGTGATCTGCCATATCCTGCGCTGCCCGTCTTGCGAAAACAAGGCTTTCCAGCAGGGAGTTGCTTGCCAGGCGGTTTTTGCCATGGACACCGTTGCAGGCAGCTTCTCCTACTACATAGAGATTTTCCATGGAAGAACGGCTCTGATAATCCACTTTTACGCCGCCCATGAAATAATGCTGTGCCGGAACAACCGGGATACATTCCTTGAAAACATCATAGCCCATTTCCCTGCAGTGTTCAACAATGTTTGGAAAATGGTGGCGAAGAGTTTCTGCCGGGATGGTGCGCAGGTCTTCCCAGACAAAGTCGGTGTCGTCTTTTGCCATCTGTTCGTGAATTTTCTGGGAAAGAAGATCACGGGGCAGCAACTCGTTTACGAAACGGTTCATGTTTTTGTCGTAAAGTCTGGCACCTTCGCCACGGACAGATTCGGAAATCAGAAAGCTGCGGTCTTCCGGATGTTTGGTGTAGAAGGTGGTAGGGTGGATCTGCACGTAATCCGGGTTCTGCAGTTCAATATTATGCTTACCTGCAATAGCAAGTGCGTCGCCGGTAAGGTGGCGGAAGTTGGTGGAATGTCTGTAAAGTCCACCTACCCCTCCGCTGGCCAGAACGGTATAGGTTGCAGTAACGGTGTCAAGGGAACCATCTGGACGGCGGATCACAGCGCCGTAGCAGTGGTTGTCTTTTTCCAGAATATCAACCAGGGTGGTGTATTCCAGAAGTTCTACATTGGAAAGCTTCTGGACTTCGCGGAGCAGGGTGCTGGTGATCTCTTTTCCGGTTACATCCTCGTGGAAAATAATACGGTTGGTGGAATGGGCGCCTTCTTTGGTGTAGGCAAGACTGCCGTCTTCATTTCGCTCGAACTGGGCACCGTAAGAGACAAGATCCCTGACAACCTCCGGGGAGGTTTTAATCATGATCTCTACGGATTTTTTGTCATTTTCGTAGTGTCCGGCTTTCATGGTGTCTTCGAAAAAGCTGTCATAGTCGGACTGTTCTTTCAGCATGCACATGCCGCCCTGGGCGAGAAAGGAATCGTTACTGGTAAGGTCGGACTTGGTGATGACGGTGATTTTTTTGTCGCGGGGAAGCTGGAGGGCACAGTAAAGACCGGAGCAGCCGCTTCCTGCGATGAGGATATCTGTTTTCATAATTGATGGTCCTTTTTTCGTGGATAAATTTGGTGTACAGAGAAATTTTGCAAAAGTAATCTGAAGCGCAGGCTTATGAAATTTCTCTGTGAATGATTGCAATGGTGCGTGCGGATTCAAATTTTCCGAACGACATGCCCTGTAGTATATCACTAAACTTTACAATTGACAAGATAACTGTAAACTTTTTTGTTGACAGTGAAGCGGGCGGGTAATATAATCCTAAGAAAATGTCCGAAAAGAGTGGAGCTATTAGCAGCCAATGAGGGTAAGAAGATATTTAAGAACACATTCGGGCATACATGGAAAATTAAAGTTCCGGAATAAATGAAAACACAGGAGTGAAAAACGATTATGATGACAACAAGACAGCTGCAGGATGAAATTCTGCGTTTAAAGAAGGAAAAAGATATCTGTATTCTGGCGCATGCATACCAGAGCCATGAGATTCTGGAGGTAGCAGATTACACAGGTGATTCTTATGGACTGAGCCAGCAGGCGGCTAAGGCTCCGCAGAAGAACGTGCTGATGTGTGGTGTAAGATTTATGGCAGAAACAGTAAAAATTCTTTCTCCGGAGAAAAAGGTTTACCTTTCCAATAGCGGCGCAGGATGTCCAATGGCAGAGCAGCTGGATGTGGAGATGCTTTCCGCACTGAAAGAGTCCAATCCGGACTACACAGTTGTGGCTTATATTAATACCACTTCCGAACTGAAAACAATCTGTGATGTGTGCGTAACTTCTTCTTCTGCGTTGAAGATTGTGAACAATATCGACAATGACAAGATCCTGTTTATCCCGGACTGCAACCTTGGCGCATGGGTGGAAAAGCAGGTTCCAGAGAAGACATTTAAGTTTGTTCATGGTGGATGCCCTACTCATCTTAGAATGTCCGTGAGAGATGTGAAAAAAGCCAGAGCCGCTCATCCGGAAGCGAAGTTACTGGTTCATCCAGAGTGTCTGCCAGAGGTTTCTGCAATGGCTGATTATATTGGAAGTACTACCGGAATTATGAAATATGCCAAAGAAAGCGATGCCAAAGAATTTATTATCGGTACGGAGAACAGCATTGTCCAGCATCTCCAGTACGAGTGCCCGGACAAGAAATTTTATCCGCTGTCAAAGGACTGCGTATGCCACAATATGAAACTGACTACATTGATGGATGTTTATAATTGCGTCTGCGGTCAGGGCGGAGAAGAGATCAAGCTGGATGAGAATGTGAGAGTGAAGGCGAAGGCTTGTATTGATACGATGTTGACGATGGGGGAATAGAAAATTTATCTTTTAAGATAAGCAGAAATTAGAGACAATTACTAATTGTAAAAAAAGAATACAACTGATATAATTATATTTGGGTGCTACCATAACGGTAGGCGGTTAGTCCTTCGGCAGAGGGACTGTGACCCTCTGATTACATAGAAACCCGGAAGGGAATCAAACGGAAAGGAGGGCTAAGCCAATGAGTATTTTGGACTTTATTGCAGTAATGAGTTTTGGCATTACTTGCTTTTGTGCCGGATACACATTCGGCAAAGATACTAATAAGCCACAAAAATAGCCGCCCCGGTCCGAGAAACTGAGCGACTACTTTGTGTATACATAAAATCGGACTAACCGTCTATCAGTAGCACCTTTTTTATACTAATTATATTATCATGCTTTAAATAGAATGTCAAAAAATTTTACAGGAAATATTTATGGCAAAAGCAAAAGAGTTACTGTTCACTCCGTTTACAGTAACACGCTTCGCGATGCACAGAAATCATGCTTTGCATGATTTCGCGCCGCAACTCTCGGGTTTTCTGTGAACTTTGTTCACAAAAAACACCTCGCGGAATGTTACCAGTGAACAGTAACGCAAAAGACTATAGTTACAGGAAACTTGTAAAAAAGAACTGTCAAAATGGAAAAATAACCTAAAAATGAAGGAAATAATTGGTAGTAATTACATATTGCAAATAGAGTATGGTGAGATATATTATAAGCACATCAGATGAATTTAATAATAAAAAAGAAATATCTGCTAAAAAATGGAGCTTATCTGTTGAAAACAAAAAAATGGTATGATGAATTCAATATATTTGCAAAACGCTCATGTCTATTGTTAGACAAGATTTTCGTAGTAAATTAAGTGGTGAAAAAGGAGAAAGTATGAACACAGTATTGGAAAAAATTAAAAAAATGGGAATTGTACCGGTTGTAGTAATTGAAAATGAGAAAGATGCAGTGTCGCTGGCAGATGCTCTTTGCAATGGCGGACTTGCCTGCGCAGAGGTAACTTTCAGAACTGCAGCAGCAGGAGAGGCTATCCGTCTTATGAAAGAGGCACACCCAGAGATGCTGGTTGGTGCAGGAACCGTACTCACTGTGGATCAGGTAGACCGTGCTGTTCAGGCTGGCGCTGAATTTATTGTAAGCCCTGGTTTTGACCCGGAAATTGTCGATTACTGTATTAAGAAAAAGATTCCGGTGCTTCCAGGCTGCATTACACCATCTGAGGCTGCACAGGCAGTACGCAGAGGACTTTCCGTAATCAAATTTTTCCCGGCGGAGCAGGCTGGCGGACTGGCATTTATCAAGGCAATGGCAGCACCGTATACTTCCTTAAGTTTTATGCCAACAGGCGGAATCAATCCAGAGAATGTAAAAAAGTATCTGGAATATGACCGCATTTTTGCCTGTGGAGGAAGCTGGATGGTAAAAGGCAAACTGATCACAGAAGGCAGGTTTGATGAAATTGAGAAGCTGACCAGAGAAGCAGCAGAAATCGTAAAGAATATAAGAGGATAATAAAATGGGAAAAAAATTTGACATGCTGGCATTAGGCGAAGTGCTCCTTCGTTTATCACCAGAAGGAAACGAACGTTTAACCCAGGGTACCAGGTTTGAGAAACAGCTGGGTGGGGCAGAATTAAATGTAGCTGTTGGCGCAGCCAATCTGGGGCTTACTACAGGTGTTATTTCCAAGATTCCGTCTCACGCCATTGGAAATTATGCGAAAAGGGAGATCAGAAGAAACGGTGTTGACACGGATTACCTGGCTGGAGATGACAGTGCAGATTCCAGACTGGGAATTTACTATTATGAATATGGAGCAGATCCTCGTAAACCGCAGGTGGTTTACGACCGCAAGTATTCTTCTGTGAATAAATTATCTTTAGAAGATTTTCCAGAAGAAATGTATGAAAATACAAGATGCTTCCATACCAGCGGAATCACCTTGGGACTTGGCGGTCCGGTAAGGGAAAATGCTATTGAAATGATGAAAAAATTCAAAGAAAAAGGTGCATTGATCTCATTTGATGTAAATTTCAGGGGGAATTTGTGGACTGGAGATGAGGCAAGAGACTGCATTACAAAGATTTTGCCCATTGTAGATATCTTTTTCTGCTCAGAATCCACAGCTAATCTCACATTTGGAAAAACAGGGGATATAAAAGAAATCCTGAAAAGTTTTTCTAATGAATATGATATTGCTGTAGTTGCAGCAACCCAGAGAATCGTGCACAGTCCCAAGTCTCATACTTTTGGTTCTGTAATCTATGAGAAAAAAACAGACAGCTATTATGAAGAAAAGCCTTATGAGAAAATTGAGGTTGTAGACAGAATCGGAAGCGGAGACGCTTATATTTCCGGTTTCCTGTATGGATTATTAAAGGAGAATGGAAACTGCCAGGCTGCGCTGGAATATGGAAATGCAGCCAGTGCTATGAAAAATACCGTCAGTGGGGATATGTTATGGACAGACCCTCAGGAAATGCAGCAGACAATCGAGATGCATCACAATATAGGGCAGGATTTTGAAATGAAGCGTTAGAGCCTGCTGCTTGCCCGGTACATACATAATAAAAGGCTGTTAATGCTTGTGATAAAAGGGCTGGCTGTATCTGTCGGCTCTTTTTTTCGTAGGTCTAAATTACAGAAAACGATTTTATGTATGTTGTCTGCAGGTAATGATTCGAGGAATACATTGCTGTGAAGCTCATGAATAGAAAGTTTATATGAGTCAGAAAGGGAGGAATTTATGAAAGCTCCTGATTTTTACTTAAATAATTACATTGCTGATGAATTAAGAGCAGCTTTCGATAAAGAAGATGTATGTATCAGTTACAGTGGAGATTATGAACCGGAAACTTTGAATCAGGTTCATAATTCCTGCGAAATTCTTTTTGTAGAAGAAGGGGAAGCGGAGTATCAGGTTAACGATACTGTATATCATGTGGAAAAAAATACAGTTTTAATCATAGGTGCCACTGACCGGCATAAGTTTACGTTTACAAAACTGCCATATATTCGCTACGGGTTGACTTTAATGCCATCATTTCTCCAGAGTCTGCCCATAGTGAGCGGCTATATGAATGTTTACCAAACCCAGATTCCGGAAAATGCAGCTAAGCTTGTGAATTTAGAACCTTCCGTTTTTCAGAGAATGATAAAAATCCTCTGGGAACTGCGGGATGAGTGGGAATCTGGTGAAGAAGGCAGTGATATGGTCTGCGCCTTGGTGATGGAACTGACCATTCTTTTAAAACGGCAGCTGCAGATGAAAAGCCAGGAAAGTAGCGGAACTTACAAGGCCATGAATGAGCTGAAACATTACATTGACACGCATTACCAGGAGGACTTAAGTCTGAGCAATCTCAGCAAGATCTTTTATCTGCAGCCAGGCACCATCAGCAAGAATTTCCGTCAGATATGGGGGAAAAATATAAACCGTTATATTAATTCCGTGAGGATTACCAACGCAGTGCGCATTCTGGATAAGTCAGATATAAGTATTACAGAACTGGCAGAAATGGTGGGATACGAAAATGTAAATACATTTTTACGCCAGTTTAAGGAAAAAATGGATGTGTCGCCTCTGCAGTACAGGAAACGTAGGCAGCAGGCAATGGAAAGAATGCATACCAGAGAAATGTTTTCGAGAAAAGAGAGGGGTGAGGAAAATTGGAAAATTTAAACGAGTTTTTGAACTGTTATAATGAAAAAGACCATTCTATAGCATTAAACAATCGGAATATTTATGTGAGCTATAGTGGAGATTACAAGGGAAATCCCATTAATCACGTGCATAATTCCTGTGAGCTTCTGTTTATCGAACAAGGAGGCGGCGAATACAAGATCCGTGATCAGCAGTATCATATTGAGAAAAACGGAGTTCTGATCATAGGCGGAACTGATCCTCACAGCAGAAGGTTTACCCAGGTGCCGTGCATCCGCTACGGACTTACAGTTCTTCCGGCATTTCTCCAGAGTCTGCCGGTTATAAACAGTTATATGAATGTATATCGGACCCACAGCCCGGAGGAAGCAAACAAGCTTCGGGGAATTGATGATGTGACCTTTAACCGTATGGTTTCTATTATCTGGCAACTGCGAGAGGAAACAAAGGACAACGGACAGGGAAAAGGAGATATGGTCTACGCTCTTCTTCTGGAGATGACCATAATCCTGAACCGACTGCTTCAGTTAGAAAAACAGGATATCAGCGGTATGTACAAAACCATGAGTGATATTAAGAATTATATTGATTTTCATTATGCGGAAAATCTCAGTCTTGAAGAATTAAGCCGTATTTTTTATCTCCAGCCAAATACCATCAGTAAGAATTTTCGTAAGACTTTTGAAAAAAACATCAACAGCTATATCCACTCTGTGAGAGTAAGTAATGCAGTAAGGGTTCTGGAGAAGAATGATATCAGCATTACAGAATTGTCAGAAGTGGTGGGATACGCCAGCGTAAATACTTTTTTGCGGCAGTTCCGGGAGAGTCTTGGAATTTCACCACTGCAGTATAAAAAGCAGTTTGAGCAATATAAAGAGGACGCGGGTAAAACACGGCTAACATGGGATATTCGGGAAAAAAAGAAGTATTGATATACATATCCAAAAAATGATGATTTTTATTCGAAAAATGGTGAGAAAAATGGTGATAATCTTGCTATAATAGCATCATCAACATAAACAAGACGGACACAAGGAAACATGATTAGCTGCAGCAAAATGTTTCGAAAAAAACTAAAAAATCACGAAAATTTGTACAAAAAGCAAAAACAATAAGGAGGATTTTTATATGTTAAAGAGAAAAATTGCACTTGCTATGGCTGGCCTTATGGCAGTGTCTGCTTTCCCGATGAATGTTATGGCGGAAGAAAATGGTGATAAAGTTAACCTTACAGTTATGTGTGCATATGCTAGTGAGGACCCACACGGACAGTACGTATATCAGTATGCTGACAAATTCATGGAAGAGAACCCAAACGTAAATATTGAGATCCAGGCAGTCAGCTCAAACGATATTTATACTAAACTGGCAGCTATGGCTACTTCTCCAGATGATCTTCCAACACTGTTCTTCACAAGTGCTGACCAGGCGCCTACATTATATGATTTGGGACTTATGGAAGACCTGAAGGGATATCTTGATGATGAAACTCTTGGAGCATTTGCAAATGGTGTTGTAGATGCCTGCACATATGATGATACAATGGCATTCTATCCCATCGACGTACAGCCGCTGGCGATGCTTTATCGTACAGACAGATTTGAGGAAAAAGGACTTGAAGTTCCGAAAACATGGGATGAATTCTTAGAGTGTGCAAAAGCTCTTACAGAAGATTCTGACGGTGATGGTGAAGTTGATCAGTGGGGATTTTCAATGGTTGGTTCCAACAACAGTTCAGGACAGAGCCGTTTCATGTCTTATCTGTGGAGCAACGGATGCAACCTTGTAACAGACAATGATGGAGAATGGGTTGCTGATCTTGGGGATAATTTCACAGATCTGCTTAAATTCTGGACAGATATGAACAATGAGTACGGTGTTGTTCCTACAGGTATCACAGAAGTTGACTATGCTACAGCAGCTAACTACTTCGCAATGGGATACACAAGCATGATGCTTACAGGAAGTAACGCAATTGGTGTTGCTTATGCAAACAACGAAGAACTGAAAGGAAAAATCGGTTCCTTCCCGATTCCTGGAGATGCAGCTGGAACAATGTTAAATGCTGAAGGATATGCACTTTGCAGTTCCGCTTCTGACGAGCAGAAAACAGCAGCAGTTGATTTCCTGAAATTCTTCACAAATAATGATTCTGACCTGATGTTCTGGCAGTCCAGTGGAAAGATCCCGGCTACAACAGAAGCTCAGAAAGCAGAATACATCACAGGCGATGACTACAAAGGATACCTTCAGACAATTGAGAATGGTTGTATCGCACCTACTACATTTGCTGGCATCAGCGGTCTGAAGAGCCTTCTTGGTGACGCTTACTCATCTGTATTCAGTGGTGAGGCTACTAACGAAGAAGCAGCTGACACATTTGCAAGCGAGCTTGATAACCTGCTTGAGGACTACAACTAAAAAGACTTATCTGATCAGTCAGATAGAACCTTGAATTTGGGCTGAGGGGAGAAAATATCCCCCCTCAGTTTTTCTATACTCAATTTTACTGAATTTTTAATACTTTTTAAGGAGAGGTGCATAAAATGGCGTCGATGACAAACAAAAAGAAGACCTCGTTTAAAAGAACCGAAAAATATCAGCGCACAGGCTACAAGTTTATAGCGCCGGGCCTTCTCATGATGGTGCTGCTGATTATTTATCCGATGTTATACGGGGCATACTTAAGTTTTTATAATACGAACCTTGTAAACAAATGGAAGTTTGTAGGATTTAAATATTATCTGGAAGCTTTTACAAAGCCTGAATTCTATACTTCCGTACTTTTAACCTTCTGGTTTATGATCCTTGTAGTTGTCGGACACTTCGTCATTGGATTTTTACTGGCATCTACATTAAATAAGAAATTTCATGGCAGAACAATTTTTCGAGTAATTTTCATGCTTCCATGGCTTTTCCCGGAAACCGTAATTGCTCTGCTGTTTACCTGGATAATGAACCCAATGTATGGTGTACTGAATAGTATCCTGAAAAGCTTGGGAATCATTTCTTCTAACGTATCCTGGCTTGGATCCGCGAAATTCGCATTCCCGGCTGTAGTAGCAGTTTGCATCTGGAAAGGTTATCCTCTTGTAATGACTATGATCCTTTCCGGACTTCAGAGTATTTCACATGATTTATATGAGGCTGCTGAAATTGATGGCGCAAACAAATGGCAGCAGTTCCTGCATGTAACTGTTCCAGGATTGAAACCGGTTATGACAACAACCTTGATCTTGGATAGTGTATGGTGGTTCAAACAGTATACACTGGTTTACACAATGACCGGTGGCGGACCTGGTACAGCAACCAATTTGATCAGTTTGAACATTTATGGTACAGCGTTCAACGATCTTCGATTTGGAAAAGCTGCAGCCTGGGGAATCATTGTATTTGTAATTTGTTACCTGATCAGTAAGCTCTATAGGATGGTGTTGAAAGATGACTAATGAAAAGAGAAAAATCTTAAATGGAACATTACGATACGTGTTCCTGATAATTATGGCACTGTTCGTTCTGGTGCCGGTTCTGTGGATGGTTTCTACAGCATTTAAGACAGAGGCGGAGACATATTCTCCTACACCGATCTGGATTCCAAGTGAGATTTCACTGGCTTCCTTTAAAAAATTCTTCGGAATCTACAATTTCGGGTCAATGACAATGAACAGCCTTGTTACCTGTCTTGGTTCCATGATCATCTGTACTGTATTTTCCTGTCTTGCAGGTTACGGTGTAACCAGATTTAACTTCAAAGGAAAAAAATCTTTCCTTGGATTCCTTCTGGTAACTCAGATGTTCCCAAGCGTTATGCTGGTAGTTCCGTTCTATTCTATGTTAACAAAATATCATATGACCAATACTTTGTTTGGTTTGATCATTGTTTATGCTGCAACAAATATTGCGTTCAGTACCTGGATGATGACTTCTTATTTCAAAACAATTCCAACGGAGCTTGATGAGGCAGCACGAGTGGATGGAGCAAACAGCTTCACGATTTTCTGGAAGATCATTCTTCCGCTGGTAGTTCCGGGAATCGCTGCAGTTGCGATTTTCGTATTGATCAATGGATGGAACGAGTATATGTATTCTTCTGTTTTGATCTCAAAAGATGCATTAAAAACACTTACAGTAGGAATCGTGTCCCTGAATACACAGAACCAGGTACACTGGAATGATATGATGGCTGCTTCTTCTATGTCATGTCTCCCACTTATCATTTTATTCCTGTGCTTCCAGAAATACTTTATCGCTGGCATGACAAGCGGTGCAGTTAAGAGTTGATAAATTTAGGAGGAAAGAGATTATGAAAGCCATTACAATCAGAGACATTAAAGCATTTGTAACAGCACCTCATGGAAATAACCTTGTAGTAGTAAAAGTAGAAACTTCAGAGCCGGAATTATACGGAGTTGGATGTGCCACCTTTACATGGCGCTATAAAGCAGTTGTAACTGCAATCGAAGAGTACCTTCGTCCATTCCTGATCGGACGTTCTGTACATGATATAGAAGATATCTGGCAGTCCATGATGGGAAGTTCTTATTGGAGAAACGGTCCGGTTTTGAACAACGCATTATCCGGTGTAGATGAAGCACTTTGGGATATCAAAGGTAAACTGGCAGGAATGCCGCTGTACAGCTTATTTGGAGGAAAGTGCAGAGAGGGAATCGCTCTTTACCGTCATGCAGATGGAAATAGTCCGGAAGAAGTTGAGGAGAAAATCCATGCATTTATGGAACAGGGATTCCGCTATATCCGCTGTCATATGGGAACTTATGGTGGAAACTTCGACGGAACTATCCAGAACATGGTTCATCCGGAGAATGCACCGAAAGGTGCTTACTATTCATCCAGAACTTATATGCAGAGCGTTGTCAAATTGTTTGACAGAATCCGTACAGATATTGGCTGGAATCTGGAAATTATGCATGATATCCATGAGAGACTTTCTCTGGCAGATACACTGAGTTTTACAAAAGAGCTGGAGCAGTTTAAACCGTTTTTCATTGAGGATGCACTTGCTCCTGATCAGGTTGGCTACTTCAAATATTTGAGAGAGCAGACCGCAGTTCCGCTGGCAATGGGTGAGTTATTTACACATCCGCTTGAGTGGAAGACAATTGTACAGAATCAATGGATTGATTTTATCCGTTGTCATCTCAGTGACATCGGTGGATTAACACCAGCAAGAAAAGTTGCTGCATTCTGCGAGCAGTATCAGGTTCGTACCGCATGGCATGGTCCGAACGATCTTTCTCCGATTGGTATGGCAGCACAGATGCATCTGGATCTTTGCAGCCCGAACTTCGGTATTCAGGAGTTTGCCGGATTTAATGAGGCAGAGGAAGAAGTATTCCCAGGATGCCCACAGGTTCGTAATGGCTATGCATACTTAAATGATAAACCGGGAATCGGCGTAGATTTCGATGAAAAAGCTGCGGCAAAATATCCGGCAATCGATATGGATTTCAGCTGGCTCTTCAGCCGTCTGGAAGATGGAACAGCTGTAAGACCGTAAAGTGATTTAAGCCGCCGGGTTTCTGCTATGGCAGAGACTGGCGGCTTCATGTGGTTATATTCAAACAAAGATGTTGTCAGCTGGTGGCATCACCAAAACGAAAAGGAGAATAAAAATCATGACAATCGAAGAAAAACTGGAAAAAATGGGTTTAACACTTCCACCTGCACCTGGAAAAGGTGGTGTTTATGCAAGCGTAAAATCTCTTGGAAATAACTTTTATTATATTTCAGGCTGTGGCTCCTACATTGAGGGAGAAGGTCCGCAGGGAAAACTTGGACAGGATCTTACAATCGAGGAAGGCCAGGAAGCTGCAAAGAGAACTATTTTAAATTATCTTTCCGTGATCAAGGCACACATCGGAAGCCTTGACAAAGTAAAATCTTTTGTAAAAGTACTTGTTTTTGTTGGCTGTACACCTGATTTTTACGAGCAGCCGCAGGTAGCAAACGGAGCAACACAGCTTCTGGTTGATCTATTTGGAGAGGAAATCGGAGCGCCTTCACGTTCTGCAATCGGAGCAGTAGCTCTGCCGGGAAATACTCCTGTAGAGATTGAAGGCATTGTACAGATGGAGGACTAAATACTTTTTCCAGTAATCAGAGAGGATGGCGGAATTATGGATATACTGATCAAAGGTGGTCTGATCGTTGATGGAACTGGGGAAAAGCCTTTCTATGGGGACATTGCAATCGATCGTGATATGATCACTGAAATAGGAGAAAACCTGGATGCATCCAAGGCAAGAAAAGTTGTGGATGCCAAAGGACTTACCGTGACACCGGGATTTATTGACGGACATACACATTCGGAATTAAATATTTTGAAGAACAGACAGCATCCAAATGCTCTTTATCAGGGGATCTCAACTGTAGTGACAGGTCAATGCGGTCTTGGTTTTGCACCGATGAAACCAGAGCAGTTTGAAGATTCCATCAAAATTAATTCCGGTATTTTTGGAGATTACAGACATTATCTGAAAGGCTGGACGACCTTCGGGGAATTCCTGGACCAGCTGGATGGTTCCGGTGTAAATGTGGCAGCAAACGTATCCCACAATGCTATCCGTCAGATGGTAACCGGATTTAAAAATGTAGTATGGAGTGAAAAAGAGCGTCGTGAAGCACAGGAAGTGATTCGCCAGACTATGAAGGAAGGTGCAGTGGGATTTTCCGTCGGCTTATCTTACTATCCAGGTGGATACAGCGATACAGAGGAACTGATTGCATTGTGCCAGATTGTACAGGAATATGATGGGCTTTTCTGCGTACATCAGAGACTGGATGACGGACAGGTTCCCCTTCGTCCAAGATATGAAGCGGCTGAAATTGCGAGAAAAACAGGGGTAAGGCTGAACATGCTCCACTATCGTACTGGCAGTATGGAGGAAGATTACCGTACTCTGTTTGAGCCATTTAAGGACATTGAGGCTGCTGGAAACAAAGTTTATTACGAATATTATCCATATATGGTTGGTGCAGGACTTGTACTTGCGCTGGTACCTGGATGGGCACAGCAGGGGAGCTATGCAGAGATTATGGAAAGACTTACATCCAAAGAACTGCGAGGCAAACTTCTGAAAGATATGGATGAGAGACATAAATATTTCTTTGGACCAGATCAGACTGCAACTGTTATTCTCACAAAGGATCCGTATAGCCGCGATCTTGGCAAGACTTTTGCCCGGATTTCTGAAGAAAACCATGAGACATTTTCTGAGACAATCATTCGTCTTCTGGTGGAGAATGAACTGCAGGTTGGTTTCGCTGGTGTGGAAAATCAGTCCGAAGAGCTGAAGAAAAAGCTTTATGACGACCAGTACAAGCTGTTTATGGATGACCGCTACACCATCGGAAGTGATACGATTCCTGCTGGAATGCTTTGCCATCCACGTGGATTTGGTTCTTTTGCAAGGATCATTGCCTATATGAGGGAAAGAAATGTACCGGTTGAGTATATCGTGAAGAAATTAACATCTATGCCGGCAGAAATGTACCGTTTGGAAGGACGTGGAGTTCTGAAGGCTGGAATGAAGGCAGATATTTGTCTTATGGATTATGAAAATGTGAAAGATCAGGCGACCTTCGAGGATCCCAGACAGCGTGCGACAGGTGTGGAGGCTCTGTATATCAATGGTCTTCCGGCTCTTGAGCATGGCAATATTACAGGAATTCTGGCAGGCCATGCCTTAAGAAGAGGGGAAAAATAAAAATGAGTGAGCATACATCTTTTTATGAAAAAATAGGGATCACTCCTCTGATCAACGCCAGTGAGACATATACGAATCTTGGCGGATCACTGATGGATGAAAGAACCGTAGAAGCTATGCGCCAGGCGGGAGAGCATTTCGTGGATTATCCGTTGCTTCTTCAGAAAGTAAGTGAGCGAGCAGCGGAGCTTACCAATAATGAGTCCGCTTTTGTGACAACTGGGGCAGCAGGCGGAGTAATTCTTTCCGCTGCTGCTGCAATGTGTGGACCAGATGAAAAGAAGCTGGATCAGTTGCCTCATGTGGAGAGTTTTGAGAAAAATGAGATTCTCATGTTTGATGGAAAGTTTCGGGAGATTATTCCTTATTGGAGACTTACAGGTCTGACAGGAGCAAAAATTGTTTCTGTTGAGCCAACTGTTGAAGCTATGGTGAATGCGGTAAATGAGAAAACAGCTGCGGTATTTCTTTTCCCGGCAACACTATATGAGGAGGGAATCCCCACCTGCGAGGAAGTGATCCCGGAATTGAAAAAGACCGGAGTTACCATTGTTGTGGACGCAGCTGCACAGCTTCCGCCAAGCTCTAATCTCTGGTATTATACGAAGGAACTTGGTGCTGATCTGTGTGTATTCAGTGGTGGAAAGCATATTCGTGGACCACAGAGTACGGGCCTGATCGTGGGACGAAAGGATCTGACTGAGGCCTGCCGTATGGCTGCAAGCCCCAATGCAAGGATCGGACGTGCATTTAAGACTGGAAAAGAAGAACTGGCTGGTTTTATTACAGCACTTGAATTGTTTGTCACAGAGAAGCCAGAAGACGGATTTGCCCGTCAGGAAGCTCTTTTGAAGAAGCTGGAGGACAAGCTTGTGAGCCGAGAACCTGAATTGAAAATGGAATTCCGAAATGAAGGACGTCTGGGAACTTATCAGCCGCTGCTTCTGGTGACACTTCCAGAGGGAAAGACTGCCGAGGCCTGCAACAAATACACCAGAGCGTTGCCGCAGCCCATTGATATCGGTGTTTATCCGCCAGAATTCCGCATGCCGGAGAATGTGATATTTTTAAATGCCTATAATCTGAAACCGGGTGAGGAAGATTTGGTTGCAGAGGGTGTACTTGGATATCTTGGAAAATAGAATTATGTAAATTGACAATAGCCGGAAGGGGATGAGAGAATTCTTCCGGCTGTTTTGTGTTGCTCATTTTGGGTTATTGTTTACGAGAATCGGAGTATAAAAGTCTGAATTTATGCGGATAAATTGATAAAACTATCTGGAGGCGTATAATAAACTTATGTTTTTGCACTATTGAGAGAGTGATAGAAAATGCATCTGGGAAATGTGCAAGCTGTGATCATGGCAGATTGCAATTATCTGAAACAGACGAACGATACAAAGGGGCATGAATTTGGAGATATGCTGTTGCAGAGCGTGGCAGATGGAATTAAGGCAGTATTGCCGGAAAAATGCATTGCCATGCGTGTTGGTGGAGATGAAATTTTTATGGTTTGTCCACATACTTCCAAGGAAAAAGCGGAGGTGCTGGTTCAGAAAATGAAGGAGCAGATGGTGAAGCGCAGTGATGAGATACTGCAGGTGAGTGTTTCCTTTGGCATCAGCACTGTGGAGAATGGGGAAGCGACCTTCGAGGAAGCGGATCAGGAGATGTATAAGGAGAAGATGGCATCCCGGGTCGGGAGAGAGTAAATGGAGGAGACCATCGGTTGGCAATATTTTGTGGCTACCGGTGGTCTTGTTCTTGTAAAGCATTCAGATGATAGTGTATAATGAAGTAATAATTTAAGGCGTAGCATCAAATTATTACGCTACGCAAACGTAGCCGCAGGCGGAGTTCGCGGTTCCACGAGAATTAATTTGAGACGTAGCATTTGAAAGCGAGGGTGAGGTATGGGACAGGTTATCAGTATTGGAAAACAGGATTATGTTTCTTTAAGAGAAAACCACTATTTTTATATTGATAAAACGGATTTCATCAGGCAGTGGTGGAAAAATGCAGATGATATTACCCTTATTACCCGTCCGAGGAGATTTGGAAAAACACTGAATATGAGTATGCTGAACTGTTTTTTTTCAAGACAGTATGCAGAAAGGGGAGACCTTTTTGAGGGACTTTCCATTTGGGAAGAGGAGAAATATCGCGAGCTGCAGGGAACCTATCCGGTGATTTTTATTAGCTTTGCAGATGTGAAGCAGAATAATTATGAGGATGCGGTTCAGAAGATTAAAAATATTATTGTGGATGTGTATAGACAGCATCGCTATTTGGAACAGCAGGAGTGCTTTTCTGAAAGCGAGAAGCAGAATATATTGTCTGTCACGGAAGAAATGAATGATGTGACAGCACAGGATGCGCTGAAAAATCTCTCCAAATACTTAAAATTATTATATGGAAAAAAGGTTTTGATTTTTCTGGATGAATATGATACGCCCATGCAGGAAGCGTATATACATGGATATTGGGATGAATTTATCGGATTTATGAGGGGGCTTTTTAATGCAGCCTTTAAAACAAATCCTTATCTGGAAAGAGCGGTGATGACTGGGATTACCCGTGTGTCAAAAGAATCCGTATTTTCGGACTTAAATAATCTTGCGGTGATTACGACTACATCAGAGCAGTATGCAGATTGCTTCGGTTTTACAGAAGAAGAGGTCTTTTCAGCCTTAGATGCGTTTGGAATGTCTGAGAAAAAACAGATAGTAAAACAGTGGTATGATGGATTTATTTTTGGTCAGAGGCGGGATATTTACAATCCCTGGTCAATTACGAATTATCTGAAGGAAAAGAAACTAAAGCCATATTGGGCGGCAACAAGTTCTAATGCACTTATCAGCAAATTAATCCAGACGGCTTCGGCTGACATGAAAAAGCAGATGGAAAGGCTTTTAAATGGAGAACTGATTACTGTCAGCTTTGATGAGCAGGGTGTATTCAGCCAGTTAGAGCAGGATGAAAGTGCAATATGGAGTCTGCTTGTGGCAAGTGGGTATTTGAAAGTGGAGGACGTGGAATATCGGGGAATGACGCTGGAGCCATGGTATCATCTGGATATAACAAATCTGGAAACGGTAAGCATGTTTTCTAATATGTTTAAAGGATGGTTTGCTCCGGTAGCATCAAATTATAATGAATTTATCAGAGCCTTACTTGAGGGAAATGTTAAGGCTATGAATCTGTATATGAATGATGTTGCACTTGCAACGTTCAGCAGCTTTGATGTTGGAAAATATGTCTCTGAGAGAACACAACCGGAACGTTTTTACCATGGATTTGTGCTGGGGCTTCTGATAGAAATCAGAGATCGTTATGCTGTTCGTTCTAACAGAGAAAGTGGTTTTGGAAGATATGATGTAATGCTGCTTCCCAAGAGCAAGCGGGATAATGCAATTATTTTGGAATTTAAGGTGCGTGAGCCAGATTCGGAAAAAACACTTGAAGATACTGTGGAATCTGCACTCGATCAGATAATAGAGAAAAAATACGATGCAGAGCTTCTGGCACTGGGGATTACACAGGAGCGGATCAGGCATTATGGGTTTGCGTTTGAGGGGAAGAAAGTTTTAATAGGATAAATGGAGAAAGGCGATATAATGGTTTAATTCGGTTTACAGCCAGAATTAAACCATTATATCGCTTAAAGCAGCCGGAAGACCTGCTCGGCAGTGGCAGTCATATTGTTTTTTGCAGTGGCAGGATCCATAGCCTCCGCAAGTGTGCAGACATTTCGTAAAATTGGAAAAAAAGCATCAATTCCCTCTTTATTGCAGGCGGCAGCTTCCTTTGTGACACTTCCGGCAAATGCGATAACCTTTGCATGGTGCTTTTTTGCCAGCTTTGCCACGCCTACAGGGGCTTTTCCCATGGCTGTCTGAAAATCCAGGCGGCCTTCACCGGTGACTACCACGTCCGCATCAGAAAGTTCCTGCTTCAGTCCTACAGCATTCAGAATCAGTTCGATCCCAGGCGTCAGCGTCGCCCCCAGGTAGGAGAGAAAGGCGAAGCCAAGCCCTCCGGCAGCACCGGCACCAGGGGTATTGCAGTAATCCGTTCCCAGAGCTTGGGAAGTGATTTGCGCAAAATGTGCCATATCTTCATCTAATTGCTTTTTCTGATTTTCTGTCACACCTTTTTGCGGACCGTAAACATATGTGGAACCAATTTCCCCGCAAAGAGGGTTATTCACATCGCATGCCACCTGAATATGAGCTTCTCTTAAAAGCGGATTCAGGCCGGAAATGTCGATTCTGGAAACCTTCGCCAGTGCCTGTCCGCCTTCGCCTGCATCCACATCATTTTCATCCAAAAAACGTACGCCAAGAGCTTTTAACATACCGATGCCGCCGTCGTTGGTGGCGCTTCCGCCGATTCCAATGATAAAATTGCGGCAACCCTTTTGGAGGGCATGGTTTATCATTTCGCCCACACCGTAGCTGGTAGCAAGAAGAGGATCCTTTGCATCATCTGGAACCAGTGTGATTCCGGCAGCGGAAGCCATTTCCATGACAGCGGTATTGCTGTCTTTCAGATATCCATAATGAGCCTTGACCGGAGTGTGCATGGGTCCGGTGACGGTCAGATCGATCCGCTCTCCGTTCATGCCTTCGATCAAGGCGTCCGTAGTGCCCTCTCCGCCGTCTGCGAGAGGTTTTACGATGACTTCTGCATCCGGCTTTGCCCGAAGAACTCCTTCCCTGATGGCCATTCCGGCTTCTATTGAGCTTAAGCTTCCCTTTAAAGAATCAATTGCGATGACAACCTTCATATGAAAAAATCCCCCAAAAAATAAATGGTAAAATATGTTGCGAAAAGATTCTCAATCTTATGTCTATTTAAAGAATAGACCGCCTGGATTGTGGAGTCAAGTAGAAAAAAGCAAGAATTTTTGTATGGAGTTTTTATCAGATAATGATAAAATAGTAATATCTGTCTAGAAGGGAAAATATACATGGGAGGTTAAGACAATGAAGATAAAAACAGTTGCAGTTCTTGGCGCAGGTGCGGTTGGGTCTTATGTGATATGGGGGCTTTCCAGGCGGAAGGATATCCGGCTGGGAGTTCTTGCAGAGGGTAAGCGTGCGGAGAAATTGAAAAAAGGCTGCACGATCAATGATGAGGTTTATCATCCGGAAGTATGGACACCCCAGGAAGCAAAAGGGATAGACCTGCTGATCGTATCTTTGAAATATGGAGCGCTGCCAGGTGCAATGGACAGCATCCGCCAGGTTACAGGAGAGAATACCACGGTCATGAGTCTTATGAACGGCGTGGACAGTGAGAAATTGATTTCCGATGAAATTGGAGCTTCCCATGTGATCTATTCGGTAATAAAAGTTGCTTCCCATAAAGAGGAAAATGGATATTGTTTTAACCCGGAAACCACCATTGGCATTATTTTCGGAGAGCCTTGCGCACCCTATGACAGTGAACGTGTGCAGGCCATTGAGGCTCTTTTTGCAGATACCGGACTGCATTATCGCTCTACAGAATATATCAGGGAAGAAATGTGGAGCAAATTCCGACTGAATGTATGCAATAATCTGCCCCAGGCAATTCTAGGGGCAGGAGTTGGCTGTTACCAGGACAGCGTTCATATGAAAGCAATCAGCGACGGACTTAGAAGAGAACTGGAAGCCATTGCTTCTGCAAAAGGAATCGATATAAGTAAGGCTGCTGCATCCTCTGGACATGGAAGTGCCGTTCCCCCATCAGCCAGATATTCCACATTGCAGGATCTGGATGCGGGACGCCATACGGAGATTGATATGTTCTCAGGCGCGTTGGTCCGCATGGGGCGGGAACTTGGGATTCCTACGCCGTATAATGAATATACCTACCATATGATAAAAGCTTTGGAAGAGAAAAATGATGGGAAGTTTGACTATAGCAAAGAGGATGGAGAAGTAACCTGTTCCAGGTAAAGAATTACGGCTATTGAGAGGCGCAAAAATGAACGATAAATGGCTTGATTTTGCAATCCGTATTCAAAGCATCGGATGCACTCTCTTGTATCCACAGAGGCGGTTGGAGTCGAGAAAGCACATGAAGAAAAATGACGACATTATTGCATTTGTTAAAACAAAATGTTCGTAGTTTTTTGAGTGATTATAGAAGAATGGAAGAGACTGGAAATTTGAATTCTGGTCTCTTTTTTTATATCTTCAAATCTGTAACAAGGTGTAAATATTTAGATATGCTCATAGAAGGGAGAATTGGAACCAGAGCAGGTTCGGAACATTATGGACAGCATGATAAGAAAATTGTATGACATGGAACTGGAAGAACAGGGACGGAGCGACTGGCAGAATGGAAGCATTGCAGAAGAGGGGAAAAGATATCTGAAAGAACATTTTTTGCTGGATATTTCAGAATATGATGTGATCATAGGATATCGGGCGGATGATTCTTATTTTTCGTTTGCACAGGATTTTGTGGCAGGGGTAATCTCGTTACAGAAGCTTTCGGAAGCTATGCAGCTTGGGAAACTTGGTGAGCAGATTGTGTTGAAAAGTCCGCAGGCATTTGAAAAAATCCAATATGTAAAAAGTGAACCGGTTGACATGCAGGCGTACTATATAAAGAAAATAGAGCGGGAGCGTGCCGCCAGAAAAGAATATCGAATGAGTAAACGACAGAAAGCAGATTTAAACGAACTGTTTATATTGGATATTATGCGAGAGGAAATGGAAAATGATGATCCACGCTTATTCTGAAGATTATTTGAATAATGCACAAAAAATACTTGGAGATATGATGGATTATGCGGTAAATACGTATGAGTTTTCTCCGAATCAGTTTTATGAGATGTTTCTGGTATCGGATGTGTCAATGCAGTTTCAGACAGGAAATCCGACTTATGTGGCAGGAAAGACCGGGTGTGAACTGGTAAAAGAAGTAATTCGGAAATCAGGTCTGTTGATTCCAGAACTGGAAGATGAAATGTATCTGGATAAATCTCCGGAGTACTGGTGTGGTTGGGCACTGGCCTATTATCAATGGTACACAGGGCGAAGCTTCATAAAAATCTATCATGCGGTCTCAATCGAAGAGATTTTAAACATGTATCCAGTTTATCACGAAATGGATATTTCCAGATTTGTAGAAACCATAAATGAAAAATGGGATCAGTACTATGTGGAAACCAATTTGAAGCGGCTTCGGATGTTATCCGGTCTGTCCCAGAGCGAGCTGGCAAAGAGGAGTGGTGTGGCACTTCGTCAGATCCAGCTTTTTGAACAGCGTCAGAGGGATATCAACCATACAAGGGCGATTGATGTGTTAAGTCTGGCAAGAGAAATCGGCTGTAAAAGTGAAGAACTGCTGGAAATTTAAAAGATGTAGTAATACGAAAAAAGGGGATGTGAAATAAGTCCCCGCGCCGCAACTCTCGGGTTTTCTGTGAACTTTGTTCACAAAAAACACCTCGCGGAATGTTACCAGTGAACCAATGGTATTTAGATAATGCAAACAATACTTGATGAAATTCCATGTTAAACGATGCTGTAGGCTTCAAACATAGTTGAAAGCTTGATTGCCAGTAAATAAACTATTTATTTTCAACGACAAATTTAAAAGGAAGAGTTTCGCCGGCGGATATGAATATGGCGGTAGAGGAAGCAAGAAAGTTTACACTGGATATATGTGAACAGTTTTGGTAAGGTGAAAGATTTAATTATTTAAAGTTTTTGACTTTAAACCCTAAAAGTACTTGCGTTTAAAGGTTAATATGGGCTATACTATTATGGTATCTGTCCGGGAATCAGGCTGTTGTAGATGACGTGAGCAGCATGTATCCCGGATGTTGTGAGTATGGAAGAGGGTTTAAAGTATGATAGTTACTCTGATTGAGAAAGTATATAGTTTTCTGTGGGGAGATCTGGTGCAGATTCCACTGCCGGGCGGCAGCACTCTGGGGATTTCGCTTCTGATTATATTACTGATTCCTACAGGAATTTATTTTACGGTTCGGACGCGTTTTCTGCCGATTCGCCTGTTCCCGGATATGGTGCAGGCACTGGTTGAGAAGAAACAAGAAAAAAACAGTCTGTCTTCATTTCAGACACTGATCGTTTCGACGGCAACTCGTGTCGGTATGGGAAATCTGGTCGGTGTTGTTGCGGCAATTTCGGCAGGCGGCGCCGGTGCGGTTTTCTGGATGTGGGTGACGGCAATTATCGGTTCATCAACAGCTTTTATTGAAGCGACACTGGCACAGCTTTATAAAGAAAAAGATCCGCTGTACGGAGGTTACCGCGGCGGTCCGGCGTATTATATTCATGCATATGTAGAAGAAAAACAGAAGAAAAAGAGAAACAAAGTGGTGATTTCTGTGTTGTTTGCAATCTCCGGTCTGATCTGCTGGTGCGGTATCAGTCAAGTGATCAGCAATTCTGTTGTTTCTTCATTTAAAAATGCATTTTCCATTCCGCCGATCTATATGACGGTAGTACTTGTTGCTGTGGCTGCTGTGATAGTGCTTCGTAAAGATGCGACAGTTAAGATCCTGGATATGGTAGTGCCGGTCATGGCGGTATGCTATTTTGCAATCACGATTCTGATCATTGTGATGAATCTTGGAAGTTTGCCGGGTGTTTTTGCAAGAATTTTTGAGGAAGCATTTGGATTCCGACAGGCAGCAGCCGGCGGTTTTGGCGCAGTCCTAATGAATGGAATCAAACGTGGACTGTTTTCGAATGAAGCAGGTTCCGGATCTGCTCCGTGTGCGGCAGCAGCGGCAGAATGTGACCAGCCGGTCAAAGCCGGATTGGTACAGGCGCTCGGGGTATTTGTGGATACGATCGTGATCTGCAGCTGTACAGCATTTATCATGCTGCTTGCGCCGGAAGAAAAAGTTACAGGACTTTCCGGAATGGATCTTCTGCAGACAGCAATGGAACATCATCTTGGCCGTTTTGGTGTGATCTTTATTGCGGCGACGCTGTTTTTATTCAGTTTTTCGACGTTTCTGGGCATCCTTTTTTATGCGAGATGCAATGTTGCATATCTTTTCGGAGATAACTGGGCTTCACAGACTGCATACAAAGTACTGGCGCTTGTGATGCTGTTCATCGGCGGCCTTGCAGCATATACATTTGTGTGGGATCTTGGTGATGTTGGAATCGGACTGATGACGATCTTTAATATCATCATTCTTTACCCACAGGGTGAGAAGGCTCTGAAAGAACTGAAAGAATACGAAAAAGAAAAAAGAAAATGAAAAACACAAAGAGGAAGCATTTGAAACTATGTCTGTTGTTATTGTTTATGGTTCTGGGATGTTTTGCGATAACCAATGTCAGGACGACAACGGTGCAGGCATCATCGCGGACGTTCAAATCAAATGGCAGAACCTATATGGAAAAGCATAATGACAATACACTTAATACGGTATTGTATCAAAAAGTTTCCGGACGTTACAAACAGGTTGCGAAATCGTCAAGATATCTCATCTACAGATTTTCTTATGGAAAGAAATTGTATTTTTCAAGTGCTGACGATGAAGGAACAGGTATTACCTGCACATATACGAAAGGCAAAAATGGATTTAAACTTGAACGAAGCAAGATGGTACTGACAGAACGCAGTGGAAGATATGCAGTCGGATATATCTGTATGATCGTGTATACAATTTTATGATCCCGTTTGTGGATGTTGTTTACGACGGGGATGATTATGAATTTGAAATTTCCCTTGAGCCAAAGGATCCGTGCTGCTTTGGATTTAAAGTAGTATATCATAACGGTTCATTTTTACTCCTGCAGAATATTGAGTCAATAGACATCTCCTGTGTCCCGGGAATGGAATATATTGAAAACGATGAAGAACTGTATGACCGTGAACCGTTTACGGTAGAAGTTGGAAATACAGAAGACATTGATAAAATCGCAGATATTCTCCGTGAGCTTGGAGACCATTATCTGGAAGAAGATGTAGCATCTATTCCGTTATCACTCACTGCTTATATGAAAGTCACATCTTTTAATCCAGTTGTATATGAAGTTTGCTACATGGATAAAGAAAGAAAACAGAGGACAGTAGAAGAGGAGAAACTTCGAAAAGAAGCAGTACAGGAACTTCTGATATACCAGGGGTAATTTTCGAACATTTTTTGGGGATGTGAAAAAACTCAATCGAGTTTTTTCACATCCCCTTTTTTCACGTTCAAATATATCAGAGAAAGGAGCTATGCCAATGGATTTTTCATGGGAGCTGTTATTTGAGCTGCTGGGTAAGGTTGCAGATACAATCGGTAATGTTCTCGGCGGTACAAAGAAAGATTAAATTAAGGTAAATGCAAACAGGAGGTGATGAAACGTGGGAAAACCTACGGTAATGCAGGAGGTACGGCAACTCTATTGTATTTATAAGATACAGCTAAGAGAAAGGAAAGCACCTGTATATCAGCAGATCAGCGGTACAGGGCAAAGGCGCTGGAGAATGATAAAAGAGGCTGAACGCTATCTGAACTATGCGCGGGTTGATTGGGAGTATAGGAAATGAGCTAAAAGTGATGGAGAAGAGAACAAAAAATATTATCGAGTAAAGATCAATCGAATACCACCATATTACCCTATAAACGCAGCTTACGACTTTGAAGAGGATGTGTGGGCTTACTCAGACAAGGGAGCAGAAAATAAAGTAAAAGGGCAGTATAAGAAATGTTACGGAAGCCATGTTATAGAAAAAGTTATAGAAGTGTCTAAGGCTGATTTCCGTGGAGACAAAAAAGTTGTGATGTAAGAGAAGAAGAGAAAATTCTATGTTCAATTACTACTGGGGATGTCGAAATGAGGTATTAATCGACATCCCCTTTTGGGGTGCTAGAACAAATGAAGAATTCTAAAATTTATGAATGGAATTGACTAAGAAGTTGAAAGTATAGACATTAAATGATATAATTTTCATATATAACAACAGGAGGTGCGTATTATGTTTGCTATGCAGGAAACTATCAGACCATCAGCGGATTTAAGAAATCATTATAATGAAATCTCAAAGCAGTGCCGTGAGGGAAAAGAAGCTGTTATCATAACTGTAAATGGAAGAGGCGATACAGTGTCTCTGTCCTATGAAGAGTACAAGAACATGAAATCAAGAATAGAATTGCTTGAAATCCTTACTGAAGCAGAAGATGATGTAAAGAATGGTCGCGTTGCGCCAATCAGTGAAACTTTTGATGATTTACGTGCTATGCTGCAGGAGGGCTGAGTTTGAAATACAATATTGTTCGTACTGATACCGCGGATGCAGGTCTGAGAAAGATTGTATTATATATTGCGCAGAATTTCGGCAATGATGTGGCATTGAAAAAGTTAGACGAAATAGAAGATCGTATACGACAGCTGGGAGAAAATCCAGATCTTGGAATTGATCCAAGATACCTGGTATTAAAGCGTCAGGGCTATAAGGTATTGATTCTTGAAAAAGACCTTGTATTTTATAAAGTTAATGAAGCCCGAAAGGAAGTGATTATATATGCTGTCGTAGACCAGAGACAGGATTATTTGAACATTATCCGAGGGCTGTGAGGCAAACGCCGAAATATAACTGACCAAGTAAGTCAATTAAGGTTCGCCTTCGGACAGAAGAATAAGCGGTGGGAGTACTAAAATGGATTTGTGCACTTGAAGCGTGGAAACTGTCTTGATTATGAGGCGAAAATATCACAAAAGTAAACATAATTTTTTGTGCAAAAGGTAGAAAAAATCAGTAAGCCAAATAAGGAAAAAATCGCCTTTCAGAGCCACGAAAAAGCGTTTCAGAAAAAATTTTAAAAGTCCCGCAAAGCCAGTAAATACGCGGCTTCCGGAAATTTCATAATACGAAAAAAGCACCTCATCTGAGGTGCTCCACTTAGCAGGGCTACAAGGATTCGAACCTTGAAATGACGGAGTCAGAGTCCGTTGCCTTACCATTTGGCGATAGCCCTATGTGTCTTAGCAAGTCGTTTCTCGCTTGCGACATGTTGTATTATATATCAATGCATATATAAAAGTCAACCCCTTTTTTCAAATTTTTTTAAAAATTTATTCAATTTCTGTGAAGCCTTGATTTTTCGGGGAAAAATTAAGATTTCGCTTTTCTTTTTCCTGTGCATTTTGAGATGAATGTGTTATAATCAAGCAAAATATACGGAATCGCATAGGTCGCTGGCGGGAAGCTTTTGGAGTTTTTTTCGACACACTCTAAGGTAGTAGTGCCAGAAACTTTTTTACTTTATAAGAAATTACTTCGCTTTGTTCCTGTGAGTCTATGGTTACCGTATAAAATTTTTATAATTAAACAGCCTGTCTGGAGCCTGTTTAAAATTATTCAGGTAATTGGTTCTCAGACTGGCCTCATTAATAAGGAGAATAAACATGAGAGCAAATAACCTGACTCTGCTCACGGATCTCTATGAACTTACCATGATGCAGGGGTATTTTAAGAACCCAACTGACCAGACTGTCGTATTCGACATGTTTTACCGTGATAACCCATGCGGAGGCGGTTTTGCTATCTGTGCAGGACTGGAGCAGGTAATTGAATATATTGAGAATCTGAGATTTACAGACGCAGACATTGAATATCTTCGTGGTCTTTCCATTTTTGAGGAAGATTTTCTGGAATATCTTCGCTCTTTCCATTTTACCGGAGACATTTATGCCATCCCAGAAGGCACTGTTATTTTCCCAAGAGAGCCAATGGTGAAAGTGGTAGCACCGATTATGGAAGCTCAGCTTGTGGAAACTGCGATTTTGAACATTATGAACCATCAGAGCCTGATTGCTACCAAGGCAGCACGTGTCTGCTATGCGGCGAAAGGTGACGGAATCATGGAGTTCGGTCTTCGCCGTGCCCAGGGACCGGATGCCGGTATTTTTGGAGCCCGTGCAGCTGTGATCGGTGGTTGTGTCGGAACCTCCTGCGTGCTTACTGGTCAGATGTTTGACGTGCCAGTGCTTGGAACCCATGCACATTCCTGGATCATGAGCTTCCCGGATGAGTACACTGCATTCAAGACATACGCAAGAATGTACCCGGATGCATGTATCCTTCTGGTAGACACTTACGACGTGCTGAAATCCGGTGTTCCCAATGCAATCCGTGTATTTGAGGAAATGCGGGAGGAGGGAATCCAGCTGAAAAAATATGGTATCCGTATCGACAGCGGTGACCTTGCTTACCTTTCCAAAGAGGCATATAAAATGTTATCGGCAGCTGGTTTTGATGATGCGACCATTTCTGCATCCAGTGACCTTGACGAATATCTGATTGAGAGCCTGAAAGCCCAGGATGCCAAGATCAATTCCTGGGGCGTTGGAACACGTCTGATTACTTCCAATGATAATCCGGCATTTGGTGGTGTATACAAGCTGGCAGCAGTGAAAAATCCTGAGACAGGTGAATTTGTTCCGAAGATCAAGCTTTCTGAGAACACCGCTAAGGTAACAAACCCTGGAAACAAGACAGTATATCGTATTTACAGCAAGTCCACAGGAAAGATTAAAGCTGATTTGATCTGTCTTGCTGACGAGAAGCTGAACCCAGATGAAACTATGGTAGTATTTGACCCGGTTGACACCTGGAAAAAAACTAAGATTCTGGGTGGTACTTACGAGGTTCGTGAGCTTCTGGTTCCGGTTATTAAGGAGGGAAAACGCGTTTATACGTCTCCTTCAGTAATGGAACTTCGCGCAATCTGCCAGAAAGAACAGAGCACTCTCTGGGACGAGTCCAGACGATTCTCCAACCCACAGAAGGTTTATGTGGATCTTTCTCCGAAGCTTTTTGAGGTGAAGAGAGAGCTGATTGAGGAGATGAGCCGTAAGGATCTGGAGTTTGAGGAAGAGTAATTTAATAAGAAAATAAATGGGGCGATGTATCAGCGGAAACGATACATTCGCCCCATTTTTTGTTGAAATTAATCAGAAAAGTGCAGAAAAAAACATAGTGTACAGAATGTAAAAATGGTAAACTGTAGGAAAGGAAATTTTTTACAGGAGGAGTGTATGAAAAAAAGAAAATCCATTGGTCTGTGGGTGGGAATCTGTCTTCTGTTTCTGGGAATATTTGGCAGTGTAAACGTTTTAGCTGCAGTGACAGAAGGAAAGGCAGGGGAAACACTTACTGGGGAGTATGCAGTGATTATTAATACGGATACATCTGATTCGAGGAGTACAGGCACACTGATCTTTGATGACAGTGGAAGTACTGCATCCGCTTCAAGTGGAAGTGAGCTTCCCGCAGCTCAAAGCCTGGCCGGGCTGAATACAGGGAGCACCAGCTCAGTCACTGCGCTGAATGAAAAAAGCGCCATTTCGTCCGTTGCATCGGCAGATGAGACTGACGATGGTATATCCGTTCAGGCAGCGGTTACCACTTATGCAATAGGAGAAGAGAAATATATTTACAGAAGCAATGGCAGCGGCAAGACCTATATATGCATTGGGATTGGCGAACATTGCTATATCTGGATGGACAAAAATATGAAAGCGGATTATGATGCCGCTGGAAAAACATCTCTCATAGCATCAGACATGGCGAGTATTTATGACAGACAGCCCTATCAAATCCTGAAAACACTGGCAGGAGGCGATCTTCCCTGGGAAGATGGATCCGGCAAGCTCTCTATTGTGCTGGAAACCTTAAGCGGCGCAAGTGGTCAGTTTCAGTATGATGAGGGAATTACAGCAATCCATATCAACACTCCGGCGGCAGCATCCTATGTCTCCGGTGAAATGACCAGAAGAAACGGTCTGCTGGTTCACGAGGGACAGCACGCAGTATTCTGGCTGAAAACAAAATTCAATGCCTCCGAGAAATATATGTGGATAAACGAAGGTCTTGCAGTAACGGTCATGGATTATCTGTGGGGCGGTACGGACACAAATGGCTGGATGAACGGAATTGCAGGAAGTACCGCTATTCGTAACGGCTCTTCCTTGATGTATAAGAGTTATCGCGATGATATTGCCCAGGACTATGGAATGCCATACCTGTTTGTCAGATACGTAATTGACCGTATGGCAGGAAGCTATGAGCCTATGGCTGTGTTGCCGAGATTTTATACAGTAGATGCTTCCTCCCTTACCTGTGAAGCTTATCTGGAGAAGGTAACAGGAATTCCGTTTAAAACACTTCTTTCAGATTTTTATACAGCTGTGGCAGCAGGAGAAGCTTCTGGTGTATACAGTTTTCCAGGTGATCGGATAGCTGCAAAAAAGGCATCTGCATTTCCGGTATTTTCCGGAGACAGTGGCTCAAAATATTCCATTCCGGCAGCTTCCGCGATCCTTGTGAAACTGAAGGATGGAAAATTTACAGTCCCATCTGATGGGGAAAGCGGAATTGTTTATCGTGTAATAGGAAACCGGACTTCAGAATACGCCAGTGCCGACGGCGCCACCGACGAACACACCTGCTCCGATTGGATATAAAGTGGGTACAACAGTGAAACATCCGGCGACAAACGGATATTATAAAGTTACCGCCACCGACACGGTAGAATATATAAAACCGATAAAGAAAAAGGTAAGCACTGTTACAATTCCAGACAGCGTAAACCTAAAGGGCGCGAATTACAAAGTAACCTCAATAGCCTCCAAAGCATTCAAGGGCAATAAATACCTGAAAAAGGCTATCATAGGAAACAATGTAATCCAGATTAAAAGCTATGCCTTTTATAAGTGCATGAAACTCTCTTACGTACAAATCGGCGGCTCAGTAAAAGCTATCGGAAAACAAAGCTTTTATGGTTGCAAGAAGTTAAACGAAATGAGAATCTACACCTCCCGCCTGAAAGCCAAATACGTAGGCTCCAATGCCTTCAAAGGCACTCCATCCAGGATGAAAATCTACGTCCCCAGGAAAAAGGCAAAGAGCTACAAAACGGTTTTTGTAAAACGAGGCATAAGCAAAAAGATTGTAATAAAGAAGATGTAATATTTGTTTGCGTTATGGGGAGGTCTTGTATGAAATACCGAAGCAAAAACGGTTTTACACTAGCGGAACTATTGATTGTAGTTGCAATTATTGCGGTATTGGTTGCTGTTTCAATCCCGATTTTTAATGGACAGCTGGAAAAAGCACGCAGGGCAGTGGATATGCAAAATGCGCGAATTATTAAGTCGGCATTGACGAATGCATATAATGAAGGACGAATGGATATTCCAAAGAAAGCTGTAGGACAAGAAAATTCAGGCTGTGGTGTCTGGGTTGTGATATGTCGTAGCACAAGTGAACTGCCAGACGCATATACTTCAGATATGTTAAAAGGAAAAAGTATCTATTGTGGAGCAAATTCCGGAGTTACAGTAAACGGTGTAAAAAGCAATAATTGGAAGTCGTATAATACTGGTGTTGAAGCCGTATTAAAGGAGGCCGGTTTAAATTGTGATACTCTGAAAATTAAAAGCAGAAACGATAAGGAGAAAGGCTGGGATTGGATTGTTATAGAAGTCGGGTTTGCAAAGGAGCAGTTTTACTCACGTATTTATAGTGGCTTTAAAGGGGATAAATCGGGTATGGAAGTTGTAGAAGCTGGATCTTCAAACATCGAAAAAGCAATAGGCGGATCAAATTAATGTAACAAGAGAATATATAAGGGACTGTAATAGATGCGTGCTGCGTATGAAGTGACATTCATCTGTTATAGTCCCTTTTCTCTTGACATTTTTCCACGTAATGTGCAAAATAAACCTATAAAGTTCAAACAATTTCAGGAGAAATTATATCATGAGACAGGAGTTTTTACACTTAAAGGCACCGGAAAACTGGAGTTAGAAGACACTTTCCGGCCAGGATGCCCTACGCAGCAGTAACCCATTCTGCATAAAAACAACCTTCTAGAGCGTGTTTGAAAAAGGCTTTCTGCAAGATGTGCGTCACAATTTGTGGGAGATTTCGCCCGGATGAGGGCGCCGTAGCGGGCTACGGCAACCGAATTCGGGTGAAATTTCCCGCAAAGTGGGGCGTGCAGATTGCGGGAATGATTTTTCAAACACGCTCTAAAATGGGGACTGTCTGAATGTCGAAGATTACCAGATTTCCATAAGAAATGGAACAATTTGTACTGACAGAACAAGAGTATTATAAAAATATGAATTAAAAAGAAAGTTGTGAAACAAAATGAAACGAATTGATTTTGAAAATGGCACGGTAACCAGAAACATTTTCAGCGCTGCAATCCCCATGCTGGTGGCGCAGATACTCAGTCTTTTATATAATATTGTAGACAGAATCTATATAGCCAGAATCCCTGAAGTGGGAACTACGGCGCTTGGCGCAGTCGGTTTATGTTTCCCGTTAATCGTGATTATCACTGCCTTTGCCAATCTGTTTGGCAGTGGCGGCGCGCCTGTTTTTTCTATAAACAGAGGTATGAAAGACAACCAGAAAGCGCAAGAGGTGATGAATACTTCCTTTACTATGGTGTGCGGAAGCGGGATCATTCTGATGATAACAGGTATGCTTTTTGCAAGACCTCTGCTGGTACTTTTTGGAGCATCTGAGGATGCTTTGGTTTATGCATATCCCTACATGATGATCTACCTGATCGGAACGGTTCCATCCATGATCGCCACAGGAATGAACCCATTTATCAATGCACAGGGATACGCGACAACTGGCATGCTTTCTGTAGCAATTGGTGCAGTCGCCAATCTGATCCTGGATCCATTATTCATTTTTGTGCTTGGTTTCGGAATCAAAGGAGCTGCCATTGCGACTGTTCTTTCCCAGTTCCTATCAGCTGCTTATGTACTACTTTTTCTTGAAAAAAGAGCGGAAATGAAAGCTCGGCTTTTGAAAAAAACAGAGCTGAAAAGCTGCAAAGAGAATGCAAAAAACATTGTCAGTCTTGGTACTGCAGGCTTCATTATGCAGCTGACAAACAGCCTGGTAACCATCTGCTGCAACAATGTTCTGGGGGTCACCGGAGGGGATGTTTACATATCTGTTATGACTATCGTATCCAGTGTCCGTCAGATGGTAGAGACGCCGATTTATGCTATAAATGAAGGAACATCACCTATTCTGAGCTATAATTATGGGGCAAAAAGACCGAAGCTTGTCCGCAAGGCAATGGTCACTCTGGCAGTAATGGTTCTGGTTTATACAGCAGTAATGTGGAACGTGATTATCTTTGTTCCGGATTATCTGATTGCCATTTTCAGCTCCGATAAGCTCTTGATAAAGGATGCAGTTCCGGCACTGAAAACCTACTTTGCAGCCTTTATTTTTATGGATCTGCAGTACATTGGACAGACTGTTTTCAAGTCTTTAAATAAGAAAAAACAGGCCATTTTCTTCTCGCTTTTGAGAAAAGTTTTTATTGTAGTTCCGTTGACATACCTGCTTCCCTACGTGTTTAAAATGGGAACTCACGGAGTATTCCTGGCAGAGCCGGTATCTAATGTAATTGGCGGAAGCCTTTGTTTCGTTACAATGCTGCTGACTATATTGCCGGAATTAAAGAGGCTGGAAAAGAAAAACGGAGAGGCAGACCGCCTCTCGGGGGACTTTAAAACGAGGTAAAAATATATGGAAAATACAATTATAATCGCAATTGTAAGTTTTCTCTGTATCCTGGCTCATGTCCCCACTCTGATCCTGCGAATTGTTCCGTTTCACGAAAAAATCTCAGATAAAGACAGGATCAGACTGACTGTAATCTATGCAATTGGTCTGGCTGTGGACTTCGGAATCTGCATGTGGGTGGGAAATTACCGGGAAATTGACGTGCCGTTTTATAAGATAAATCTGATTGCTTTCTGTATTGTAATGGCTGCTGTAAATATCTGGCTTGTCCCTGGATACACCAAGGTGCATTTGTTTGTATTTGGAATTGTGGCAGATATTGTCATGATTGCACTGTCAATCGGAGCTTATGTCAGTTCACTTTTGGGAATGCAGGGAAATGCGATTGGAATTGCAGAAACCAGCGCAATTGCAATTGTAGTGTATGCGCTTCTATATCCGCTGCTTAGCAGCCTGCTCCGTTATACAGTAACACCATTCCTTGAAATTGAATGCCAAAATTATTGGGAGACCTTATGGTTCATTCCTATTGCCATGTTTTTTTCCAGTATTTTTTCAGAAGGAGTGGATGTCTACACTACCACTTTTCCCCAAATGTTGAGTAAATGTCTGATCGGCGTCGCCACATTGCTGATTTGCTTTGCGGTGTCTTATGATCAGCAGAAAGGCTACTATCATGCGCTCACGGAGCAGGTTCTGGCAGAACGTGAAGCACGCCATAATTTTCGTCATCAGGTAGCAGCTATTAAAGGTTTTCTTGATAAAAATGATATGGAGGGCTTGCGGGGATATTGTGATGATCTGGAACTGGAAGAGATGGGAAAAGTAACAATTCCATATACAGGAAACGCTGCGGCAGACGGCGTCCTTTATCATTACGGCTGTATTGCCAGGGCGAAAAATATCGAGTTTTCCGTATGCTGCTATCTGAAAGATATTGCTGTTCCGGACACTGATTTTTGTACAATTCTGGGCAATGCCCTGGATAATGCGGTGACTGCCGCCGGTCAGTATGAGGGAAAACGCTTTGTTGAAGTTGCTACGGAGAAGAAACACGGCATGCTTCTGATTACGGTAGACAATTTTTTTGATGGAATATTATTCCAGGAAAATGGGAAAATTTACTCAAAAAAACGGCAAAACAAACAGGAAGGAATCGGCATTCTTTCCATGAAAAAACTTTGCGAAAAACATGGCGGAGCCAGTCGCTTCGAAGCGGTCGGCAACAGGTTCCAGGCCAGCTTTATATTGAAAAGTGAGGTTGAAGATTAAAAAATGGTTAAAGTTGATTTAATTACAGGCTTTCTTGGCTCAGGAAAAACGACTTTCATAAAGAAATATGCTGCATGGCTGATGAGTCAGGGGCAGAATATTGGAATTCTGGAGAATGATTTTGGTGCAGTGAATGTGGACATGATGCTGCTTCATGATCTGGAAGGTGAGAACTGCGAGCTGGAAATGGTTTCAGGTGGATGTGATGCGGACTGCCACAGAAGACGTTTCAAGACCAAGCTGATCGCAATGGGAATGTGCGGATATGACAGAGTTCTCATTGAGCCTTCCGGGATTTTTGATGTGGATGAGTTTTTCGATGCCCTTTATGAAGAGCCGTTGGATAAGTGGTATCAGATTGGAAATGTGATTACCATTCTGGATGCCAGACTGGAGGAGAAGCTGCAGCCACAGGCAGAGTATATTCTGGCTTCAGAGGCGGCTGATGCAGGTTGTATTGTTCTGAGCAAGAGCCAGGAGGCATCTGAGGAAGAGATTAGTGGAACTGTGAAACATCTGAATCGCGCACTGGAAAGCGTGAAATGCAAACGACGTTTTACGAAAAATGAGATACTGAATAAGAATTGGGAAAAGTTTACAGATGAGGATTTTCAGAAGATTTTCAACAGCGGGTATGTGATGGAAGATTTCGAGAAACAGTGTTTTGATGAGAAAGAAGGGTTCCAGTCATTGTATTTTATGGAGCTGAAGATTTCCGAGACACAGTTGGAGAAAGCAGCGCATCAGATTCTGGATGATCCGGAATGTGGGGATGTTTTCCGAATTAAGGGCTTTGTGAAATTAGAAGAAAATGCTGCCGCGGTAACCGAAAACGAAAAAATGAATTCGGGCTCCGCTCAGAAAGTGTCCGCCGACAATAACTGGCTGGAATTAAACGCCACCCGTAAAGAATTTTCCCTAAGGCCCATTTCCGCAGGCCAGGAAGTCGTGATCGTGATCGGGGAGAATATGAATGAGGCGCGGATACGGGAGTATCTGGGGACAGCGAATATTAAGTAACCGCCATATTGACTAGAGCGTGTTTGAAAAATTATTCCCGCAATCTGTACGCCCCACTTTGCGGGAGATTTCACCCGAATTCGGTTGCCGTAGCCCGCTACGGCGCCCTCATCCGAGCGAAATTTCCCACAAATTGTGACGCACATCTTGCAGAAAGCCTTTTTCAAATACGCTCTAGATTACCATTATTTAAGAAGATATCAAAGCGTAATTTTGAAAATCTGAAATTTAAATTACTTTCCGTCCCTGTACATATTTCCCAACCAAATTGCGGTCGTCGGACAGATAAACAAGCCTTTCCAGTCTGTCACGGGTGGAGATTTCCTGAGGATGACGGATATTGCTGTCGTCCAGAATCATAGCGTCGAATTCATAGCCTTTTTCGAAGCTGCCGACTTTTCCGAAGAAGGAGCCACCACCGATCGTGGCCATGTAAAAAGCTTCTTCCAGAGTAACCGGGGCCTGGGTCTGGTCCATCAGGCGCCAGCGGAGCTTGGAAACCTGGATGGCATCGGCAATTGCGCGGAACATGGAAAGGGAAAATCCACCGGCAACATCAGTTCCAAGACCTACGTGAAGTCCCATGTCAAGATAACGGCGGATGGGAGCGATTCCGGAAGCAATGTCGGTGTTGGATTCCGGGCAATGGGCGATGTAAACACCCTGGTCTTTGATCATCTGGATTTCCTCATCTGTGGAATGAACACAGTGGGCCATGATAGTAGGGCATGTATTGCTGCTTGCAGAAGCAGGATTGGAGACTTCTTCATTTGCTGCAGGTTTCGTTCCAAACAATCCAAACATATCATACGCATCCCCATAAAATCTGCTTGTGGGACAAAGCTCCTTTACCCATGCAATTTCCCCGAAATTTTCAGACAGATGAGACTGAATTGGAATGTGGTATTCCCGATGGATTTTTCCCAGCTCGGTCATCAGCTCATCAGTACAGGATGGGGTAAAACGTGGGGTTAGGATCGGGTAGGTGTGGTCGTAACGTCCCTTGATCTCTTCCAGCCACTGGCGTGTATCCTGTGCAGAAGCCTGTGCGCTTTTCTCCTGAAGCTCCGGTGCTCCATTGCGATCCATATTTACTTTTCCAACCATAGTTGTCAGGCCGCTTTCCTCCAGCATGTCCATGAGAAGCTCCGTTGCCGGACGGTGCAAGGTGGCGAAAATGCAGGCTCTGGTGGTGAAGCTGTGCTTTAAGTCATCCACGAAAATGGAGTAAGCCTTTTTCGCATAGGACAGGTCAGCGTACTTGGCTTCCTGCGGGAAAGTGATGGTGTTTAGCCAGTCCAGCAGCTCCAGATCCATGCCGGTTCCGCGGTAAGCGTACTGGGGAGCATGCAGATGAAGGTCAGTGAATCCTGGGATGATCAGTCGATCACCCATGTCTTTTACAGGAATATCTTTATATTTCTCTGGAAGCTGGAAAAAAACACCGGCACAGAGCCCGTTTTCACAGACAGCATAAGAGTTTTCTGCAAAAACAAGTTCTTTCTGATTCTTGCTGTAACAAATTGTACCTTTCAAAGCAAACAAATCTTTTTTCATATCAGACCATCCTTTCTGCCAGAGGCGAGGCAAAGTAAAACTCCGGGATAGTTTGCGGCTGAGAACGTACTGCCGGAAACATGCAAAATGTGATTTCGGGCTGATTCAGCAATAAAAAAACCACCCGGAAAATGCCATACCTGCACACCTCTTCGCATGCAGCTTATAGACAACTATTAGGGTAGTTGGTAGAAACGTCCAACCAGATTATGGACATATATAAGCGTTTGCTGTTTTTATTTTTATATCTTTATTGTACATGGTAAAGAGTGCAGAATCAAGGGGATTTTCACAAAAAAATCTACATTTTCATATCTTTATTGCTGGATTTGTTATATAATGAAGTAAAATTTGCGGACAAGAAATTAGAGCGTGTTTGAAAAAGGCTTTCTGCAAAATTTCCCACAAAGTGGGGCGTGCAGATTGCGGGAATGATTTTTCAAACAGGCTCTAGAATGGAGATTGACATAACATGAGTTACAGTTTTAAAGGCCGTGTCAGATACAGTGAAATAGGCGAAGATGGTTGCCTGACTCTTCCTGGAATTCAGAATTATTATCAGGATTGCTGCACCTTTCAATCTGAGAATATAGGGCAGGGAATGAAGGCGCTGGAGGAACGCCAGAGAGCCTGGGTGTTGTCATCCTGGCAGATTGTGGTGAACCGATATCCGGGATTGGGAGAGACGATTGTGGCATCAACGGCGCCATATGGCTTCAAAGGCTTTCTTGGAATGCGTAACTTCACTCTGAAAACAGAAGATGGAGAGCTTTTATCCTATGCAAACAGTATCTGGACCAATATTGATACAGAGACCGGTCTGCCGGCCAGACTTACAGACGAAGACACCAGAGGATACGAACTGGATGAAAAGCTGGAGATGGATTATGCGCCACGTAAGATTGCCCTTCCGGAAGGGATGGAAGCTCAGGAGTCTTTTGCAATACAGAAACATCATCTGGACACCCATCACCATGTTAATAATTGTCAGTATATCCGCATGGGGGCAGACTATCTGCCAGAAGGCTTTGAAATCCGCCAGATGAGGGCAGAATATAAGAAGCAGGCACTGCTTGGAGACGTTTTTTATCCGGCAGTGAAGCTGGAAATGGGAAAGGTTACGGTTGCGCTTTCCACGGAGAATGGCGAACCTTATGCGATTGTAGAGTTTATGTCTGCATGAGGTGAGACTATATGAATATCATGTGAGCGAAATAACTGTATCGCTTTAGAGATATCTCCATACAGGGAGGTCAGTTGAGAATGGCGAAACAGGAAATTTTATTAGAAAGGCGGTTTACATAAATGAAAATTGGAATACTTGGAGCTGGAGGAATTGCAGTTCAGATGGCGAAAACAGTAGCTGGAATGAAGGATGTGGAGAATTACGCAGTGGCAGCCAGAAGCTTTGAACGGGCGCAGGCTTTTGCCGAGAAATACGGTTTTTCCAAGGCTTATGGCTCTTATGAGGAAATGCTTGCAGACCCGCAGGTGGATCTGGTTTATATTGCAACCCCTCATTCCCATCATTATCTTCATGCAAAGATGTGCCTGGAGGCAGGAAAAAATGTGCTTTGTGAAAAGGCGTTTACTGTAAATGCAGACCAGGCAAGAAAGCTTTTTGCCCTGGCGAAAGAGAAAAACCTGCTGATCACAGAGGCAATCTGGACCAGATATATGCCATCCAGAAAGATGATCGATGATATTATTTCAAGCGGTGTGATCGGTGAGGTGACAGCTGTTACAGCCAATCTGAACTATGCCATCAGTGAGGTGGAACGTATCCGTAAGCCGGAGCTGGCAGGCGGTGCGCTTCTGGATGTTGGTGTTTATACCATTAATTTCGCAAGCATGGTTCTTGGGGATAAGTTGAAGGATGTACAGGCAACTGCTATTTTCCGTGAAGGTGTGGATATGCTGGATACGATTGCTATGGTATTTGAAGGCGACCGCATGGCTACCTTGCAGTGTGGTGCCCGTGAAATTTCTGACAGAATGGGAAGTATTTTTGGAACCAAAGGTTATATTCAGGTGCAGAATATTAATAATCCGGAGAAAATCACAGTGTTTGACAAGGAGCATAAGGAGGTTGCAGCTTATTTGCCTCCGGCACAGATCACAGGCTATGAGTATGAGGTTGAGGCCTGCGCCAGAGCAATCGCACAGGGCGAAAAGGAATGCCCGGAAATGCCTCATGATGAGACTGTGCGTGTGATGGAGATCATGGATGGAATCAGGAAATCCTGGGGCTATGAGATTCCGCTTTATGAGTGATGAAATTTTATGAAAACTATAAGATACAAGTTTTTATGAAAAATATAAGATATTTGCATGTATAAAAAGGAGGATACAGCTATGCTTGAAAAATTAAAAGAAGAAGTTTACAAAGCAAATATGGACCTGCCGAAATACGGCCTGGTTACTTTTACCTGGGGAAATGTAAGTGGAATTGATCGTGAAAAAGGTCTTTTCGTAATCAAGCCAAGTGGTGTGGAATATGAGAAACTGACACCGGAAGATATGGTAGTTGTAGACCTGGAAGGTAATAAAGTAGAAGGTAAATATAACCCATCATCTGATACTCCGACCCATGTAGTTCTGTACAATGCTTTCCCGAAGATCGGTGGAATCGTACATACTCATTCCTCCTGGGCTACCAGCTGGGCACAGGCCGGCCGCGCAATTCCATGCTATGGAACCACTCATGCTGATTATATTTACGGTGAGGTTCCATGCGTCCGTAATCTGGATAAGAGTGAGATTGCGGAAGCTTATGAGAAGAATACTGGTATTCTCATTGCCGACTATTTCAAGAAGAGAGATTATGAGGCTGTTCCGGCTGTTCTTTGCAAGAATCATGGTCCTTTCACATGGGGCAAGGATGCGCACGAGGCAGTGCATAATGCAGTAGTTCTGGAAGAGGTTGCCAAGATGGCTTCCCGCTGCGAGCTGATCAATCCGAATGTGAAACCTGCTCCGCAGGAGCTTCAGGATAAGCATTACTATAGAAAACATGGTGCAAATGCTTATTATGGACAGGAAAATATTGAGTGAAAACTGAGATGAATTGCGTGACCGCTGTTTGTACCTTGAGATAGGTATGAATGGCGGTTACTTAATATTCGATGCTTTTAAAGGAGGAAAAATATAAGACGAACAACTAAGATAGTAGTTCGCCTTATAAAGATTATTTACTATATTCAATTTCCACTGGTTTCACACCTGCAAGTTCCATACTTCTCTTGTCCGGCTGTGTACAGCCAACGTAAATATGGAAGTGGCTGCCGTCCTCTGTTCTTGCTCCAGTTTCATCTACTACGGTGAAGGCCTTTGGAGCAATGGAAAGTGTGACGGTTTTTGTTTCGCCTGCTTTCAGGAAAACAGGAGTGAAAGCAGCAAGCTCCGGGTTTGGAACGGCCAGAGAAGAATCTGCATTCTTTATGTAAACCTGAACCACATCCCGGGTATCAATTGCGCCCTGGTTGGTGACAGTGGCCTGGATTGTAACTGGTGCTGCTGTGGTATTAGTGCCGCTTTCGAAACCTGCCTTGCCGGAAACACTTGTACCATTTGTGTCGGCTGCGCTGTTTTCACTGACAACTGCATCTGTCACTACTACCTTCCCATAAGTCAATCCATATCCAAATGGGAACTGCGCCTTATTCTCCATATAGCGGTAAGTACGTCCCTTCATGGCATAATCTGTAAAATCCGGAAGCTCTTCCAGGGTATTGTAGAAGGTCACTGGTAATTTGCCGGATGGGGAGACATCTCCGAACAGTACTCTTGCGGCGGCTTTTCCACCTTCAGCACCTGGGTACCACAGAACCATCACTGCATCAAAATGTTCTTCTGCATAAGAAAGATCAATGTCACTTCCTGCCATCAAGCAAAGAACAACCGGTTTGCCGGATTCAGCCATGGCTTCCATCAGATCCAGCTGAACCTGTGGAAGCTGCAAGGTCTCTTTGTCACCGGAAGCATAGCTGTTTCCGGTATCTCCTTCTTCACCCTCCAGTGTTTCATCAAGTCCTACACAGAGGATTACCACATCACTGTTTGCGGCAACAATCTTGGCCTCGGCCAGTCGGTCCTGGGTAAGTGCCAGATGCTCAGTACGGTCGCGGAAAAGATCACAGCCCACGGAAGCAAGCACCCGGACATCGCTTCCGGCAGCGCTAAGATAATCCTGAATGCCTTCCTGAATGGTACAATAACGGGATGCGGTACCGTGATAGTTTCCTACCAGTGCCGCGCGGCTGTCTGCATTTGGTCCCACGATTCCAATGGTTTTGATCTTCTCTTTCTGTAATGGCAGGATTCCGTTGTTTTTCAGAAGCACGAAGCTTTCTTCGGCGGCTTTTCTGGAAAGTGCCAGATGCTCCGGGGATTCTACCTCTGAATATGGAATCTTGTCATATTCTGTTTCTTCAAATAATCCCAGCATATATCTGGTTGTGAAAAGACGGATCGCAGATTCTGTGATAGTTTCTTCTGAAATCAGCCCTTTTTCATAAGCTTTCAAAATATGAAGATAAGTGTTTCCACAGTTCAGATCGCAGCCGTTGTTTAAGGCAAGAGCAGCCGATTCAGCGGGTGTGCTGGTTACCATGTGGTGCTCATGGAAGTCTTTGATCGCCCAGCAGTCGGAAACGAAATATCCCTGGAAGCTCCAGTCACCGCGCAGCTTTTTCTGAAGAGTAGGACTTCCGCAGCAAGGTTCGCCGTTAGTGCGGTTGTAAGCACCCATGAAGCCTTCCACGTCTGCTTCTTTTGCCAAGGCTTCAAAAGCCGGCAGGTAGGTTTCTTCCATATCCTTCGGGGTAGCAATGGCGTCAAATTCATGGCGGATCGCTTCCGGTCCTGAGTGGACTGCAAAGTGTTTCGCGCAGGCAGCGGCTTTTATAACTTCTCCATCACCCTGGAGTCCTTTTACAAAGGAAACACCCAGCTCTTTGGTAAGATAAGGATCTTCACCATAGGTTTCATGTCCTCGTCCCCATCTGGGATCGCGAAAAATATTTACGTTTGGGGACCAGAAAGTAAGCCCTTTGTAAATATCACGGTCCTCTTCCTGGGAATAAGCATTGTATTTGGCGCGGCCTTCAGTGGCAGTCACATCTGCGATTTCCTCTAGAAGCTCTGTGTCAAAAGTAGCTCCAAGGCCGATTGCCTGTGGGAAAACAGTTGCCTGGCCGGCGCGTGCGACTCCGTGGAGAGCTTCGTTCCACCAGTTGTAAGCCGGGATGCCCAGTCGCTTGATCGCCGGAGCGTCATAACGCAGCTGGCTTGCTTTTTCCTCCAAAGTCATCTGATTGACCAGTTCGGTCGCTTTTTTTCTAGCCTCTCCTCTGTTCATAATGTTTCTCCTGTTGTTGTCATAAATTCATGGTGACTATAAAACACAATGTTAAATCGGGGTATATAAACTCTGTGACCTGCATAAATACAGGTCACAAAGTTTAGTAAATGAAAAGGTTTCAATGTTATGTATCATCCCTTGACTGCACCTGTGGTAAGACCTTCTACGATCTGGTTACTGAACAGTGAGTAAACAACAACGGTAGGTGCGATTGCGATAATGATCGCAGCAAACATCTGCACATAGTTGGTTGCGTAAGGACCAACGAAATAGGTCAGTGTAACCGGCAGTGTCTTTTTCATAGGATCAGAGATAAATACCATGGCAAGAAGCAGCTCGTTCCAGTTGTTGATGAAGGTCATCAGACCGGATACGAAGAAACCGGTTCTGCAAAGTGGCAGTGCGATCCGGAAAAAGCATCCGTAGATTCCGCAGCCGTCAATGGCAGCAGCCTCGAACATTTCTCCTGGCATGGAACGGAAAAATCCGGTAAGCAGGAAAATGGTCATTGGCAGGGAGAAGGTAATATAAGGAATCATCAATCCGCCCTGGGAATTGGTAAGACCAAGTTTTGCAAATCTTACAAAAAGAGGAATCAGAACACAATGTACTGGAACCATCATTCCGATGAGGAAGAAGGTGTGCATGAATTCCGATAATTTCCAGCGCATTCTGGCGATGGCAAAAGCTGCCATAGCGCCGAAGAAAAGACTGACAATCAGGGTAGCGCCGCAGACGATGACAGAGTTTATAAGGGCGGTGCCAAGTTTTCCCATCTGCCATGCCTGCGCATAGTTTTCAAAATGAAATACCTCTGGCAGGGAAAATGGTGCGGACATAACACCAGCGTTATCTTTCAGAGATACGGACAGCATCCACAGAAGCGGAGCCAGATAAATAACTGCCAGGATCACCAGCAGGATATAAATCACTACGATTACCGGTTTTACCGGCTTTTTCGGAGCTTTTACTTTTACGTTGCTCATTTTCCCACCTCCTTATGACTCGTAAGTTTCAACTTTGATGACTTTCTTTACCAGAAGGGTTACAAGCAGGCAGAGCACCAGGAGAACTACGGAAATGGCGCTGGCGTAGCCGTATTTGAAATAGTTGAAACCTTCTGCATAAAGTTCAGTTGCAAGGACTTCTGTTCTGTGGTTCGGACCACCCTGAGTCATGTTGTAAACCAGGTCGAAGAACTTCAGAGAACCGATACAGTTCAGGGAAAGTGATGTGATCATCATTGGTTTGATCAGCGGAAGGGTGATATAGCGGAATGCTTTTACCTTTGACGCGCCGTCTATATAGGAAGCTTCATAAATATCACGGGAAATTCCGGTGATCTGTGCCATATAAAGCATCATGTTCTGACCAAGGTACTGCCACAGGGCAACAAATGCGATAACCCACATGGGAAGTACAATAAATCCGGTAGATTCCATCAGCCACAGAGGTCCTTCAATGCCGAATTTTGCAAGCAGATTGTTGATACCAATTCTCGGATTGAAAAGGAAGGACCAGAGAAGTCCAAGTGCTGCTGAGGAAAGTACGCATGGAAGATAATAAATGTTCTTGAAAATGTTGCGGCCTTTCGGGATGTTGGTGAGCATAACAGCAAGTAAAAGACCGAAGATCTGCTGTGTGACTGCTGAAAAGATCATGAAAAAGATGGAGTTTTTCAGGGCAATACGGAATGTGGCGTCACCGAAAAACAGTTTCTTATAGTTTTTTAATCCCACAAATTCAGGGGGTGTAAGTGCTGCGTAATCGCAGAGTGAGTAGTAAACCATTTGTATCGTCGGGATGATCAGGACCAGAAGGAACATGATCAGCGCCGGGGCGATAAATACGAAAATGGCTTTTTTGTCGCGCAGAATTTTATCCATAATATCTCCTTCCGTCAAATGTGTGCGGTTTTACTACTAAAGAAAACCGAATGATAGCAAAGAATAAGCCGTTGTCTGCATGAGTATTGTATTGATTTTGGTGGGCTCGCTGACTGGCGATAACCTTTTTAGTAAAAAGACTGCCGCGGAACATGCCTTAGTCCGTTCCGCGGCAGCCATGTGCCTGGGTTTATAACTTATTTTTATAAGGGAGGATTTATTCCCAAACGTTCTCCTCATAGAATGTCTGTACGGTCTGGAATGCTTCTTCAGGTGTCTGGTTTCCAAGGAAGATGTCAACCATTGCGTTATCAAAGCAGTCACCAGCTTCTACAGATGCAAGGGACTCATTGTAGAATCCGAATGTACCAGTTGCTTTGGCCATGATATCCTGAACATATTTCAGCTGTGCAGGAGCTTTGTCATAGTCGATCTCAAGGTCTTTGACGATTGGGAACTTGCCGCCGACTTCTGCTGTATATTTCTGAGCTGTCTCGTCTGTGAACATCTTCATAAGAGCGATGGCTGCGTCCTGATGCTCTGTTGTGGAGCTCATAAGCAGGTTGTCTGTCTTAACGATCATACGGTTCGGGTCATTTGCACCGTCAATTCCAGGAAACTGGAATACACCACATTTGGACTCGAAGTCTGGGTTGTTACCATTGATCTGTGCGATTGCCCAGGAACCCTGAACCAGCATAGCTGCTTCGCCGTTGTAGAAAGCTGCTGTAGCCTGGTCGTTGGAATCTCCGGCTGCTGTAGCCTGGAAATACTGGGAAAGGTCTTTTAACTTGGTGCCTGCTTCGATACAGTTCTCGTCTGTCCAGTTAGCGGTATGGTCTGCGATAGCTGCAAGGTCAACGCCTTGACGGTCACACAGATAACCAGCGATCATAGATAAGCACCATGCGGTACCTGCGGAGCAGGAGATTGGTGTGTAGCCAGCATCCTGAAGCTTCTGGCATGCAGCAATCAGTTCGTCGTATGTGGTAGGAACTTCAACTCCGGCATCTGCGAACATCTCTGTGTTGTAGTAAACGCAGGCTGCTGCGAAGTTGGTAGGAACTGCCATGATCTTTCCGTCATAGGTCATTCTCTCGAAGATACCATCTGTAAAGAATGCGTACCAGTCTGCTTCCTGATTCTCAAGGATATCGGTAAGATCAGCTGCTGCGCCTGCATTTACATATACGTCCATGTTTGGACCAGGGTTACAGATGTAAACGTCCGGTGTCTGTCCGGCTGCGATCAGTGCGTTCAGCTTGCCATCATACTCTTCCAGGTTGGTGGTGATCGGAGTTACGTGATATTTGCCATCGTACTCTTCGTTGAAACGATCAATGACTTCTTTGTAACCTTTGGAAATAAGATCTTCCGTAGCTTCCAGGTCATCCCAGAACATCCATGTGATTTCTTCAACATCATCAGCATAAACCGGTACAGATGTAGCCAGAGTTCCAGCTGCCATTGCTGCAGCTACTAATATTGAAAGTGCTCGTTTCTTGTTCATATTGAACCTCCTTTTAAAAATTTAGATCTCGTATTTGGTAATTCTTACTATAGCAGAGATTGCCTGGGTTTTCTTTCTAATTCTTGTTTGTTTACTATCAATTATTGCTATCTAAAATTGTACAAAAACAAGTACATGTCAAAGTATATAATTTAGAACATAGAAAATTATGCAATATAGACAAAGATAAACGATGCTTATTTAGATTTAAAATATAAATTTGGCTATATATTGATAAAAAAAGCAACATTTGATACAATACAAACATATTGAAAAACGCAATATTTGAGAACTAAATGACAATATTTGATACTGACCGTCGGAAAATGATATATGTTGGGAAAATTCAAACATGCTCTGGTAAAAGGGTGAAACTCAGGAGCATTATAATAAGAATATACAGGGAAGGAGCATGGGGAAATGATACATAAGCTTAGTGGAATACATGAAACAGTAGATTTCCGGGAGGATGAGCAGGTTTGTCTCTATTATAATGATGAATACGAGAATTACCCACCGCACTGGCATACCTCCTTCGAGGTACTTATGCCAATCGTAAATGGCTATAAGGCACTGTGCGGTGGAAAGGAATACAATCTGCGTGAGGGGGATGTGCTGATTATCGGTCCGTGTATGCTTCATGAGCTTTTTGCTCCGGAAAGCGGAGAGCGGATTATTTTTCAGCCGTGTCTGAACAATATTTCTACCAAGGAGCTGAACTTGCTTACTATGATTATAACCCCGGCTACTTTGATTACACCGGAGGGGTATCCGCAGATTTATGAAAAAGTAAAAACGCTTATGCTGGAAATCAAAGAGGAATATTTCGGTGAGTCTCCCTATCTGGAAACTATGATTATTTCGAAATTCCTTGAGATTCTTACATGCGTTGGAAGACAGCGTGTAAATGCACATACTGTAGCGGGACAGCAGAAAGAAAACGGAGCAAACAGCAGGCAGAAGGAATATGTGGAGAAGTTTATCCTGGTTACAGATTATATTAACAATCATTTTGCGGAAGATTTGAGCCTGGAGGGAGTGGCTTCCCAGGCAGGATTCAGTAAGTATCATTTTTCCAGGTTGTTTAAGCAGTATACAGATTCTACGTTTTATAAGTATTTGAATCAGAAGAGAATTGAATTTGCAAAAACGTTGCTGCAGGATCCGGGAGTGAGTGTGACGGAGGTGGCATTTAAGTCAGGCTTTTCCAGTCTGTCGGCGTTTCTTAGGATGTTTAAGCTGATGAATAATTGTACGCCTACGGAGTTCAGGGAGATGTATGACAGGACGAAGATGGGGAACTAGAGCGTGTTTGAAATAGCAGGTGTCAATTTTATTTAGGTATTGATTTCTTATAGGAAGAAAATTATTATGGCATTAGAGCCTGTTTGAAAAAGCATTATTGCAAACTGCACGCCAAAATTGTGACGCACGTCTTACAGAAAGCTTTTTTCCAAACATGCTTTAGGGGATAAGCTGGTTATTCCTGACATTATAAAATGATATGAGTGTCAAAAGGTCTTTTGACACTCATTTGATATCCGGATTGCTACGCAGCTACGCTGCTCCCGCAATCCTCCAAATATTCGAAATCCGCTGATTTACTGCGTAAATCGCTACTTTCTCATATTTGGCGTGTCCCAAGTTCAAAAGCCTTATCGTGCAAGCACGAACAGCTTTTTGACCTTTTGACACTGGTATCATAAAATGAACGAAATATATACAACAGGAGGCTCGCGAAATGATTCACGAAAAAATAGAAATCCAATTGAAAGATTCTGAGTTTAAAGCAAATTTATTTACATATTTCCTGGATAATTCCCCGGAGATCGAGCCGGAGAGAAAGAGATCGGTTGTGCTGATCTGTCCTGGCGGCGGCTATCAGATGACTTCTGACAGAGAGGCAGAAGCTCTTGCTGTCAGATTTATGGCAATGGGCTATCATGCTGCGATTTTGCGCTACAGCGTTGCTCCGGCACGTTTCCCGGAGGCGCTTCTTCAGCTGGCTACAGCAGTTGCAATGCTCCGTGAAAATGCAGAAAAATGGCATATTGATACAGAGAAGATCGTAGTCCAGGGTTCTTCTGCTGGTGGACATCTGGCGGCAAGCCTTGGTGTATTCTGGAACAAGCCCTTTGTTGCAGAAGCTTTGGGCATGGACTCCGAAAAGTTTCGCCCCAATGGGCTTATGCTCAGCTATCCGGTAATCACTTCTGGCGAGAAAGCACATAAGGGTTCTTTTGAAAGCGTTCTGGGAGAGGATTATGCAGATGAAGAGAAACGCAGATTCCTGTCCCTGGAATATAATGTTACGAAGGATACCCCGTCGACTTTCCTGTGGCATACAGCACCGGATGATACTGTACCGGTAGAGAACTCCCTGCTGTTTTTCCAGGCACTTCACGCTCTGGATATTCCGGCAGAATTGCATATTTATCCAGTGGGCAGTCATGGTCTGGGACTTGCCACTGCAGAAACAGCATGCCCCAATGGCTATGGAATCCAGGCAGAATGTGAGAGCTGGATTCAGCTTGCCGGTGACTGGATGAAGCACCTGTTTGAAGCGAAGGAAGTCGTAAAGGCACCTTGGGAATAAAAAGATGGGGTGTTGGTGAAATTTCCACAGTTGGTAAGAATATGAAAGTAATAGAAAATATAGATTAGGTGAGTAGAAGCTTTAAAGTCCGTTGCCTTGGGGATTCCCAGACAGTGGACTTTTTTCCTGTTCTGAAATGTGTTGCTGCAAATCATGCGTGGCGTGATTATAGCACAGAACAAAATGTACTTCAAGTATTGTTTTTACATTATTTTGCTGATATACTTTTTTTATCTTAAATATACGGGAGGTGAAAGAAATGTTGACGAAAGAAGATCTACAGGCGATTGCAGGATTGCTGGTGCCCATTGAGACACGGATTGGGAATTTGGAAAGCCGTTTCGATAATTTGGAAAGCCGCTTCGACAAGTTGGAAAGCCGCTTCGATAATTTGGAAAGCCGCTTTGACAGCTTAGAAACTCGCGTTGACAACTTCGAAAGCGAAACCAAGAGGCGCTTTGAGAATCTGGAAGCGAACTTGCGCAGCGTAGACAAGCATGTATGTGAATTGGATGCATCAGTATCAGAATTGCAAAGAAGTGTAAAAGAACTCTGGCTTCATGTGGAGAACACTACAGACTGGAAGCTTCAGGTTGTAGCAGAGAATCATTCCAATCTTTTACAAAAGCTGGAAGAACAACAAAAGAGATGGGAAACGCAGGAAAGACTTTTATTTTACGTGAACAAACATGAGAAAGACATCACCGCGATAAAGCAGAGGCTGTGTATGTGATTGACAGAACCATTCATACATAAGAATGGCTGTAGAAATACTCTCAGAAAAAATGAAATATAAAATGCATCAGAAAAACGTAATAGAAAAACAAAATAGAAAAACGAAACAGAAAAATACATATAGAGAAAGCAAATTGCAAGTAATATATCATTTTATAGAATTATAGAAATACTAAAATACAAAAGATAAATTAACACAAAGAACGAAGAAAATAAGCTTAACAATTATAATTATAAGCGTTAAATACCATACAAAACAGAATTGGTGTTCAGAGCATTCAGAAAGTCATTACCCTCTGTGCACGAATAGATAAAAGCGGGGAGTACAGCACTGTTGTTATAACATCTGTACTCCCTGCTTTGTTTACTATGAAAATCCTGTGCGGCAGGCAGAATGCCTTTTTAAACAGAAGCAGGAATCATGAGATATCCAGTTCTGGCGGCTCATCCATAGTGTCGGAAACATATTTCCCATTCTTTTTACGCTGTCGGACGCATTCAGTAAGCAGATACTCGATCTGACCGTTGACGGAGCGGAAATCATCTTCTGCCCAGGCGGCAATCTGATCATAAAGCTTTGCAGAAAGCCTGAGCGGAATCTGTTTCTTTGGCCTGGTGTCTGCCATTAGTACAGACTGCCGGAATTAACCACCGGCTGGGCATCGTGATTGCCACACAGTACAACGAGAAGATTAGAAACCATGGCAGCTTTCCGCTCCTCGTCAAGCTCAACCACATTGTTCTCATTCAACCGCTCCAGTGCCATTTCAACCATGCCAACAGCACCGTCTACGATCATCTTTCTCGCATCAATAATAGCAGAAGCCTGCTGTCTCTGCAGCATAACGGCTGCAATCTCAGGAGCATAAGCCAGATAAGTGATGCGTGCCTCAATAATCTCAAGACCAGCCTCTGCAACCTTCTGCTGGATCTCATCCCGGATACGTCCGGCTACGATTTCGCTGGAACCACGCAGGCTGCCCTCATCTGCAACGCCATCCCCTGTGGTATCCACATTCGGAGCTACATCATAAGGATAAATCCTTACAATATTACGAAGGGCACTGTCACACTGCAGGGAAAGATATTCCTTATAGTTGTCCACGTTGAAAACAGCCTTCGCCGTATCTGTCACACGCCACATAACCGCAATTCCAATTTCTATCGGGTTACCCAGACAATCATTGATCTTCTGACGGTTATTGTTCAGAGTCATGATCTTCAGGGAGATCTTTTTACTTACATAAGAGCTATTGGAAGATCCGCCGGTGCCTGCCGCAGTTAATGTCAAAACTGATTTGGCGGCATTACCGCCATCCACATCGCCGCTCTGATTTAATTTCGTCTTAGCTGCCGGATTCACTGCTGTACAAAAAGGATTTACCCAATAAAAGCCGTCATCCTTCAGTGTGCCCACATAATTACCAAACAAGGTAAGAACCAGAGCTTCCTGAGGCTTCAATACTTTTAATCCAAGAAATGGAATCCATCCCAAAGATAACCAGATGAATCCGACTGCAGCCATTGGAATACAGTAAAAGATGGAACCGATTACAGCAAGTGCTGTTGCTGCCGCATACAGCAAAATGAAGAGAATCATCATTATCATGCCATTCTTCTTACTGCTTAAAACTTTTTCCTGCATAATAAACCTCCTGACTGGTATATGCATGATATGAGTGTCAAAAAGTCTTTTGACACTCATTTGATACCCGGATTGCTACGCAGCTACGCTGCTCCCGCAATCCTCCAAATATTCGAAATCCGCTGATTTACTGCGTAAATCGCTACTTTCTCATATTTGGCGTGTCCCAAGTTCAAAAGACTTATCGTGCAAGCACAAACAGCTTTTTGACCTTTTGACACTGGTATCATATGCATTGCTTTACCATAAAAATATGTATGAACTAGTTGATGTATAAATGATATCATTTTAATATCGAAATGTCAATACTGAAGAAGAACATTTGATGTGTGGAGAAAAAAATCAGTATAAAAATTCGTAATTCTCAGTTATAATTGAGCTAGAGCGTGTTTGAAAAATCATTTCAGCAATCTGCACGCCCCACTTTGCGGTATATTTTGCCCGAATTTGGTTGCCGTAGCCCGCTACGGCGCCCTCATCCGGACAAAATCTCCCACAAATTGTGACGCACATCTTACAGAAAGCCTTTTTCAAACACGCTCTAACACGTTCTGGATTAATGAGATGTGAGGGTGAATATTATGGATAATAAACGTGAGATGGTAATTGAAGAATTAGTATCCCGACTGACTCTGGACGAGAAAATCAGCATAATCCATGGGATCGGCCTGTTTCATAATGGCGGTGTGGAGCGTCTTGGAATCCTGGAGCTTGTAATGTCTGATGATCCCATGGGTGTACGAAACGATTTCGAGAATGCACAGTGGAGGGTAATCGGAAATACAGACGATTATGTTTCCTATCTGCCAAGCAACAGTGCGTTGGCAGCAACCTGGAACCATGATCTCGCCTATGAGGCCGGAACTGTTCTTGGGGAGGAAGCCCGTGGACGCGGAAAAGACGTGATTCTGGCACCAGGTGTAAATATTAAGAGAAGTCCCCTTTGTGGACGAAATTTTGAATATATGAGCGAGGATCCGTATCTTACCGGAGAGATGGCAGTGCCACTTGCAAAAGGCGTACAGAGTGCAGACACTGCCGCCTGCGTGAAACATTTTTCCCTTAATAACCAGGAAACAGAACGACTCTGGGTAGAGGTGAAGGTTAGCGAGCGTGCCCTTCGTGAAATTTATCTTCCCGCTTTTGAAAAGGTGGTAAAAGAAGGCCATGTTTACTCTGTAATGGGTGCTTATAACCGTTATAATGGCGAGCATTGCTGTGAAAGCAAAACTTTATTGAACGGTGTTCTCCGGGATGAGTGGAAATTTGACGGAATGGTGGTTTCCGACTGGGGTGGTGTGCATTTGACAAAAGAGGCTGCTACAAGTGGCCTGGATCTGGAAATGTCCGTTACCGATAATTTTGATGAATACTGCATGGCAGAGCCGCTGAAAAAAGCAGTGGAGAATGGCGAGATCGCAGAAGAGCTGATTGATAAGAAAGTGAAGAATATTCTGAGGCTGATGTACAGACTGAATATGTTAGGTAAAGTACTCCGTAAGCCAGGCTCTTACAATACTCCCGAACATCGCCAGAAAATCCTTGATACTGCCCGTGAATCTGTCATTCTTTTGAAAAATGATAAAAAACAGCTTCCGCTTTCTCAGGAAAAGACGAAGAAAATTCTGGTAATCGGCGATAACGCCAATCGCATTCAGTCCTACGGTGGTGGAAGTGCAGAGATTAAAGCCTTTTACGAGATTACCCCACTTCTTGGGATTAAAATGCTTCTTGGCGGAAATGCGAAGGTGGATTTCGTACCAGGTTACTATGCCGACAATTTTGACCATATGAATATGGAAACCAACTGGCAGACAGTCTGGAAAATGCCGGTGGTTTCACTGGAGCAAATGGCGGTGTCGCGCCTGAAATTCTGGAGAAACAAGACAAATATCGTGCGGAAGCAGTGAAAAAGGCAGCAGAGGGTGGCTACGACACAGTGATTTTCGTAGGCGGTCAGAACCATTTTCAGGATCTGGAAGGACATGACCGTCCGAATATGAAGCTTCTATATGCACAGGATAAGCTGATTGAGGAGCTTTTTGAAGTGGTGCCTGACATGATTATGGTTATGTTTTCCGGCTCCCCAGTGGAAATGCCATGGATTTCCAGAGTGCACACTCTCGTATGGAGCTGGTTTAACGGAATGGAAGGTGGAACTGCTCTTGCAGAGATTCTTTTTGGAAAAGTGAACCCATCCGGCCGTCTGCCGGAGACTTTTCCGATATCTCATCGGGATTGCTCCGCACATTGTATTGGAGAATTTCCTGGTGAAAAAACGGTAGATTACGCTGAGTGTATTTTTGTAGGTTACCGCTATTATGACACCAGACAGGTGCCGGTACTTTTCCCATTTGGCTACGGACTTTCCTACACAGAATTCGTGTACAGTAATTTGCGCGTGGAAGGTACTTACCCGAATTTCAAAGTATCCGTAGACGTTACAAACGATGGAAACGCAGCTGGAAAAGAGGTTGTCCAGATTTATGTAGGCAAACCGGATTCTCAGGTAGAGCGTGCCATGAAAGAACTTCGCGGGTTCACCAAACTGGAACTGCAGCCGGGAGAAACCAAAACGGCAGAAGTTACTCTGGATGAAGCTGCATTCACTTATTTCGACGAAAATCTTCGCCATTTCGTAACTGAATCCGGGGAATATAAGATTTTTGCAGGCAAATCTGTGGCAGAGATTTGTCTGGTGGAGGGTATTGATGTATGAAAGCTGTAATTGCAATCGATTCATTTAAAGGGAGCATGGATTCCATAGAGGCAGGAGTGGCAGCAGCGGAAGGAGTTAAGAGAGTTTATCCGGATGCGGAGACGGTGGTTTATCCGCTGGCTGATGGCGGAGAAGGGACTGTGCAGGCACTGGCGAAAGGTCTTGACGGAAAGCTAGAGCATGTGAAGGTCACAGGACCACTGGGAGAAAAGGTTGTCTGTGAATATGCAATTGTGGGAAAAACAAATCCAACGGCTATCATAGAAATGGCTGGTGCAGCCGGAATTACTTTAGTTCCGCCTGAACTTCGCAATCCCATGCACACTACGACTTACGGTGTCGGTGAAGTGATAAAAGATGCGATCACTAAGAACTGCCGGAATTTTATCATTGGAATTGGAGGAAGCGCCACTAATGACGGTGGAATTGGGATGATTCAGGCATTAGGCGCAGAGTTTCTGGATAAAAGTGGAAAACAGGTGCCATTTGGAGCCGCCGGTGTGGAAAAACTGTCTGCCATTAATTGTGAAAATATGCTTCCTGAACTAAAAGACTGCAATTTCCGCATTGCCTGTGATGTTGATAATCCCTTATGTGGAGAAAACGGCTGCAGTCACATCTTTGGTCCGCAAAAAGGTGCAACGCCAGAGCTGGTGGAGCGGATGGATGTGTGGCTGAATCGGTATGCAGAATTAAGTCGATTTTACAATTGCGATCCTGATTATCCCGGCAGCGGTGCAGCCGGAGGCCTTGGTTTCGCATTTCGCACTTTCCTTCACGGAAACCTGGAGCCTGGCATAAATATTGTCCTGGATGAAATCGGCATAGAATCCCAGATGAAAACTGCGGATGTGGTTATTACCGGCGAAGGTCGTCTGGACGGTCAGACCGTAAGAGGAAAAGCCCCCATCGGCGTTGCCAGACTCGCCCGGAAATACGGAAAGTCCGTCCTCGCCTTTTCCGGCTCCGTCACGGACGATGCTGCCGCCTGCAATCAGGCTGGAATTACTGCCTTTTTCCCTATTCTTCGGCAGGTGACCACCCTGGAAGATGCAATGCAGCCGGTCAACGCCCAGAAGAATATGTGCGATACTGTAGAACAGGTTTTTCGTCTGTTAAGACTTTATAATTTCCCTTTTTCCCCCTCTTGTGTAAGTTCACAATTCTGCAATTGACAAATTATTGGGACTATATTAATATTAAAACAACGTCGTATGTCGTACCTTTTATGGAGGGTGAAATATGAAGGAAAACTATGTAGTTGCTATTGGAGTTGCATGTATAGATGAATACTATGAGACAGACCACTGGATTCCAGAGGGAGAAAAATGTAATATCCGATGGAGAGAAAACCGAGTAGGCGGAATGATACCAAATGCAGCCTGTGTCCTGGCGGGATTGGGAGAAAAAACGTATCTGGTGACAGCATTGAACTCAAGCAGTGTCAGCGAAGTTATCAAAAAAAATCTGGAAAATTGTAAGCTTGATTTGTCTTATATGATCACCGATGATTCATTGTCTGATCCTAAATGTATTATAGTATCTACTCCAGCTGAGAGAAGTATTTTTGTGGTGGATACCAGCAATATACGTTATAAAGTAGACAAAGCTCTTTATGATCTTTTGATAAATGCCAGATGTATTTACACATCTATAATGGAATTTCACCGTTTGCAGAACTGGGAAACCCTTGCAAGGGAATTAACAGAGGCTGGCGTTGCGCTTATATTTGATGTAGAGACATCAACTTTTGACAGATGGGATGATCCATTGTTTTCTTATGCAGATCTTCTTTTCTTTAATGAAGAGGGATGGAAAAAATTTAAAAACGGACGTAGTGATGCGGAGACTGCACAAGGACTTCTGGAGGGAAATGTCAAGACTTTTGCAGTTACATTAGGAGAAAAAGGTTGTTATTGCAGAAATCGTGAATCAGAAATCAGACTTCCGGGAAATAAAGTGAATGTTATTGATCCTACGGGAGCCGGCGATACATTTAACTGCTCATTTACAGCGTGTTGGTTAAGAGGAGAATCTCTGGAATATGCTGCAGAATACGCAAATGCAGCAGCAGCGCACGCCGTTACAGTTGTAGGAGCCAGAGCAGGAATTGCTACAAAAGAAGAAACTGAGCAGCGAATGAGAGAATTTCGAAAAGAAAAGGAGGCTCTGGAGAAATGAAAAAGGGTACGATACAGCCGATAAGTAAAGAGGCATTTGCACCATACGGAGAATATTACAATCTGCAAGAAGAGCAGAATATTCAGAAAGAATTGTTTTTGAAATATAAGACAAAAGAATATATTGTAGGAAAACCTCTAAAATTTGGAATTACAGTCTGCAAAAATGAAAAAAGTTTTGTTGTAGACAGTATGGAAAGGCATCTTTCCTCAGAGGAAGTACAGTTTGCTGGAAGTAAACCGATAATTTTAAGCGTGGCAGACAGTGACCCGTGGGGGAATCCGAAAGAAGATGATGTGGCATCCTTTCTTTTGAATCCAGGCGATGCGATTGTGTTAAAAAAAGGAATTTGGCATGATGCCTGTCATTGTGTAGATGGTGAGACTATGTATTTTTTTCTGTCATATACAAATGGAGAACCCAGTGAAACAACCTGGCTTTCTGTAGTTCCAGATCCGGTATCTGTTGATTTATAGGGAGGTTTGACATGAAAGAAATCAAAGTAGAAAATCCTACGGTAAAAAGTTGTGCTCCTTATGGCACCTTTACCAGGCTTACAGATTATGAAGCGTTTCGTGGGGATGGCTGGGAATGCTGGATGACAGAAGGACTGTGTATGGATCAGCCTGGAAAATTAAGCCGGTGCCAGTGTGAATCGACGATTCCTTTTACATTGAATAAAATGTATAAAAGTTCTGGTCAGAAACTGCTGATATGCAGTCAGCAGGAAATGGTAATCACGGTAGCTTCCAGAAATGACGGGATGAGGCCGGAAGAATCGGAGATAAAAGCTTTTATCATGAAGCCGGGGGAAATATTACTATTACAACCGGGAATATGGCATGACATCTGCAGCGGAGCAGAAGTACCAGTAGAATACTATGAACTGGTATCTGAAGATGAGGAAACAGACGCAGAAATAGAAGAAGTAACAATAATCAAATAACAGATACAGATTGTTAAAAATTTACAAAGAGGTAAATATTCTCAGAGGGAATTATTTGCCTCTTTGTTTTTGTACTGCAAAAATATTCTGATTATTAGCGCAAAACTAAAAATATAAGTACTGAATTGGTAAATATTAATAAATTTAGCAAATTTAATTTGATTGTATTGACAAATTAAATGCTGAATGATATTTTATAAATATAACGTACGTCGTACCTTTATACACCTTAAGATTCTTGTCAACAGGATCTATATCCCTTACCACAGCGTCATATTGATGCATTACATTTATAAGAAGAATAGGAGGAGCACCAAATGAGAAAAAGATTTTTTGGTCTATTACTGACAGCAGCGATGGTTGCTTGTACAATGCCAATGACTGTAATGGCAGCAGACGGAGATTCCCAGGATTTTAAAGATGAAAATCTGGTAGTTGGTGTTTGGGGAGGTACAATAGAAGAAGTACTCCGTAAGAATGTAGTAGACCCGATGGAAGAGGAATACGGATGTAACATTGATCTTGTTTTGGGTGGAACCAGTGAACGTAAGGCAAAGATGTATGCAGAAGTAGACAATCCTTCTATGGATGTACTGTTTCTGAATATTTATGAATCAGCACAGGCTATTGCAGATGGTGTTGCACAGGATGTGGATCCATCTTTGAGTAATTTTGATTCATTATATGATTTTGCGCAGACTGGTGGATATGGAATGTCAATCATGGGACTTGGTATCGTATATAATGATGAACTGGTAACAGATCCTATCACTTCCTGGAAGGATCTCTGGAGAGATGATCTGAAGGGAAAAGTTGCTCTTTCCACATTCCCGAGTTTTGAGGATGATGCATTCGTAGACATCACTGCACAGGCATGGGGACTTGATCTCAAGACTCAGGAAGATGAAGTGTTTGATAAAATCGCAGAACTGGGCTCTTTCCCGTTATTCTACAGTGACCTTGATGAACTATTCCTTGAAATGAAACAGGGTACTGTAAAAGCAGCAGTTATGTTTAACAGTTACAGTAATGATTATGTTGAGCAGGGATTCCCAGTTAAATTTGTATATCCATCTGATCCAGGTGCTGTTCTTGCAAAAGATACTATTGTAATTGCTAAGAATACAAAACATGAGGCTCTTGCAAAAGAGTTTGTCAACCGTTGTCTCAGCGTGGAAACACAGACTGCATATGCAGAAGATATATATTTTTCACCATGCAATAAAAATGTTAAAGTTGATGACGAAACAGCTTCAAAACTTGTATATGGCGACGATGTAGATAGTCTGGTTTCTCTTGACTGGACGTATATCCTTGAACATGAAAGTGAATGGACAGATAAGTATAATAAACTTATTGAAGGTAATTGATAAATTCATTCTGAAGGGGGGATATGGAGAATGCCCGTATCCCCCTTTTTTAGGTACATGGGAGGTGAGGGAAATGAAGAAATCAACTAATAGAGCGAACATAATGTTGATTCCGTTGACAATCATATTTGTGATTCTTTTTGTAGTCCCTTTTATAGTATTACTATATTATAGTTTTCTGACATATAAGTCGGGGCAGGTAATTCCTACCACTCCTTACACATTAGGAGCTTATGCAAAATTCTTTTCGGACAGTTTTTATCCCAGAGTTGTGGGAAGAACTATTGTAATCAGCCTGGTCACTGCACTTATCTGTTCGGTACTGGGATATCCGGTTGCATATTTTATTTCAAAAAGTAAAGGGTATTTGAAAACAATCCTTTTGGTAATTGTAATTCTTCCACTCGTAGCAGGAGTTATGGTTCAGACATTAGGTTTATATGGAATACTGACCAGTTATGGTCCTGTAAACAATTTTTTACTTACATTGGGAATTATAGATGAGCCTATAGAGTTTCTGGGGACAGAAACCGGTGTTATCATTGGTTTGACTCAGGGATTTTTACCATATATGATTTTACCTGTAATGAATTCTATTCAAGCTATTCCGGATAATGTACTGGAAGCAGCAGACAATCTGGGGGCTAACAGTGTACATCGTTTTCTGAATGTAACATTCCCCTTAAGTAAGACCGGGGTTATTTCGGGCTTTGTACTCGTATTTGGATGTTGCCTGAATTCTTATACAACACCATTACTTCTTGGAAGAGGTAAAGTTTCTGTGATTGGTACAGCTATTTATCAGCAGGCTATGCAGCTTTATAACTGGCCATTTGCGGCAGCTATTGCAATGATATTGATTGCTCTTGTATTAGTTGTATTTACAATTACTACTCTTTTACCGAAGAAAATCCATAAGAATCAGGGGGGCGTGGCATGAAGAGAAGAAAATTTATTACAAAGATGATTTATTCTATAATTGTTATACTGATCCTTCTGTTTATTGTTTCTCCGATGGTAGCTGTTGTGGGGGCATCTTTTAGCACTACGAAATATTTTCAGTTTCCGCCACAGGGGTTCAGCCTTAAGTGGTATCAGGAAGCAATGGGAAATAAAGAACATATCAACGCACTGATGATCAGTTTAAAAGTTGCAGTCTGTGCCATGATCCTTTCTAATCTGGTCTGTCTTCCGGCATGCTTCGGTTTAACAAAAGGAAGTGGCAAAATTGCAAAAAAAGCACAGGCACTTTTTACAGCTCCGTTATTCCTTCCGATGATCGCTCTTGGCGTAGGGTTAATGCTATGGCTTGCAAAATTAGGAATTAGAGGTAACTTCTGGACCTTGGTGCTGGCACATGTTATTGTTGCAACTCCTTATTATATAAGAGTGGTGGGTGCGTGCCTGGCAGAATTTGATCATGGTCTGGTAGATGCTGCAAACAGCCTGGGAGCTACTCCAGGAAAAGCATTTTTTTATGTAACACTTCCATCTGTTGCTCCTGGAATTATTGTTGGTTCTATGTTTGCATTTATGCTTTCTTTTTCAGAATTGATCATTACCTTATTTATCAGTGCAAGCAATATGACAACGTTCCCTGTCAGAGTTTACTCATCCATGGTAACAGAGGGATTGAATCCTATGATTTTAGCATATTCCACTATAATCATTATCGTTGTTTTGATCGTTTCAATTCTTGCTGAGAAATTTGCTCACTGGTCGAAATATTTTTAAGGCAGGAGGACAAGAATTATGCTTGAAATTACTAATTTATCGAAATCATATAAGAAAAATCAGGTTTTAAAGGATACAAATATCACCGTTAATGATGGAGAAATGGTGGCTCTTCTTGGACCAAGTGGTTCGGGAAAGACTACAATCCTTCGAATTGTTGCAGGATTTATTGAATCGAATGGCGGAGATGTAAAAATTGACGGAAAAAGCATATTAAATCAGGAGGCCTACAAAAGAAATATTGGTGTTGTATTTCAAAATTATGCTCTGTTTCCGCATATGACAGTAAAACAGAATGTTGAATTTGGACTTAAGATGCATAAGGTTCCTGTTGAGGAAAGAAAAAGCAGAGTTGAGGAAGCGTTAAAAGTTGTTGATATGCTCCCGTATGCAAACCGTTATCCAAATCAGCTCTCCGGTGGACAGCAACAACGTGTGGCAATTGCAAGAGTGGTTGCAATACGTGCAAAATTGATGCTTCTTGATGAGCCGTTATCAAATTTGGATGCGAAGCTGAGACGGCAGGTTCGAGTAGAGATTAAAGAACTTCAGCGAAAACTGAAGATTACAACGGTTATCGTAACCCATGATCAGGAAGAAGCAATGACATTGGGAGATAGAATTGCAATCCTAAACGAAGGAAGGATTCAGCAGATTGGAAGCCCGATGGAGCTTTATGAAAAACCGGCAAATCAGTTTGTGGCAGGCTTCCTTGGCACTCCGTCTATTAATTTTATGAATATGGAAATTCAGAATGGAAAATGTTTTATAGAAGGAAGTGCTGTGGAAGATAAATATAAGACAACGGCTATGAAGAAGCTTTCTGATGGTAAATATACAGTGGGTATCAGACCGGAGCATATTTCAGTTATCGAAAAAGAAGCAGAACATTTCCTGGTGGAAGCTCCTGTGACATTGGTTGAAAATCTTGGTTCTGAGACGTTGGTCTACTTCCATATTAATGAAAAGAAATATTGCAGTAAAATGGCGCGCACCATAAGAATGGAGCCGGGGAAAAAAGTGCAACTGTCATTGGAATTGGAACATGCTACTCTGTTTGACGCAGATGGAAACAGCATATTATAAAGAGAAAAACGCGGCTTAAAAAGTCGCGTTTTTTGTCAGGAATAAAAAGGGGCCACAAGGGACATTACCATATTGTCCGGATGAACAAATACTTCACCGACACCAACGACCCTGTCGCTTATATTATAGATCACTTCATCAAAACAGAGAAGAGGGGTACCTTTAGGAATATCAAGCTTCATGCAGGCCTCATCATCAAATTTAATGTGGCATTTCATAGAACAGTAATCAATATAATTGCTTTCTTCATTTGATCCCTTAAGCATGTATTTCTGACTGAATTCAGGAAGACTTTCAACATGAATCTCAGAATCCAGGGTCTGAGTAATAAGCTCTTTGGGAAAATAAAATCTGGTATAAAGACGTCTCAGATTATCAGCAGAATAAATCCAGCAACTACGCAGAGCCTCGGTATCCTGAAAGAATCCCTGAAAAGCATTGCTTCCGTGTTCCTGATATTCCCAACTTGTTTCAATGGTTACATTTTTATACTGTTTTTTTAGCATTACACCAAAATCAGTATCCTGGTCAATTCTGTTTTCGAGTTGGAAAACAGAAGGATGCCCATAAGTTCCAAGTCCCTGATGAGATGTGATGATACGATTCATGCGAAGCCGGACGAGAGCGTCACGGACAGTTGCGCGGCTTACACCAAACAGAGAGGAAAGCTCTTCTTCTGATGGGAACTTATTATTGCCAGGAGTCATATGGGTGATATCTTTATATAAAGATTCATATGCCTGTTGGCTCTTGGTACTGCTTTTTAAAATTCTTTTTGCGTTCATTTTCTTCATACAGCATTCTCCTACATCCATATACATAATACAACATAGTTGCGTATACTTAATTATAATATGTAATGCACAAAAAAACAAGCAGAATGATGAACATAGTACGTCGTACAAATGAATAAAAAGTAATTTTTTTTTATTAGAAAATATTGAAATTGCAAAGGTTTCATGGTATTATATTAAACAAGGTAAGACGTACGACGGAACAATAAGCTAATGCATAATGGAGGTAATACAATGGTTAAAGGAAATAATATTATTCTTAAGAACATTGATAAGATTGTCAGTGGTGATATTAATAAAGGAATACTTCCTGGTGATACGATTATAGTCAGAGATGGACTGATTGCCGAAATAGGTTTTGAAAAAGATCTTAATCTGGATGGCATTGAAACTGTTGTTGATGTAGATGGACAGATTGTTTGTCCCGGATTTATTGACTGCCACATTCATAACACACTGGATGACTACGCTCCTCAGAGAGGCGCTGTTGGATGTTATTCTGATGCATTATATTATGGAACAACATCCATGGTATCCGAAGGAGAACAGGGACCAGGATGGCCACGTTTTTACGATGATCCTATAGGCTGTAAAGCAGCAGCTATTTTATCAAAGAGAGTATTTGACCGTTTTCGCCCGGGTGGAGCACTGAAGTTTCATGGCGGAGCATTGGTACTTGTTCACGGGCTTACAGAACAGGATTTCAAGGAAATGCATGAAGCAGGTGTGTGGTTGATAGCTGAGATTGGCGGTGGTGGTCTCTGCGATCCGGCAGAAGTAGAACCGATGCTTGAGTGGGCAAGAAAGTATGATTTCTTCTTCTCAGTACATCTTGCACCGCCTTCTATTCCAGGTTCTTCTTGGGTAACATCAGAAAATATCCTGAAGCTGCGACCGAATAAGGTTGCACATACTAATGGCGGATCTACAGGTGTGGAGTTTTCACATATCCAGAGACTTATGGATGAGTGTGATATTCCACTTGAATTGGTTGTAAACGGAAATTTTGTGAACTTTAACAAGATGCTGAAACATATGGATAAGAAAGGTGAACTTAACCGTCTTGTAATGGGAAGCGATTCACCTACAGGACAGGCATCTATGCCAGGAGCAATGAACCGTTGTATCGTAAAGGCATCTTCCCTCAATGACATTCCGGCTGAAAAATGTATTGCTATGGCGACGGGAAATACAGCAGATCTTTACGGACTGAATACTGGTAAGATTGAGGTTGGGCGTGAAGCTGATCTTCAGGTAATCGACAATCCTCCGGGTTCTTGCGGTACAGATGCTCTTAAGGCAATTGAGTGTGGAGATCCGTTTGGTAATTCACTGGTTATTGTGGATGGACGCATTATTGCATATCGTGGAAAAGATTCCAGACCAACTGCCCGTACATGTAAACTTGAAGGAATGCCAGATTTTGTTACTGGAATTACAGAGCACCTGTTCTTCCCTCCACAGCTTGGAAGACATTATGAAGGCATCAGTGCACAGACTGGTTTTAAAGTATTATAATAAAAACGGGAGGTAGTGACAATGCTCCATTATTATCGTGAACTTAGCTGGAAGCAACATCAGAATCTTCAGAAAGAAAATCTGTATGCAATGCTCTGCATAGGTGCTATTGAACAACATGGTCCTCATCTGGCAGTAGGAACAGATGATATGATCATTGAATATATTTTGCGACGGCTCATCGGAGATGAAGAGATCGTTCCGGAAGTTTACGTGCTGCCTCCTCTGCATTTTGGTTTAAGCCCTGAGCATATGAACCTTTGCGGGACGATAACTCTGACACCGGAGACTTTGATGGCTGTCATGGGAGATATTCTTGCTTCACTGAAACAGCATGGATGGGAAAAGCTGGTGATTCTGAACAGCCATGGTGGAAATAAAGGCTTTCTTCATGGAATGGCACAAGAATGGAAAAGACGATATGGTCTTGAAATATATGTTCTTGAAACGATGCATCCTATTTATTATAACAAGGCGCAGACAGTAATGGAGACTGCTACGGATATGGAGGTGCATGCAGGAGAGGACGAAACGTCACAGATGTTGTATGAATTTCCGGAGACTGTAAATATGAAAGCATTGGAAAACGGATTTGATCGGAAAATCCCTGCACTTCCCCTTCGCAGAGATTCCTGGTTTACGAAAGAAATGAATTCTTCCGGAATCATTGGAGGAGCACATCTGGCTACTCGCGAAAAAGGAGAAAAGCTTACAGCATTTATGTGTCAGAATGTAAAAACGCAGTTAAATTCTTTAGAAGATTGAAAGCTGCGAAGTAGCATTCGGTGTAGAGCCGCGTAGCGAAGCGGATTGCGAATATCTGCTTGACTTTTAAAAGCAACTTAAAACCCGGTATTCTGAAGCTTCAGGATACCGGGTTTTTATGACTTACAGATTCTTCAAATACCGGGTTATTTCTGTTTCGGAATCATATACAAGCTTTTCCTCATCTATAGAAACAAGTTGGCTGTTTTCTACGGTTATTTTACCATTTACAACTGTATAATCAACAGGCCCTTTTAAGCCTACAGTGCCGAATACAGATAATGGATCACGACAGGCACCTACAAGCTCCAGGCGGTTTTGACGTATCATAAAAAAGTCTGCACATTTTCCGGTTTCAAGACTTCCGATTTCATTTTCTCTTCCAAGGAGACGTGCACTTCCTATTGTTGCCATCTTTAAAATGTCATATCCGGAAGGGGCTTTATCGCTGGAGTTCAGACGATGAAGTAAGAAACACATACGGATTTCTTCAAGAAGATTAGAACCGTCATTGCTGGCACTTCCGTCTACACCAAGTCCAACCGGAACTCCAAGTTTCAGCATTTCCGGAATTCTTGCAATACCAGAAGAAAGTTTCATGTTGGAAATCGGACAGTGACATACACCGGTTTGAGTGTCAGCGAGAAGCTTTAACTCTTCATCATTAAAATGGATACCGTGTGCATACCATACATCATTTCCAATCCAACCGAGCTTTTCCATATAAGCGAGTGGGCGTAAACCAGTAGTTTCAATGGTAAATTTTTCCTCATCCAGAGTTTCGCAGAGATGTGTGTGCAGTCGGACTTTGTACTGTCGCGCAAGCTTTGCACTTTCTTCCAGAAGTTCAGCTGAAACGGAAAATGGAGAACAAGGAGCAAGTGCTATACGTTTCATGGACTGGAAAGAAGTATCATTATACTTTTCAATCAGCCGTACACTGTCCTTCATAATTTCATCTACTGTCTGAACGACGGAATCAGGTGGAAGACCACCATCTTTTTTTGAGCGATCCATACTTCCTCTGGAGAAGTGCATACGTACACCAAGTGTTCGGGTGGCTTCCCATTGAGCGGCAAGAAGATCTCCGGCATTATTTGGAAAAACGTAATGATGATCAAAAACAGTTGTACAGCCATTTTTCATCAGTTCACCCATTCCGGTAAGAGAGGAAAGCCGAATAGTATCTTCATTCAGATTTTTCCATACTTCATATAAAGTAGTAAGCCAGTCGAAAAGTTCAAGATTCTGCACCTGAGGAAGATTTCTTGAGAAAACCTGATACAGGTGATGATGTGTGTTTACAAGGCCTGGATAACAGATCATGCCCGTTCCGTCAATGACAGTATCAGCAGTATCAGGGAGATTATTTCCAATGGATTTGATAAGCCCATTTTCACAATAAAGGTTTACATTTGTATACACATGATCCTGTGCATCACAGGAAACTAGAGTGTCAACGTTTTTAATCAGTAAAGTGCTCATATGTATATCCTCCGTATTATCATATTTTTATAAATCCGGAACCCAGTATTTTTTACCGGATTTTTTGGTTGCTTCGTCCATTTTGTGAAGATTGGCAAGACCGTCAAAGGCAATATCAATTGCATGATCCTGTCCATCACCGGCAGAAAAAGATTCTCCGGTAACAAGATTATTATCAACAGAAACGACAGCACCGCCTCTGCGTCCAAAGAGATTACAGAGTGTGACGATGCCGGAAGATTCGCGATCCCAGTACATAACCCGCGCACGATTATAATAATCAATAATCTCTGCGTGACGTGGCTGGAAATATCCTCCTACAGATGGGCGTCCACATCCTACGTGCTCGCTGTCCTGAGAACGACCTATGCCGATATGGTATGAATAATTATGGTCATCTGCGGATTTTGCAAGTGCTGCGACAAGATCATAGCTACAGGAGGCCGGGTAAGATGGAGTAACATATGATTGACTCATACCCTCGTCACGGACAACACCATTGGCTATTACACAGTCACCGGAACGCACATCTTCATGTACCCCGGCAGCACCGCCAAGCCGTATAAATGTATTAGCTTTTGTATAATGCATAAATTCTACAAGAATCAGTTCTGCCTCAGGACTTCCGCTTCCACCGGATACAATGCTGATATGTGCGCCTTTATAATATCCGCTATAAGTAGTGAACATGCCTGATCTGCCGGCGAGAACTCTGTTTTCAAGTCTTTGGGAAAGAACTTCAGCCGGATCGCCACCATATACAAGAAGTGGATCTCGTACTACCATGATAACGTAATCTCCAACAAGTTCTGGATCTATCTGTGTCAGGGCTGGTTTTCCGTCAATGACAAAACCACCTGGTTTTAAGCGATCTGCATAATCATAATTTGTAATGATTTTTTTAAAACAATCCATTTAATATACCTCCTTTTACAGTGTGATTTTACTTTTCATGATAGTCGGGAAACCCTCACCATCTTTAAAAGGTCCTTCGAAATATGGTCCTCTGTGCCCATGCATGTAATCGTCGCCTTCTTTCAAAGGCATATAAGCGGTAAGGGCAGCTACGAGAAATGAAAAAACGAGAGGCGCAAAATACTCTTTTAGTTTATACGGAACAAAAACAGTATGAGTTCTGTCAGCTTCAAATTCAGTACTGTCAGTAATAATGAGACATGGACGTTTCTGGTGCTTCATTGATTTTTCCATTTCTAGGCAACGAGGATAACATCTTGCATCTTCTGAACATATCAGGACAGTTGGGATATGTTCTGGATAAAGAGAGAAGAAATTCATGTGAGCAAATTCCTCTAACTCAGGACTGAGAGCTGTATAACCGGTAGCTTCTAGTGTTTTTGCCATGCCAAAATCAGAGGAAGCACGGCAGGGACCGGCTGCCAGAAATTCAACTCTTTCTTCTCTGGCGCAAAGTTCTGCAAATGACTGTAATTGAATACGATTCTGATCAAGTGTGTCAGAAAGTTCTGTACAGAGCTGGCGGATCTGTGCGATGAGCTCTTTTTCATGATCAGAGGAAATTTTATCGGTTTCTTTTGCAAGATGTACGGCAAGAAGATATAAAGAAACCTGGGCAACTGCAAAACTTCGAACTCCGGGGATAGGTATTGGGTCGAAAGAAGGTACAGGTGCATTGAAAATATAGGAGGCTGCTTGGGCACCGGGGCTGTCTGGATTAGATGTGATCAAAACCGGATGATAACCGGCTTTGGCCATAGCCATGGTGGCTTCTACACCTCTTACCATATATCCGGAATTGCTGATTCCAATCACCAGTACAGAATCAGGTTCCGGCATACAATAACCCGGTGCATATCTTGACGCCTGCATGGATGTAAGAGCGAAAGAGGGAAGATTGCAGAGCTGCATAAATGCGCCTGTTGCGCCGAGAGCTGCAGACCAGGAATCACCACTGCCGTAAAGGTATACACATTTTAGTGGAAATTCAGAAACTTTTTTTGCAATACGGGCAGCTTCTTTATCTAAGGCAGAAAAAACTTCTTTCAATAAGGCTGGTATGCTTTCTATATGTTTTAAATAAAGATTTTCGTTCATATGACCTCCTAGACTAGTTGAGTAACACGGCTTCGTAAATTATTTAATTTCTGGTGTGCATCAGCCATAAGTGTTGAGTCTATAACAGGAGGAACACCATATTGCTGAAGAATATAAGAAGCGGAAATACCGGCGCAGAGCCCGGCTTCTACTATATCACCATCAGACTGGCAAAAACCTGTGACCAGACCTCCGGTAGAAGAGTTACCGCCACCAGTAACATCTACTACATTGGTAGGAACAGCAGGAATTAGGTATATTTGTTTCCCAGATGAAACCAGAGCTCCTTTGGCACCCATTCGGAGAATTACATTTTTAGCATTCAGCTTGAAAAGTTCTTTTACAATATCTACAGGATCAGATTTTCCTGTAAGGCGTTTTCCTTCTGTAAGATTAAAGGAAAAAAGATCGATATCGCGGAGAACATCTCCAATAAAATCACGATTATCCTGACAGGCAGATGCCCCGAAGATTTCCCAGCAGGAAACAGAAGAACCGGATTTCAGAAAAGGAAGAAGATCATTCCAGAAACTTTCTTCGCAGTCTTTGAAAAAGTACATTCCTTTACAATTTTTATAATTTGCCGGAATTTCTGAGATGAGAGGTTGTGATTCATGATGAGAAGCACAGTTAGGGAGAAGCAGTTCTTCACGTTCTCCATCAGGAAAATAATTCAGGCGTGCATGAGTACAATTTTTATCTCTTCGTCCACCGGAAATCTCAATCTGATTATTGATAAACCAGCTGTCATAATTTCCTTCATAGTCAGGGCCGGGAGCACAACAAAAGCCTACATGATTCGACCAGATACGCATTCCTGCTACGGCATAAATACCGCCACCAAGCTGATTTATATGATGTTCTCCTGATGGGAGATAAATATCATCAATCAGAAGTTGGGTAAGGACATAATAATCAACAGAAGATGCCATATTGTTTACCTCCTTTACTTAAAAAATATGTAGTACGTCGTACCTATATTTTACAGTGGCGAAGAAAAAATGTCAATGTATATAATTCATTGGGAAAATGAGAACTTTATAATTTCCCTTTTCCCCCTCTGTCAAGCGTTTTTGAAAATGTCCTAAAATAATTGAAGTATTAGCCCCGGCTTTTTGCTGGGGCTTGTTATATTGAT
>NZ_JADPEX010000022.1:0-85072 GCF_015668065.1 Ruminococcus sp. 1001713B170207_170306_F1 | reverse complement strand
CTCAAGATAAGATGTCCCATTCGAAAGAAGTAAACCCCCTTGAAGACGACGAGGTAGATAGGGCAGGGGTGGAAGTGCAGTAATGCACGGAGCTGACTGTTACTAATAGGGTGAGGGCTTGACCAAAAATCGCAAGGTTTTGAAAAAGATTCTTGACAAATATTCCACAAGGATGTAACATGTATGTAGTTTTGAAGGTGCAAACCTTTATATTCCTCCTTAGCTCAGTCGGTAGAGCATTCGGCTGTTAACCGAAGTGTCGTTGGTTCGAGTCCAACAGGGGGAGTTTAATCGGAGCATGAAGCCCGATTTGATAAGGCTCCATGGTCAAGCGGTTAAGACACCGCCCTTTCACGGCGGTAACAGGGGTTCAAATCCCCTTGGAGTCATTCGCTTCGGCGAAGAACTAAATAATATGGTGCCATAGCCAAGTGGTAAGGCAAAGGTCTGCAACACCTCTATCCCCAGTTCAAATCTGGGTGGCACCTCTTAAAGCTCTTGATTTATTCAAGAGCTTTATTTGCGCACAAAATTCCGGTGCAAAATAGGTTTGGCTTGATCTGAAGGGGTGCGAGCTGCATTGAAAGTTCTGAACAGTTTCGAGGTGCAGTGCCGGAAGAAATTTTGGATTTGACGAAGGAGAAGAATTGAAATGAAAGAGGACAGACAGGACCTGACCACAGGCTCTATCTGGGGGAAAATGCTGCTTTTTAGTATCCCTCTGGTGCTGACCAACTTTTTGCAGGTGTTGTTTAATATGGCGGATATCGCGGTTATTGGTCAGTTTGCGGGCTCTTTATCATTGGGGGCAGTGGGATCCACTACTACGCTTGTAACTCTTTTTACGGGCTTTCTGATCGGTATGGGCGGCGGTACCAATGTTCTGGTGGCAAGATTTTTCGGAGCGAAGGATAAAGAAAGTACGATCAAGACGATACATACGGCTCTTTTGGTAAGTATGGCTGCGGGGATGATCGTACTGATCTTTGGACTGCTCTTTTCAAAGGGAATTCTGGAGCTGTTGAATACCAAGGAAGAACTTCTGGATGGTGCAGTACTGTATATAAGGATCTATTTTCTGGGAATGCCGGCAATGGCTCTTTATAATTTTGGTAATGCGGTGTGCAGTGCTTTTGGAGATACGAAGAAGCCTTTGTATTATCTGGGTGCAGCTGGTATTGTAAATATAGTATTGAATCTGTTTTTTGTAATTGTCTGTAAAATGGATGTGGCAGGTGTTGCAGCTGCAAGTATTATTTCCCAGTATTTATCTGCGTTTCTAATCCTCCGGGCTCTGGTAAAAGTGGGCGGGGATTATGCACTTCGTCTTTCCAAACTGAGGTTTGACAAGAGAATGGCAGGATACCTCATCCAGATCGGTCTTCCGGCAGGATTGCAAAACGGTATTTTTCAGGTGGCAAATCTGTTTATCCAGGCAGGCGTCAATACCTTTGATGCTACGATGGTGGCAGGTAATTCCGCTGCGGCAAATGCGGATGCTCTTTTGTATGACTCCATGGCTGCTTTTTATACAGCCTGCGGAAGCTTTATGGGGCAGAATTACGGTGCAGGGAAAAGAAAAAGAGTGCGAAACAGTTATCTGGTCAGCCTGGCTTATTCCTTTGGAATTGGAACCATAGGTGGTATTGCACTGGTTATCTTCGGCAGACAGTTCCTGGGTCTTTTTACCAATGATCCTGCGGTTGTGGATGCCGGAATGAAACGACTTACGATTATGGGATTTAGTTATGGATTTTCTGCATTTATGGACAGTGCCATTGCGGCTTCCCGTGCTCTTGGAAAGAGTGTTATTCCGACGGTTATTGTAATTATAGGATCCTGTATTTTCCGAATGGTATGGGTAAATACGGTGTTTGCCCACTTTAAGACGATTCCGTCTTTATATCTGCTGTACATTTTCTCATGGGGAATTACGGCAGTGGTGGAAATTATATATTGGGTACATGTATACAGGAACACAAAAATCGGATAAAAAATCCCGGGCATACGTGCTTCATAAAGGAAGCTGTGCCCGGGTGTTTTTTTGTCTGGAATTATGTGAAATTATTCAGCTGCTGTAACAGATGTAATGTGCGGGTTTACGCCCTCATACCAGTACAGGAAGCCTTCCATATCGATCTTATCGCCAATGTTCAAAGCTTCTACGGCTTTGTAAACATCGCTGTCTTTGTCACAGAGATAAGACTCTACTGTGAAAGTATAGGTTTCGCCGTTAAGGGAAACGTTGAAGTAAAGGTCATCTCCCTCAGAACCGGATCCATCGTAATTGTAAAGGTAAGCTACATCGTTTCCGTCAGCATCCTGTCCGGCAGCTTCTACGGTCATTCCCTTGAAAGATACCAGCTCGTTCTGATGATCGATCAGCTCGTCCTTACCAAGAAGATCTGTTACATCAAGCGGCTCTGCGATGTATTCGCCATCCTCAATCTCGAAAGAGGAAACATCTGCAACCTCAATCTCGCCAGACCATTCTGCCTTATATCCGGTTACTTTGATCTTGGTTCCCGGAACCAGCTTCTCATAGTCTTCTTCGGAGCATGGCATATTATAAATGAAGTATGCACCATCTTTGTCCTGGGTATAGAAGGTAGCTTTATCTTCCCACCAGGACTGCTTTGCCTGTACATAGGTCTCGATGGTAACTTCGTCATCAACAGCTGCTGCAAGGTATTCGTCATGGGTCATAACACCTTCGGATTTCACATCTGCATCTTCTGCAGTGCTGTCAGCTGCTTCTGTGTCATCAGCAGTTTCCTCTGCAGCAGTGGTATCCTCAGCCATAACAGCTGCCGGGAATGCAAATGTAAGAGAGAGCGCCATCAGTAATACAAGTCTTTTTTTCATAGTATCTCCTTTCTGGGTACGTAAATTCAGATGTCTGACAAGGTGAGTGTAAAGTCATCTGTCAAAAACGATTGTACACAATCACTTTTATTATAAACAAAATTATGGGGAAATCAAGCTTAAATATTACGCTTTTTTCGTTACTGTTCACTGGTAACGTTCCGCGAGGCGTTTTTGTGAACAAAGTTCACAGAAAACCCGAGAATTGCGGCGCGAAATCATGCGAATGCATGATTTCTGTGCATCGCGAAGCGCGTTACTGTGAACGAAGTGAACAGTAACCTTTTTTCTTCTTTAATCGTTCAAGTAAAAGATAAAGAAGAATCAGACCCCAGACTACTGCCAGACTTCCAAGAAGAATTCTGGATTCTGCGGGAAGAGGTCCAAGCTCTTTTTTCCCGGAGGACTGCTCAGAAGAAATCTGATCCAGGTGATACAGGGAGGTAACATCGCTGTAAAGTTTATCAATATAGGCATCATCAATCTCCTGTTTTCTTCGGACAGATTTGGTCACGCTTTCAATCAGCTGTCCTGCTGCATCACGTAAAGAAGCGGAGCCGTTAAATACAGGGGTGACAAAAGTGTGCTCCATATTGTCAAGGAGCAGCCTGGACGCTTTTATTTTTACATCGTAGTAAGTGGAATTGTCTTCCCCTTCCCTGGAAAGATAATCCTGATACTGGTCGGATTCCTGGGCTTTGCTGGTAACCGGCACATAACCTTCCGTTTCAGAATAAGCGGTCTGTACGTCATTTGTGAGTAGATACTGTGTAAAGAGCCAGGAGGCCAGCACTTCCTGAGGGTCTTTCTTATTGAAGATACATACAGAAGGTCCCTGTGAAATCATCTGCGGATTATCCGGATCAAACTGTGGAATGGTCATAACCTCTGTTTCAAAATCCACCAGAGCATCAGAACTGATGTCCACAAGAGGGGCATTTGTACCCATCCAGGTGGAGCCTGCTGTGGAATCAATGGCAAAGATACATTGCCCTGCATTCAGGAAGTTAGCCGGATAACTGGAAATTTTAAAAGTGGAAAAAGCACCGGTTTTTACATGCTCCGCGATGGTATCCAGCAGACTTGCCGTGGTGTCGTTAAAAAGCTGGATCTCTCCGCTGTCAGTGGAATATCCTGCATTTTTCTGCTTTAGCATTTCGATCATCATATTGTCTGTGGACTTGTCTATAAATGGAATCAGCACATTCTGATCGTTAACCTTGTAGGTTCCATCTGCATTTTGCGCCATGGCAGCTTCACTTACTTCCCACACAAAATCCCATGTGAGGGTTTCTGGAAGGGTGTATCCAAGCTTTTCCACATAGGTTTTATTTACATAGCAGGCTTCTGTGGAGCGCATGAAAGGCAGTGCATAATAGTGACCGGAAAAAGAACACTCCTGTAAAAAATGGGGAATGATCTCATCTTTTTTCACTGAGGCGAATTCAAGCTTATCACCGCCAAGTCCGTAGCTGGAATCTGCCATCAGATCGTCCAGAGAGACAACGGTATCGTTTCCCATAAGGTAGGTGGCAATATGGTCCGGGTAGGTGATACATACGTTCGGAGTGGTGCCTGTGGCGATGTTGGTGATTACATCGTTGTAGATTTTGCCGTAGTCCGTGTAAAGCCGAAGATCTACGGTGATATTGGGGTACAGGGCTTCAAAATCGGATATTGCCTTTTTATAGATTTCGGTCTGGGTTTTGTTTGTGTCGTTTTTGGCCCAGAAAGTGATCTCGTAATCTCTGGAGGTGTCAAATTCCCCGGGAATGGTAAAGGCACTTTGGTCCTTCGCGCCATGACAGCCTGTAAGCAGAGTCACAGAAGAAAGGGCAGCCAGGGAAAAAAGCAGGAAGGGCTTTTTGTGGAACGCTCCAGGATGTTTTTGTCTGAATAGTCTCATCCTTTTGTACCTCCTCTTGAAACTCCTGACATAATCTTGTTTCTGAAAAGTAGGAACAAAATGATCAGGGGCAGGGAAATCACAACTACCGCCGCCATCATAGCAGGGACATTTTCACGACCGAAACCGTTTTCGCGAATCTCCTGGATTCCGTTGGAAACCAGATAGTAGTTCTGGTCATCGGTGATCAGTCTTGGCCAAATGTAGGAATTCCAGCATTCGATTACCTTCAGGATAGCAATGGTGACCATGGTAGGCTTACAGATGGGAATCATCACCTTGCAAAGGTATTTCAGATCTGAGGTTCCGTCCACTTTGGCTGCACGGTAAAGCTCATCCGGTACCTGTTCGAAATTCTCTTTCAGAAGATAAATATAAAATACAGAGGTGACAGATGGCAGGATCAGCCCAAGGAAGGTGTTCCGCATATCCAGGTTGGTGATGGTCACAAAATTGGTAATGATCACAAGTTCGTTTGGAATCATCATCAGGGAAAGGAATAAAGTGAAAGCCAGATTTTTCCCTCTGAATTCAAGCCTTGCGAAAGCAAAGGCGGACAGTGTGATCACAACCATCATAATAGCAGTGGTGGCAACTGTGAAAATCAGTGTGTTCAGCAGATATTTTCCCAGGGGCACTGCTGTAAAGGCATCTGCATAATTCTGCAGGGTGGGCGTCAGTGTAAAGAAGGTGGGAATGTGCTCTGCGTTGTAGGAACTGTAGCTTTTTACAGAGGTAAGAAGCATCCAGTAAAAAGGAAACAGTACGACCAGAGCCCAGATGGTAAGCAGCAGGTAGACAAGGATGTTTCCCAGGGAATGCCGTCTGGCGGCAGTATGCTCCGATTTTGTAAACTGAGTGGTATCTTTTTCCATGTTTTCTCCTTTATGAAGACTAGTACATCGTTTTCGAAATAACTATACCACTCACTTGTCTGGGAATCCGATTGCACAGGCATAAAAGTCTCGGCGTAGCCCGCTACGCCTGCGTTTTTATGCCTGCACACTCGAATCCACATCCTACGCGATTGGTGTAGTTATTTACGAAACGATGTACTAGAGCGTGTTTGAAAAAGGCTTTCTGTAAAATGTACGTCACAATTTGTGAGAGATTTTGCCCGAAAATACCTTTCAGATAAAGAGGGTGAACCTTCACCGTTACGAGTAGTATACATGTTTTTTGCTTACAAGCAGGTTTATGCAGGTGATTGTCAAAACAATAACAAACAGCAGGATCGCTGCTGCTGAGGCATAGGACGGGTAGCCGCCGCCATTTCCGTAAAGCATGTCGTAAACATAGCCTACGATGGTGTTCATGCCAGCTGCGTTTAAGTCTGTGCCAAAAAGGGCAACTGAATCGCTGTAAGCCTTGAATGCACCGATAAAACCAGTGATGATCAGATAGAAAACAGTGGGAGAGATCATCGGTAGGGTGATCCGGATAAAAATACGGAATCTGGAGGTACCGTCTACCCGGGCTGCATTGTAATAATTCTGGTTTACAGAAGCCAGGGCACTGGTAAGGATCAGTACCTTAAAAGGCATAACGATCCAGATGGTATAAATACATAATACCAGCATCTTCGCCCAGTATGGTCCGTCAATAAAATCTACAGGTCCCTGTCCAAACAGCTTCAGCACCAGGTTTATCAGTCCGTCGGAATAAGCGGTTTTTTTGAAAAGAATCATGAATACCAGTCCAACGGCCAGTGTGTTGGTTACATATGGCAGAAAGTAAATGGTCTGGAAAAGTTTTTTCAGAGCCTTCACAGAACTTAAGGCAACGGAAATCAGAAGTGCCAGCAAAGTGGAAAGGGGCACTGTGATCACAACCAGGATAAAGGTATTCCGGATCGCCTGGAGAAAATATGGGTCATGAAGGACGTAGGAATAGTTGTACATACCTGTCCCATAGTAAGTCTGGGAAGCGGAATTATAGCCCTCTTCAAAGGAATAGATAAAAACATCGATAAGAGGGTAGACCATGAAAATACCCAGAAAAAGCATAGCCGGCAGAAGATACAGCCAGCCTTTGAAGTTTCGTTTGTTCATAGGAGCCTCCCTTTAAAGGTTGATCCGTTCACCGGTATCATGCCGGAACAGGAAGATCTTGTTTGGCTTGATAGAAAAACGGACGGTTTTTGCATCAAGCCGGATCTGGGTGTCAGAGCTGATGATGGAGCGGATCACAGGATTTACGGAGGATGCATGGGTGGAGACAACGGAGATGTCACGGCCCATTACTTCCATGCCGCCAAGCTGGCAGCAGAGCGCTCCCTTCTCATCGGGGATAAATCCCTCCGGACGGATTCCCACAGAAACCGGCTGGTCGGAGATCCCAGGTGTGAGAAGAACTGCATTTTCACCGATGTAAAGGCTTCCGCCGCGGATCTGTCCCTCGAATACATTGATGGGAGGGGTACCAAGGAATTTGGCTACAAACAGATTTACAGGGCTGTCGTAAACGTTCTGGGGCTTCCCGATCTGTTGTACCACCCCATCCTTCATGACTACGATCATGTCGGAAATGCTCATGGCCTCCTCCTGGTCATGGGTGACAAAGACAGTTGTGATCTTTGTAGCCCGCTGGATCTTGCGGATCTCTTCCCGGGTCTGGAGGCGGAGTCTGGCATCCAGGTTGGAGAGCGGTTCGTCGAGAAGCAGTACGCGGGGCATTTTTACAAGTGCACGGGCAATGGCTACGCGCTGCTGCTGACCGCCGGAGAGCTCGGAAGGACGTCGGTCCATAAGCTCTGTGATCTGCACCAGACGGGCTGCATTCTGAGCCCGCTCATCCATCTGGGATCTGGAAAGCTTGTCCTTTCCTTTCAGATTCTGAAGAGGAAAGAGGATGTTCTGCTTCACTGTGAGGTGGGGGTAAAGTGCATAATTCTGAAATACCATACCAACGCCGCGCCGCTCTGGGGGAAATGAAGTCACATCATCATCGCCGAAAAGAATTCTGCCGCTGGTTGGTTTCTCCAGGCCGCAGATCATATTCAGGGTAGTACTTTTCCCGCAGCCGGAGGGACCGAGAAGCCCGATCAGCTGACCGTCAGGAATTTCGAAATTGAAATCGCTTACAGCTGTGACCGGCTCCTGAGCCTTTCTTCCACGGGGCGGAAACTGCTTTGTGAGATGTTCTAATACTATTTTCATAATTTCGCTCCTAAATGTTTAATAAAGGTAACTGTCCAGTACCTTCACAGTTACCCGCTTCGCACTGCAGCGGAAAGCCTTTTTCAAACACGCGCTGGATGTCGCTGGAGGCGACCAGCCGCAGGCGGAGAATCCTGCTTGCAGGATTCTGTTTTATTGGGATTTCTGCGAACTGCGTTCCAAAAAACACTTTGCAGAAAATAGCTGCTTAATAAAGTAATTATAGCGAATTTGCATGAGTTGTACAATGAAATTTGGAAAAAAAATCCTCCTGCCTGTCTGGCAGAAGGAAATAAGACTAAAGTATGTCTGAAAAATCATTCCCACAAATTGTGACGCACATCTTGCAGAAAGCCTTTTTCAGATACGCTTTAAGCTTCTGGATTGTCAGCAGAAGCGTTGTCAGAAGAAGCAGTATCTGTGTTATCCGTTTCAATGCTGTCAGGTGTGGAATCTGTACTGCTCTGAGGCATAAGTGCAAGCTCCAGGGAAGTATCTGAATAGAATGTATTTGCATTATACAGATAAAGTACTTCCTGAATTTCCTCTACCTGCATCAGTTCTTCCAGATCGTCATAGAAATAACGAGGGTCTACCATAACAATCTTGCGGTAGTAAGGCGCCAGGAAAGGGATCAGGCTGTTTGCGTAGGAGTCTTTGATCACAAGTAAAGTACGGTTTTCCTCTGTAGGGGTGGTGATCACAACCTTGCCATGGTTTCCGTTAAAGAACATGGCGTATTTGTCTCTGGTTTCCAGCTTGCTGGTATCGTAAAAGCTGGCTGTTTTTTTCTGTTCGTCTACATAATTTACAACAGAGGAAGGAACCGAGTCATCTCTTGGAAGAAAGACATCCATTTCCTCTTTCTCAGAAGCACGGAAACCGCTTTTTGCGGAAAGGGTTCCCTGGAAGCTCATGGAAACCGGGAGCTTGTCGTAGGAGATAGAAGAAGAATCAATTCCAAGTACCTTTGCAAGCTGCATATAAGCGAAGTAAGCTCCCTGAGTAGTCCAGTGGTGGTCTGTGTGGTAATAAATTCCGTCATCCTTGTGCTGGGAAAGGGTGTCACGCACATCCACGAAAGTGACACCTGCCTTTTCAAGAGCAGCGGCAGTTGCGTCCAGATAAGGATTCTGGTCAGTGGCAGCAGCCAGGGCAGGGAGCTTATCTGAAAGGATATTCACGGCATTTGGCGCGATCAGCGCATACTGGGGAAGATCAGAATGCCTTGCTGCGAAATCTGTCATAGCGTTTACGGTACGGTTCAGACGTTCCTGGGAGGGTGCTGTAAAATCCTCCATCAGGTAGCCGCTTTTGCCAAGAAAAACACCGTTTTCCTCCGTATTTCCAAGGATACGCTGGGCTGTGGCGCGCAGTGTGATCCACCAGTCACGAAGAAAAAACTGGTCATTTACATAGGTTTCATAACCGTCAGCAAATTTGCCGGATGTGAGCTGTGAAACGCTGATAGCCGGACGGGAGGCCAGCACACGGTTTTCCTTCTGGGAAAAGCCCCGGTCCGGAACTAAAAAATTGATTATCAGTACTGCCAGGATGAAGATTCCGAAAAGGCATCCGGTCAGGTGATAAAAATAGCGGTATCCGTTTGGTTTCTTTTTCATGGGTCCTCCAATTAATACGGTATCAGTTCAGAACTTTTTCAGACACGCTCTAGAACTGCTGATACATAAATGGTGTGTAGGAACTGTAGATCATATACGCAATACAGAGGAAAAACAGGATTGCGTTTATCACTGCGGCAAGGTAAGTATTGCGTCTTGCAAGGCGCTTGAAATACTGGTAAAGCCCCGGACGGCAGCTGATCACGGAAATGATCATCAGGATCAGTCCGGATTTCAATGCATACAGGGAGGCACGGTCTGCGAAGCAGGAAGCTCCCAATCCAAACATGGCTCCCAGCATTTTTCCTATGGCTGCAGGTGTGGTCTGGCTGAAAAATACCCAGCCGATGATCACGGCAAACATGGTATATAAATTGCGAAGCCAGACAGGTGCTTTCTCAAGAAAACGTCCAAGAAGGAATTTCTCTGCCAGAAGAAGGAGACCGTAGTAAACACCCCAGAACACAAAGTTCCAGCTGGCGCCATGCCAGAGACCGGTAAGTGCCCATACCACAAGGATGTTGCGGATATGTCGGCCTGTGGAAACACGGTTGCCTCCCAGTGGGATGTAGATGTAATCACGGAACCAGCTTCCAAGAGAAATATGCCAGCGGCGCCAGAATTCAGAGACGCTGGTGGAAATGTAAGGATAATCAAAGTTCTTGTTGAAATTGAAGCCCAGCATTTGTCCAAGACCGATGGCCATATCGGAATATCCGCTGAAATCGAAATACAGCTCCAGTGTATATGCGCCAATGGCAAGCCAGGTTCCCACAAAAGAGGTAGTACCGGAAGACTGAAGGGTGGTGTACAGAGCGGAAAGATTGTCTGCAAGGAGAACCTTCTTGGAAAGCCCCTTGATAAAGAGCTCTGCACCTGCACCGAGGCGCGTTGTGTTTATACTGCGGCGGCTGATGGATTCCGAAATGTCAGTGTAGCGGACAATGGGTCCGGCTGTCATGTGCGGAAACATGGTGCTGTATACGGCATATGGAAAAAATCCTTTACAGGGTTCTGTTTTTCCCATATAGATGTCCAGGATGTAGGACAGATTCTTAAAGGTATAGAAAGAAAGTCCGATGGGCAATGCAAGCTGCGGATAGGTAAGCTTCAGTCCTGTGACACCGCTGACGGTATCAAGAAGAAATCCCCAGTATTTGAAAAATCCCAGGATCAGAAGGTTGATCACTACTGCGAAAATAAGGTTTCGCTTGCGGGACGGATCTTCATCGGTTATTTTCCCAAGCTCTTTGCCCATGTAATAATTGAAAAAGCTGGAAAACAGCATAAGAACCAGATAGGTAGGATCTCCCCATGCATAAAAGAAAAGGCTTCCTGCGAAAAGTACCGGATTACGGGCCCTGGCCGGCACGAAATAGTAGATCAGCAGAAATATGGGAAGAAAACAAAATATAAAAATTACACTGTTAAATACCATAACGTCAATTCTCCTATATCATGGATAATAAAGCCTGGCGAAGTTCCTGGGCGTTTTCACCGCAGAAATACCAGACATAGGCACCGCGCTTTTCTACAGAAGCTTCTCCGAGAAGTGCCATCTGATCAGTTCCATAGCCTTCGAAAATGTTCTTCTGACTTTCAAGATGAGCCTGAGCTGCTTCTAAATAGGCGCCTGCCTCAGAAGAAGAATTAGCCTTAACTACCAGAACTTCGTCTACAGACATTGGGGAGGCTGCTTTACGGAAAAAGTAGCTGTCTATGTCATTCTTATCAATCTGATAAAAACGGCGAAGACCGGAAACCCCTGGCTCACTAAGGTCCGTAACACCGGAAACCTGTTCAAGGGATGCAGATATTTTGTCCATGGATATGTCTGCTGCGTAGTCGGACACATAGAGGCGTCCCAGATAGACAACCAGGAAAATTACCATGACGGATTTTATGATAAGGGAACCGGTAAGCTTGAAATCAGAAAGGATGCTGGTTCCCTGATTTTTATTTTTCTTCAGATTGCCGCTCAGTTTGCCGGAAAAATCTGAGAGGATATTTCGTTTGGTATTCAGCTTCATACGAGACCTGCCCTTTCTGCCATATAAGTAAGCCATTTGGGGTAGTAGTTGTAAACCATATGCTCACCATCCGGCTCATACATGCTTTCGTCTACAAGGAATGTATCGTCTATAAAAGTGCATCCCATTTCGTCACAAAAGTCCCTGAGTGCCTGATTAAAGCTGTCATAATAAGCAAGGGCAGGACTTTGGTCGATGGCGCTTTGCTGGATGGGAAGAATGCTGTTGATGTAAATGGCAGTATCCGGAAGAGCATTCTGGATCTGTTTCACTTTCACACGGTAGGCGTCAATAAAAGCAGAGGAATCACCATTGTAAATTTCCAGGTCATTTGCTCCAAAGGACAGGAAAAATACGCTTGGATTCAGACTGATGGCGGTATTGATCTGGTCATCTGCATCGTCAATACGAAGTCCCAGCTTGGCAACTACAATACTGGTGTCAAGAAAACCATATTCTGCAATTGATTCTGTAATAGAGTCTCCTACAATAACAGTTCCCTGAAATGCCTGTTTAATTTGTACATCTGTGAGAATATCGCCAAGAACACCCTCCTCTGAGTCCGATCCGGTGGGCTTTTCTTTCTCGGAAAGTGCACGGATCGCATCCTCTATACTGGAGATATCGGCTGTTTCAAGCTTCTGAAGACGTTCAACTGTTTCCTGACATTGTTTGTCAGTATTGCCTGAACGAGAGCAAAAAAAAGCTACCCCTGCAGCCAGCACTACGACAGCTGGGATAACGGCAAGAATGGTTTTGTTGTTTTTAATATTTTTCAAAATTTAATTCTCCGATAAAAAATTAGATATAATGGAACTGTTCCCTGTTTGAACAGTTACGACATAATTCATTTTCCTTCGACATTCATTATAATACCACAGGGAAAAACTTCAAGTATAAAAATGGATTTTTTATATAGGAAATTATACTCTTTTTCCGGCTTTTTGTGGACGAATTTCACGAAAAGGTTTATACTGTCCAAAAAGAACCGGAGGATAACAGGAGGTTAAATGATGGAAGAGAAGAAAAGCAAAATTTTAAGAGGACAGATTCCAACATCTGTATTTTATATTCTTTTTGGACTGTGTCTGGCATTGATGCCTGTAGAAACGGTGAATGTTCTGTGCAAGGTGGTATTTGGGCTGGTTCTGATCGGGGCCGGTGTTTATCACATTCTGATCTTTGTTCTGGAAAAGGATAATTCTACCATATTGGATCTTTTTTCCGGTGTGATCGTGTTGGTGATCGGTATCTTTTTGTTTATGAATCCAACTGTGGTTGTGAAACTGCTGACTCTTATGCTGGGAGCTTTTATTCTGGTGGACAGCATCTGGATGATGCGCGGCAGTATGAAACTGAAGAAGCGCGGGCAGGGCGTTTGGAAGGCATTTCTGGTTGAAAGTCTGATTTTTATAGGACTTGGAGTGTTGATCCTTGTAAATCCATTTTCTGAAATCAGGATGACCGTGCAGATTTCAGGATGTATTTTTGTGGCGAACGGGGTGCTGGATATTATTTTTTATCTGATTCTGAAACACGGGCTGAAAAAAGAGATTCAGGATGGATCAGCTGGTGATGGAAAGAAAGAGGATAAAGTGACAGATGTTGATGTGGCTGTGAAAGATGCTGAAACACCGGACTCAGGTTTTGAACCTGCGAAGAAGGTTGACACGGAGACAGTCGAATCTGGTGCTGAAAATACAGGTGCTCAGGAAGAGCAGACAGATCAGGAAGAGCAGACAGATCAGGAAGAGCAGACCGATCTGGAAAAGCAGGCGGATCAGAAGCAGGAAGAAGAGGAAATTCTGGAGGAATGGAAGGATTGAAGCGGAACATTGTGATCATGGATTTTTCTGGAATTTACCAGGAAGAGCAGTTCTATGAGGGAGAGCAGATTTCCTGGATAGACCTGAGTGATATTTCAGGAACCAACTGCTATTGCGATGGAGATGCCCAGGCGCAGATTCTGGAACGAATGGAAAAATATCCGGTTTCCGGAATTTATTTTATTGATTCCGGAAATTATCATTATATGAGCAGAATCGGGATCGGGCGGGTGAAAGAGCCCTTCAACCTGCTGGTATTTGACAATCATACAGACATGCAGCTTCCTGCTTTCGGAGGGCTTTTGTCCTGCGGGGGGTGGATTGCAAGTGCACTGGAAGAGGTAGAAAAGCTTCAGGAGGTCTGGCTGATCGGGCCGGATGAGGAAGCGTACGGGCAGGTGGAAGAACCCTTTAAGGACAGAGTGCATTTTTTGTCCAGAGAGAGGCTGGCTGAGGCAAGGCCGTATATGGCTGAGAAAAAAGGTTCTGAGGAAGAATTGATCAGAAGCTTGGAAATTCCTGCCAATATACCGCTGTATATTTCCATTGATAAGGATGTGCTCTGTCCGGAGGAGGCAGCCACTACCTGGAGCCAAGGAGATATGACTTTAGAAGAGATGTTGAAAGTACTTCTGGCATTGTGCTCTCATTTTGAAAAAGAGAATGGAAAAATCCTGCAAGTGGATATCTGCGGGGAATGTGATCCGGATAAGAGTATGGAAAGTCCTAAAAATGATCATGCAAACAAGGAACTTTTAAGGTTCTGGAAAAAATGGTTTTGAGTGGAGAGAATAATTTATGAAAAATGAACTTCTGCGGATTGGTCCATTTACGGTCTATGGGTACGGACTGATGATCGCCATTGGAATTCTGGCAGCTTATTTTACCGGAGAATACAGGGCAAAAAAGCGGAAACTGCCCTATGAACACGTTTTTTATCTGGTGGTATGGTGCGTAGTGGGAGGATTCCTGGGCGCCAAGATCCTGTATTGGATTACAGAATGGAAAAGTATCCTGGAAAATCCTGGGTTTCTGAGTGCTACTCTGACCGATGGCTTTGTGGTATTTGGTGGAATTGTTGGTGGAATTTTCACGGCGTATGTATATTGCAGGGTAAAAAAACTGAATTTTCTGAAGTTTTTTGATACGTTAATGCCTTCTGTAGCACTTGCACAGGGATTTGGAAGAATTGGGTGTCTGCTGGCAGGATGCTGTTACGGAAAAGAAACGTCAGGTGCTTTTTCTATTACGTTTCATACGTCTGCTTTTGCACCAAATGGGGTGGCGCTGGTTCCTACGCAGATTTATTCCAGTATTCTTGACTTTCTTCATTATGGTTTGCTGCTACTGATTTTGAGAAGCCAGAAAAAAGATGGAGAGACAGCGGCGGCATATCTGATTTTTTATAGTGCAGGAAGATTTGTGCTGGAATTTTTCCGCGGAGATCTGGCAAGAGGAAGTGTGGGAGTGCTTTCTACGTCGCAGTTTATTTCAGTCTTTACATTTTTGGCAGGAATTGTGCTTCTGGTACAGAGGAAACACGCTCTAGAGCGTGTTTGAAAAAGGCTTTCTGCAAGATGTGCGTCACAATTTGTGGGAGATTTTGCCCGGATGAGGGCGTCGTAGCGGGCTACGACAACCGAATTCGGGTGAAATATACCGCAAAGTGGGGCGTGCAGATTGCAGGAATGATTTTTCAAACAGGCTTTAAGTCATTGAAATGAAAAATAAAGCATACTCTTAAATGAAAAAGCTTTAAGGGGCAGTTATGGGAAATAAAGACGCGGGCAATTTGAGTATGCAGGAGTCAGTTTCACCGGCACAGAACGAGATGTATGCGGATTTTATTGTAAAATATATGGACGATTTTCAGGAAGACCTGGGCGATGTCCCAGGTTTTAGTTTTCAGAAAATAAACGGAATTTACGGGGTAGTTTATGCACCCTTGACAGAAATTGGAAGGTGGAATATCAATACGTATTCCTACAGTTCTATTCCAAAATGTTATACGCATATGGATCTTGGAGGCCTTAGTGCTTCCGGAATTACCCGGCTTCAGGAACATCCCTACCTTCAGCTGAAAGGAAGCGGAACAGCTGTTGCGGTTGTGAATTCCGGAATTGACTATCGGAATCCGGTTTTTCAGAACGAAATGGGCAGCAGAATCCTTTGCATCTGGGACCAGACCTTAGAGGGAGATGGGAAAGAAGTGCCTTATGGTCGTGTCTTCTGGAAAAAGGATATTGATCAGGCACTGGCTTCCGGAAATCCTCTGGAAATTGTGCCCTCTGTGGATACGGATGGCCATGGAACCAGAATGGCTGCTATTGCGGCTGGAAATTATTTTCCTGAGGAGAATTTTTCTGGAGCCGCACCAGAAGCCATACTGATCATTGTGAAAGTGAAGCCTGCGAAAAAATATCTCCGGGAGTTCTATCTTTTCCCTGCAGAAGCGGAGCTTTTCCAGGAAAATGACATTATGATGGGAATGGATTTTGCAGTGCGAATTGCGAATGACAGAAGAATACCTCTTTCTCTGTGCCTTGGAATTGGCAGCAGCCAGGGAGCACATATCGGGAAAAATCCACTGAGTCTTTATGTGGATTATATTTCCCAGTATTCGCTGATCTCAGTTTCTGTTGCAGCTGGAAATGAGGGAGCGGCAAGACATCATTACGCAGGCCGCCTTACAGAGAGAGAAAACCAGGCATTGGCGGAGCTTCGCGTTGGAAACAAGGAGCCAGGATTTACCATGGAATTCTGGGGCGAGCCGCCAGAAATTTATAATCTTTCTTTGCAGTCTCCTACAGGGGAAATTCTGGATATCAGCGCTTCACTGGGGGCGGTGACGCAGGAATTATCTTTTGTCTTTGTGGAAACAAGGGTGAAGGTAAATTATGTTTCTATTGAGAGGCAGACCGGATATACGCTGGTATATTTTCAATTTATCCAGCCGGTACCTGGAATCTGGCGTATTTTTGTTAGAGGAAGAGATGGGCAGAATGTAGGATTTCATATGTGGCTGCCGGTTCAGGGGCTGATTTCGGAGGAAACCTATTTTCTGGAACCATCGCCTTATAATACAGTGACGGCACCTGGAGATTCACTGGAGAGTATTACCGTGACTGCTTACCAGTATCGTGACAACAGCCTGTATGTCCAGGCAAGCAGAGGCTTTATGCCAGATGGAAATGTAGTTCCACAGGTAGCAGCCCCAGGTGTCCAGATCCGGGTACCCCTGTTAAACGGTCTTTACGGAAATGCCTCCGGCACCAGCCTTTCTGCCGCTCAGACTGCCGGTGCGGCTGCACTTTTGTTCGAATGGGCGGTGATACGTGGGAATCAACCCTATTTTACCGGCTCGAGCGTGAAAAATTATATTACACGAGGGGCGGAGCGTGAAGAACGGATGCAGTATCCCAATCGGGACTGGGGATTTGGGAGAATGGATCTTTATCATACATTTGAGTTATTGGCGTGATAAAAAGCCTTGATAAAACTTGACACAAAATATTGATTCTTTGTATAATAAACCCATAAAATACGGTGAAAACCTTACGAAGAATGTTTTATCAGAGTAATTGATAGACATAAGAGAAAAGCTGTGAAAATAATCCGATTTAAAAGGAGAAGAATATGAGCCTGAAGATTGAAAAGAAAAATGAAGGAACAAAAGATACTGTAATGTTGTCAGGAAGACTGGACACAACCACAGCTCCTGAATTGGATGTTTTTGCAGAGCAGGAACTGGCAGACACACAGGAACTGGTGCTTGACTTTGCAGATCTGGAGTACATTTCATCTGCTGGCCTGCGTGTGCTTTTGAAATTGCAGAAAGTTATGAATAAAAAAGAAAGTATGAAACTGATCCATGTGGGAGAAGTTGTAAAGGAAGTATTTGAGATTACAGGATTTACGGATATTTTAACAATAGAGTAACACGCGCTGCAGGTCTGACAGGTTTTTTTGTGGGCAGAGAACTTACCATGTAAGAGACCAGTTCAGCGAGCATGTAAATAAAGGAATTCTGTGTTTAGTGCAGGATTCTTTTTTGCATAGTTTAGAAAAAAGGTATGGTTACCAGGCGGGATGGAAACAGAAGCCTTGGTAGCGTATGGGAAAGGAGCTGTAAAATTTGAAAAGTATTACAGTGGAAGCAAAGATAGAGAATGTAGATAAAGTTACGGAATTTGTAAATGAAGTGCTGGAAGAAAAGGATTGTCCGTTGAAGGTTCAGATGCAGCTGGATGTTGCCATAGATGAGATATTTGGAAACATTGCTTATTATGCTTATGGGAAGGGCAGCGGAAATGCCACAATACAAATTGAAATGGAAGATAATCCGCCGAAAATCACATTGACTTTCATAGACCAGGGAATTCCTTATAATCCACTGGAAAACAAAGATCCGGACATTACACTGGATATTGAAGACAGAGAAATTGGAGGGCTTGGAATTTTTCTGGTAAAGAAAACCATGGATGAGCTTTCTTATGAATACGCTGACGGACAGAATATTTTAACCATGAAAAAAGAACTGGTATAAGATTAAAAACAAAAAAGATAAATGTTTACAAAAAGAGACTGACTTTTTTGTGAATATTAAATCAAAATATTTTAAGCCAACCTAATTGTTTTTGTACGCCTTATTTGGTATACTGTATAAAACAAAAGAAAGCAGGAAAATATTATGAAGAGAGGCAGTATTTTTGAAACGGATGGTATCCCGCGGATACAGGAAGCCCTTCCTCTTGCGTTGCAGCATGTTGTTGCAATGATCGTGGGATGTGTCACCCCTGCCATTATTGTGGCAGGCGCAGCAGGGCTTGAGAATAAGGATCAGGTCATTCTTATTCAGGCAGCTCTGGTAGTTGCTGCGCTGTCTACTTTGCTCCAGCTTTTTCCCATTGGGAAGAAGTACAGGATTGGTTCAGGACTTCCCATCATTATGGGTGTCAGCTTCGCATACGTACCAAGTATGCAGGCCATTGCGGATGGGTACGGAATTGATACTATTTTGGGAGCCCAGATTGTAGGCGGTGTTGTTGCCGTTATCATGGGAATTATGGTAAAAAAGATCAGGGTATTTTTTCCACCTCTGATCACAGGAACAGTGGTATTTACCATCGGACTTTCCCTGTATCCCACTGCGATCAACTACATGGCTGGTGGAACCTCTAATCCGGATTATGGCTCCTGGCAGAACTGGCTGGTGGCTTTCTTTACCCTTGCAGTGGTAACGGTCCTGAACCACTTTGGAAAAGGAATCTGGAAGCTTTCTTCTATTCTGATTGGTATGCTGGCCGGATATGTGGTATCCATTCCATTCGGAATGGTGGATCTTTCAAGCGTGGGTAAGGCAAGTGTGTTCCAGGTACCACAGCCGTTGCACTTCGGAGTGCATTTTGAGATTTCTGCATGTGTAGCCATCGGACTGCTTTTTGCAATTAACTCGATTCAGGCAATTGGTGACTACTCTGCTACTACCATCGGTGCTATGAACCGGACTCCCAAGGATTCAGAGCTTCAGGGTGGTATTGTAGCTTATGGTATTACCAATATTCTTGGAGCCCTGTTTGGAGGACTTCCAACTGCAACATACAGCCAGAACGTTGGTATTGTTACCACGACCAAGGTTATCAACCGCTGGGTTCTGGGACTGGCAGCTGCTTTCCTTGGAATTGCCGGATTTGTGCCGAAATTTTCGGCACTTCTGACCACGATTCCCCAGTGCGTATTGGGTGGTGCCACAGTTTCCGTATTTGCATCTATTGCTATGACGGGTATGAAGCTGGTGGCTTCTGCGGAGATGGATTACCGTAATTCCTCCATTGTAGGTCTGGCTGCAGCACTTGGTGTGGGCGTTTCCCAGGCAAATGCAGCACTTGCCACACTTCCTGCATGGGTGACTACTATTTTCGGGAAATCTCCGGTTGTGCTGGCAACGATCATAGCAGTCTGTCTGAACCTGATTCTGCCCAAGTCAAGGGATGAGGAGAAAGAAGAGCAAATTTATGACAGTCAGGTTCAGGAGAAACTGGAAGAAGATCATAAGATGTTTGGAAATGATCAGGAATAAGGCAGAAGAAATCATGGATTCTTGCTGATTGTGTGAAAAATAAAAAAAGTAAGAACTCCTTTGTTCTGTAAGATCAGTTAGAGCCTTTTTTAAACACGCTCTAACTGATCTTATAGAGAAAGGAGTTCTTTTCTTTTTTGTGAGCCACAAGAAAAACATGTAGAATATGTTTCGCCCTGTTTAAATCATGATACCGTATAGGGAAATTCTCTGCAGGGTCTGAACTCAGAACGGCGGGGTTATTTTGTTACTGTCCACTGGTAACGTTATTTTCTGTATACGCAGACCGGAAGTCCGTCTTCGCCCATAGGCAGTTCTACATTCCCTTGAATCAGCGGACGTGCATAATGGATGAAATCCTCTGTCACGTCAGAACCGTCCTGGCTGATCCAGGAAAGAGGAACGGTTTTCTCCTCATTACAGATTTCATTGACATCCTCAAGTCCACATCTCATCTGGTAAACGCCCTTAGAGGTCTCCTGACGGATGAAAGATACCATTTTTCCAGTTTCGCCTTTCAGCGCAGCCTGAACGCCGAAAATACCGGCTGTAATGGCCTCCTGGCGATCTGTGTCAGAGAGCATGGAGGCACTGCAGCGCTGGCTTACATTCAGTTCAATGGAGCGGGCTTTCACGCCAAGTCGGCTTCGCACCAGGTTTTCCAGATATTTGCCGCAGCCTGCCAGCATTTTATGACCAAAAGTATCGGTGCCTACAGAATTGTCATATTCGCAGATAAAAGTTCCCTTATTATCATGAATGCCTTCGGAAACGCAGACAACAACATTACAGTTTTTTTCGAAGCAGGCTTCTGTTTTTTTCAAAAATTCTTCTGTATCGAAGGCTGTTTCAGGAAGATAAATAAGAAGCGGGTTATCGCCGGTATATTTGCGGGCGAGAGCGCTGGCTGCTGTGAGCCATCCGGCATGACGTCCCATGATTTCTACGATGGTCACGGATTTTTTCTCATAAACATTGGCATCCAGGGTGATTTCACGAACTGTGGAAGCCACATATCTGGCAGCACTGCCAAATCCAGGAGTGTGGTCAGTATGCACAAGATCATTGTCAATGGTCTTCGGCTCTCCGATAATGCGGATGTCACTGCCAATCATGGCTGCGTAGCGGGAAAGCTTGCTCACAGTATCCATGGAATCGTTGCCGCCGATGTAGAAAAACCAGCCTATATTCATCTCCTCAAATTTGCGGAAAAGCTCTGGGTATACCGGATCTTCCAGAGATTCCGGAAGCTTATAGCGGCAGGAGCCCAGGTAAGCGCCTGGAGTGTAGGTAAGATATTCCAGCTTTTCCCCGGGAAGTGCTTCTTCAAAGTCAAGGATGGTGCCCTTCAGAAATCCTTCAATACCGTTTACCATGCCATAAACATGTCCAATTTCTTCCTGTTTTATGCCCTCAGAAACTACACCATAAAGGCTGCTGTTGATAACTGCAGTAGGTCCGCCGGATTGTCCGACGATCAAGTTCTTTTTTTCCATTTTAATGAAACCTCCTGTTGTTCTTAGCGCCTGTTTGAAAAAGGTTTTCTGCAAAATATACCGCAAATTGTGACGCGCATCTTGCTGGAATGATTTTTCAAAAACACGCTTTGGTATTTTTATTATAACAGGAGAGAGCGTATGTGGCAAATGAGAAAAATAGTTACTGTTTATTCCGTGACCAGTAACGAAAAATACGATTGTGGGAAAAGGCAGGATGGATTATAATAAGAAGCAGGGAAACTGCAAGAAAGCTGGGATTATATATGGAAGAAGAGCGTGATATGCGGTATGAAAAATTCCAGACAACAGGACAGGAGCGGATTCGGCTTGCCTGCGCTTTGGAAGGATTTTTTTTAACAAATGAGTGCGAAGAAGAGAAAAAAACTGCCTATGGTCAGTATCTGAAGCGAAGAATCCGTCCTGCTATGGAAGCTTTGATCCGGGAAGAGAACGTGGGGAAAATGGAGCTATTGGAGAGTTTTGGCTGGTTTGGAGCAGAAGAACTGGAGACTTTTATCTGTACTGCCAGAAGAGAGCGAAAGCTGGAGAGCCTGGTGTGGCTGATGAGGTTAAAGGATCAGAAATACGGATATAAAGAGAAAAAATTTGACCTTTAGCAGGAAAGAAAACGAAACTATGCAGGATAATAAAGAAAGAAAAATGTCTGAAAATACAGGCAGTTTCATAAAGAAAAAAAGGCAATACCAGGAAATGGGAATGAAAATCCTGCATACCTGCAGGAGTGAAATCTGTGCAAGATTTCCATTTTTTTCTTATGCATCAGCAGCCCTTTCGGCGGTTGTGGAGACAAAAATGTCTCCAAACAGCATGGAAAATGAGAACTCTTTGCAGTCCTGGATCCATGGAATTGGAACTGACGGTGAGAGGATAATAGCAGACCCTGTATTCCTGATCTATATCTGGGCAGAGAAGCCGGAAAGGCTGAAAAGAGGCTGCCTGCACATGTTGTTTCACTGTCTTTATCAGCATCCTTTTTCTGACAAAAAGATGGAAGAAAGATTGTGGAATGTGGCCTGTGATCTGGCTGTGGAGCTTCTGATCTGGCAGAATATTCCGGAAAATTTATGGCAATATTCGTCAGAAGAACTGCAAAAAAGAAGACAGATTTTTGAATTTTTTAAAGGCAGAAATTGCTCTGCTCAGGTACTTTATCAGCTTCTGAAACAGGAAAAATTCCCTTTTAATATTGAAGAGCTGGAATCTCTTTTTTCTTTTGATGATCATTCTTTATGGAGTGTAAATCCATGGAAAAGGGAACAAAAACGGTGCAGGTGGGAAAAGATTCTTACATATACCACCCTTGGAAGGGAGCGGCAGAAGCATCGGATCGGAGCAAGTTCTGGAAGTAAAGAAGAGGAATTGGAGGAACTGTACAAAAGCCGATATGATTATCGGAAATTTCTCCGAAAATTTGCTTTTCCCAGGGAAGAAATCCAATTGGATGAGGATAGCTTTGATTATATTTTTTATAATTTTGGAATGGAGCAGTATGGAAATCTGCCGCTGATCGAGCCGTTGGAATACAAAGAAGTGAATCGTCTGGAGGAATTGGTGATCGCCATTGATACCTCTGGTTCCTGTTCCAAGGAGCTGGTCCGGAGATTCCTTGGAGAGACTTACCAGATCCTCAGCACCCGGGAGAATTTTTTTAAGAAAATGAAAGTATATATTGTCCAATGTGACTGTTGTATTCAGTGGTACCAGGTGATCCATTCAGAGGAAGAATGGAAAGAATATATGCAGAAGATAACCATACAGGGACGGGGCGGAACCGATTTCAGGCCTGTTTTTGAACTGATCAGAAAGGAACAGGAGAAGCGGGAATTGCAGAATCTGAAGGCTTTGATCTACTTTACTGACGGAGATGGGATTTATCCGAGACAGAAACCGGATTATGAAACGGCCTTTGTATTTGTGAAAAAGACGGAAAATATGAGACTTGTGCCGGACTGGGCTTATAAACTGGTTATCGGCGAAAGGATAAAAATATGAATATCAAAGACGCAAAAAATGAGATTATCCATACCCTTTCTGCTTATCTGAAAAAGGACGGGAATGGAGTTTATACCTATTCTTTGGTACGGCAGCGCCCAATCCTTCTGATCGGTCCGCCGGGAATCGGGAAAACTGCAGTTATGGAGCAGGTCGCAGCCGAATGTAAGGTGGGCTTGGTGGCTTACACCATCACGCATCATACTCGTCAGAGTGCAGTAGGACTTCCCAAAATTGTCACCAGGAATTACGGTGGAATGGAAATTGATATAACAGAATACACCATGAGTGAAATTATTGCTTCTGTGTATGAGTACATGGAACAAACGGGAAAAAAGGAGGGAATCCTTTTTATAGATGAGATCAATTGCGTGTCAGAGACGTTGGCCCCGGCTATGCTGCAGTTTTTGCAGAACAAGACCTTTGGAACCCATAAGGTGCCGCAGGGATGGATTATTGTAGCTGCTGGCAATCCGCCTGCATACAACAAATCGGTCCGGGAATTTGACATTGTTACGCTGGATCGTGTAAGAAAGATTTCCATACAGGCAGATACAGATGTATGGCTGGAATATGCGGGGGAAAAGGGCATACATGGCGCAATTTTGTCCTATCTTTCCCTTAAAAAAGAGAATTTTTATATGGTGGAAAATACAGTAGATGGCAAGTTTTTTGTGACTGCCAGAGGTTGGGAGGATCTTTCCGAAATCCTGAAAAGTTATGAGGAACTGCAAGTGGAAATCGGAGAGGAACTGATTGGGGAATTCCTTCAAAAAGAGGAAATTGCAAGAGATTTTGCCGGTTATTACAGACTGTATGAGAAGTATAAATCTGATTATCAGATACAGGAAATTCTTGATGGAAATGTAATTTCCGGGCAATTGAAGACTTGTTGCGATATGGGAAAAAAAGCATCTTTTGAAGAACGCTTTGCTGTAACTGAAATGCTTCTTGAAGCTGTGACAGAAAGAATTTCAGTTTTTCAGAAAATAGATGAAAAGACAGAAAAACTATACGAAAATCTTAAATTGCTGAAGATTTTTTTGCAGGAAAAGAACAGCGTAGAAGCTATGGAACAGTTTGTTGCTTCCAGAAGAAAAGCACTAGATGCGAAAATCTGTTCAGAGCTTCTGACAGCAGAAGAAGCTGCCAGGGAAGAGGAACAGATCAGAATTCTGGAAGAGTATTTTTTTCAGTTGAAAGAGCTGCATATTTCTGACGTGGCAGAAGGAATAGAACAAATCGGCGAAAGGTTTGGCAATGTTTGCAGATTACGAAACGAGAAACTTGAGGAAACGAAGAAGATGCTGGAACAAGCCTTTTCTTTTCTAGAAGAGTGCTTTGGGGAAGGGCAGGAATTGCTGTTGTTTGAAACCGGACTGACAGGAGATGACAGATGCAGTATTTTCATCTCTCAGTATGGCTGTCCTTCTTATTTTAAACATTGTGAACTTTTGCTTTACAGCAAAAAAGAAAATGAGCTGAGGAAAGAGTGCAGGGATTTGCTGGAAGAATAAGTGAAGAATGTAGGAATTACTGATGCTGAAGGTATGGCGTGTATAATAATCTGATCGCGAAATCATGCTTTGCATGATCTCGCGCCGCAATTCTCGGGTTTTCTGTGAACTTTGTTCACAAAAAACACCTCGCGGAATGTTACCGGTGAACAGGAACTGTTGCTGTTCACTGGTAATATATCCTGAGACAGAGGTTGCAGGAAAATTTTATAGCCTATATAATATAGAGAGACTTTAAAAGTTTTATATATGCGAAACTTCAGATTATGTGAATGATATTGGTAGAAGGAGGTTGCCATGAGCGAAGATAAGAAACCCAAAAAGAAGAAAAAAGCAGGAGATATATTTCTCACAATTGTACTGATTGCTGCAATCTGTATATTTTGCTACGCGGCATACAATCTTTATCACATTTATACAGAGTATAAGAAAGGCTCAGATGAGTATAATGCGATTGCCCAGATGGCGGTGACAGAGCGTGATCCGGATCAGGACAGTACCAGTGAAAGTGAGGAAGCAGCAGGACCAGACGGACCGTCTCTGAAGGCCCCGCTGGATATTGATTTTGATTCTCTTCGAAGCATTAATACAGATGTGATCGGCTGGATCTATGTGGAGGCACTTGATGGTGTCAGCTATCCGGTGGTAAAGGGAACTGACAATGACCAGTATCTTCATATGACTTATGAGAAGAATTATAATTTTGCCGGAACTATTTTCATTGATTATGAGAATAAGGCAGATTTCAGTGACTGCAATACGCTGGTATACGGTCACAATATGAAGAATGGAACTATGTTTGGACAGCTGAAGAATTTCAGCAAGGATGATTCTGCTTACAATAAGAGCAAATATTTCTGGATATTTACCCCGGAGAAGACTTACCGGTATGAGATTATTTCTGCGTATACCACAGCGGTAAACAGTGATACATATACACTGTTTAAGGGACCTGGACAGGAGTTTGTGGATTATATGAATAAAATAGTCTCCTATTCTGATGTTAAGACTACACCAGGTGAGTTGGGCGTAGACGACAAGATCGTTACCCTTTCCACATGTACCGGTAATGAGTCTACCCGTTATGTGGTTCAGGGAAAAAGAGTGGATACTTTGGATGTTGTGAAGAAATCAGACAGCACGAAGCAGACAGGTGATAATTAGAATCGGATCTTCTTGAAAAAAGCATGCAGACCTGTAAACGGCCGGGAAATTTCTGCAGGGCTGCAGAGGGATTTTGAGAGAGATATCGGAAAGCATATTACTGAAAAATGTGTACCGTATAATGATTGGAGGAATGGACATGAGTAAGGAAGTGGAAAGGCTTCAGGAGCTGATCGACCAGTACGATAATATTGTATTTTTCGGAGGAGCAGGAGTTTCTACGGAGAGCGGGATCCCGGATTTTCGAAGCCAGGACGGACTTTATAATCAGAAGTATGATTATCCGCCGGAAACTATTTTAAGTCATACCTTTTTCATGGGTCATCCTGAGGAATTTTATCGTTTTTATCAGGACAAGATGCTATGCGATACAGCGAAGCCGAATGCAGCTCATCTGAAGCTGGCAGAGCTGGAAGAAGCCGGAAAGCTGAAAGCAGTTATCACCCAGAATATTGATAATCTGCATCAGATGGCAGGCAGTAAACATGTACTGGAGCTTCACGGAAGTGTATACCGGAATTACTGTATGAGATGTGGGAAATCCTATGACTTCAAATATATGAAAGCAGCGGAAGGGGTTCCAAGGTGTTCCTGCGGTGGAATTATCAAGCCGGATGTGGTTCTTTATGAAGAAGGACTGAATGACCGCACTATCAATGAGTCTGTGCGTGCTATTTCCCAGGCGCAGGTTCTTATTATAGGAGGGACGTCCCTGGCAGTTTATCCTGCGGCAGGATTGATCGATTACTTTTCCGGAGAACATCTGGTAGTGATCAACAAGTCCCCGACCCCAAGAGATCGGTATGCAGATCTTTTGATCAAGGAGCCTATCGGACAGGTGTTTTCCCAGATAAAAGTAAAAAAATAGTGTGCTGAAAAAGGTTCTAAAGCAGAAATGAAGCAGGTAAATAAGGAGTTTATATATGGCAGCAGTTGTTTATGAAGTTGGAGATATTGTTACATTGAAGAAGGGTCATCCATGCGGCAGCAAAGAATGGGAAATCTTAAGAGTAGGTGCAGATTTTCGCCTGAAATGTATGGGCTGTGGACACCAGATCATGGTACCGCGGAAGATGGTGGAGAAAAACACAAAAAATCTTCAAAAAAAGGAAAAATAATGCTTTACAGCCTGAAAAAAGTATGTTAGAATCAAAAATCGTGATATATAAAATATCCTTGCTCTTTGACAGGCAAAGGGCCAACAGACCATAAGGAGGTAAGACAAGCATGAACAAGTACGAGTTAGCATTAGTTGTTAGCGCAAAAGTTGAAGACGAAGTACGTGATGCAGTAGTTGAGAAAGCTAAAGGATACATCACTCGTTACAATGGCGTTATCACAGACGTTGAAGAATGGGGTAAGAAGAAATTAGCTTACGAGATTCAGAAAATGCATGAAGGCTTCTACTACTTTATTCAGTTTGAGGCAGACGCACAGTGTCCGGCAGAAGTAGAAAGACATGTACGTATCATGGACAACGTATTAAGATACTTAGTTGTCAGAAAAGACGCATAATCTTTTTGCATAATCGGATTTAGAAAGCACCATTAAGAGCCCGTTCACTTAGTATATTAAGAGAGGTAAGAAGAATGAACAAAGTAATTTTAATGGGACGCTTAACAAGAGATCCTGAGGTGAGATATTCCGCAGGAGAGAATGCACTGGCAATTGCCAGATACACATTAGCGGTAGACAGAAGATTCCGTCGCGATGGAGAAGCAAGTGCTGATTTCATTCAGTGTGTTTCTTTTGGACGTACGGCAGAGTTTGCTGAGAAGTATTTCCGTCAGGGACTGAAGATTGCCGTTACAGGTCGTATTCAGACCGGAAGCTATACCAACCGTGATGGACAGAAGGTTTACACTACAGAGGTTGTTGTGGAGGATCAGGAGTTTGCTGAGAGCAAGGCTTCCAGCGACAGTTATGCTGCTTCCCATCCGCGCACAAGTGCACCGGAGGCATCTATGCCGAACCCGGGAACCGCTGCAGAGGGCTTTATGAACATTCCGGATGGCATTGACGAGGAATTGCCATTTAACTAGAGCTTAGCTCTTAGAACTGAATAAAACAGGAGGAAAACCAACATGGCTTACAATAATAGAAGCGAAAGACCAGATTCTCCAATGAAGAGAAGAGGCGGCCGCAGAAGAAAAAAAGTTTGCGTATTCTGTGGTAAAGAGAATAACGAGATCGATTACAAGGATGTAGCAAAATTAAGAAAATATGTTTCCGAGAGAGGAAAAATCCTTCCTAGAAGAATCACAGGAAACTGCGCGAAACATCAGAGAGCTCTGACTGTTGCTGTTAAGAGAGCACGTCATCTTGCTATGATGCCATACATCCAGGACTAATTTGGAAGTGTTTACCGCCATCCGGAAGGATGGCGGTTTTTCTATCTAGAGCGTGTTTGAAAAACCATTTCCGCAATCTGCACGCCCCACTTTGCGGTATATTTCACCCGAATTCGGTTGCCGTAGCCCACTACGGCGCCCTCATCCGGGCAAAATCTCCCACAAATTGTAACGCACATCTTGCAGAAAGCCTTTTTCAAACACGCTCTAATCTTCTATGGAAAAATACTCAGAAATCTGTTATACTATCTGGCAAAGGCGTATTTTGCCTGTCACTATGTAAAAGGTACCTGAGGATTTGTAAGTGAGGATAAACTTATGAATAAAAAACTGAAATTCAAGGGATCCATGAAGCAGTTCATGAGGTGGCCACTGTATCTGACCATTCTTCTTATATGGCTGGATATTCTTATTTTTATGGTAAGTGTGAAAGCAGGAATTCTTGCTACACTTGGAATTGTGGTATATATTGTGGCCGCACTTCTGCTTACCCGCTTTCACAGGCCGCTGATTCTCAATGATCTGATCGCGTTTGCCAATCAGTATGAATCTCTTGAGAAGCGTCTTCTGGATGATCTGGCTCTTCCTTATGCCATTATGGACACCAATGGAAGAATGATCTGGTCCAACAAGGTATTTGCAGAGCTTACCGGGAAAGAACAGCTGTATAACAAGCACATTACCACTATTTTTCCGGAGATCACACCGGATAAACTTCCTGTACCTGAGAAACAGGAGATCACAGAGATGAGCACCAACTTTGGTGACAGGATCTATCGTGTTTCCATGCAGCTGGTTACTATGAAAGATGTGGTAAATGAAGCCCGTATTCTGGAAAATGTGGATGCAGACATTAATCTTGTGGCAATGTTTTTCTATGATGAGACAGAGCTTCAGGAATATATTCAGAAGAATGAGGATGATAAGCTGGTAGTTGCTCTGGCATATCTGGACAATTATGAAGAAGCTCTGGAAGGTGTGGAAGAAGTCAGAAGATCCCTTCTGATCGCACTGATCGACAGGAAAATCACCAAGTATTTTTCCAATTTTGACGGACTTGTACGCAAGCTGGAGCGGGATAAATACTTCCTGATCATGCGTCAGAGTTCCCTGGAAGCATTGAAAGAACAGCGTTTTCATATTTTGGATGAAGTTAAGACGGTCAATATTGGTAATGAAATGGCAGTCACCCTAAGTATCGGTATTGGTCTGAACGGCGCAAACTATCTGCAGAATTATGAATATTGCCGTATTGCCATTGAGATGGCTCTTGGACGCGGCGGTGACCAGGTAGTAATTAAGAATGGAGATTCCATCGCCTATTTTGGCGGAAAATCCCAGCAGGTGGAGAAAAATACCCGCGTAAAGGCCCGAGTGAAGGCACAAGCGCTGAAAGAGTTTATGAGCACCAAGGATCGTGTTGTGGTTATGGGACATAAGATCACAGACGTAGATGCCCTTGGGGCTGCAATCGGTATTTATCGCGCAGGAAAGACCCTTGGCAAGCCAGTCCATATTGTAGTAAATGATCCGACCACATCCATCCGTCCGTTGATGGCGGGGTATATCAATAATCCGGATTATGAGCCTTCCATGTTTGTAGATTGTGCCCAGGCAAAGGATCTTGTGGATAATAATACAGTTGTGGTTGTGGTGGACACAAACAAACCAAGTTATACAGAGTGTCAGGATCTTCTTTATCTGACCAGGACGATCGTGGTGCTGGATCATCACAGAAGAGGCAGTGAAGTGATACAGAACGCAGTACTTTCCTATGTGGAGCCATATGCATCCTCCACATGTGAGATGGTTGCCGAGATCCTTCAGTATTTTGACGAGGATCTGCGTCTTCGCAGCCTGGAGGCGGATTGTCTGTATGCAGGTATGGTAATTGATACCAATAATTTTACTACACGCTCCGGCGTGCGTACTTTCGAAGCAGCTGCTTATCTTCGGAGAAATGGCGCAGATATTACAAGAGTCCGCAAAATGCTTCGGGATAACATTGATGCATATAAAGCAAGAGCGGAAGTTGTCCGCACTGCCCAGATTTACAGAAATTGTTTTGCAATAGGAAGATGCCCCAGCGAGGGGTTGGAAAGTCCTACAGTAGTAGGAGCCCAGGCCGCAAATGAGCTTCTGAATATTGCAGGTGTGAAGGCTTCTTTTGTTCTTACTCCATATAATAATGAGGTGTATGTAAGTGCCCGTGCCATTGATGAGGTCAATGTGCAGGTTATGATGGAGAGAATGGGCGGCGGAGGTCATCTGAACATTGCCGGAGCCCAGGTGAAGGCTACGGAAGATGAGACAGAGAAAATGATCAAAGATATTATAGATCAGTTATACCAGGAAGGAGAATTCAAAGAATGAAAGTAATTTTACTGGAAGATGTAAAAGCCCTTGGAAAAAAGGGAGAGATTGTAAACGTCAGTGACGGATATGCAAGAAACATGATCCTGCCGAAGAAGCTTGGACTTGAGGCAACTCCAAAGAACTTAAATGATCTGAAGCTTCAGAAGGCAAATGAAGAGAAAGTTGCCCAGGAGAATTTAGAAGCTGCCAGAGCTTTTGCCAAGAATCTTGAAGATAAAGAGGTTATTCTTACTCTTAAAGTGGGAGAGGGCGGAAGAACATTTGGCTCTGTTTCCACAAAAGAAATTTCAGAAGCTGCCAAGAAACAGCTGAATCTCGATATAGAGAAAAAGAAACTGGTACTTCCAAACCCGATCCGCAATCTTGGCGTAACAAATGTACCGGTTAAGCTTCATCCTAAGGTAACCGGAAGCCTGAAAGTATGGGTAAAGGAAGAGGCATAAGGGCTACTGTGAAGAAGTGTAAACAGTAATGCATAAAGCTGCAGGAGAGGATGTTTTTTACGAAATGGAAGAAGCATTGATCAAGAGGATACTTCCTCACAGCATTGAAGCGGAACAGTCCGTTATTGGTTCCATGATCCTGGACCGTGATGCCATTCTGGTAGCATCAGAGATTCTTACAAGTGATGACTTTTACCAGAGCCAGTATGGTATTATTTTTGATGCCATGGTGGAGTTATGTAATGAAGGAAAGCCGGTGGATCTGATCACTCTTCAGAACCGTCTGAAAGAGAAGGAACTTCCACCAGATATCAGCAGTATGGAATATGTAAGAGATCTGATTTCTGCAGTTCCCACTTCTGCCAACGTAAAGTATTATGCCAATATTGTCAGCGAAAAGGCTGTCCTTCGAAGACTGATCAAAGTGAATGAGGAAGTGGAAAATGCCTGCTATATGGAGAAAGAAGGCACACAAATGATCCTGGAGGAAGCGGAGAAGAAATTGTTTAATGTTCTTCAGAGACGCTCCAGTGATGAGTTTGTGCCTATCCAGCAGGTGGTTTTGAATGCGGTGAACAATATTGAGAAAGCTTCCAAGATGAAGGGAACGGTAACTGGTATTCCTACCGGTTTCGTGGATCTGGATTACAAGACCTCCGGAATGCATGCTTCAGACCTGGTGCTGATCGCAGCCCGTCCGTCTATGGGAAAAACTGCTTTCGTTCTTAATATTGCCCAGTATATGGCATTTCGTAAGGACGTTACGGTAGCGATATTCAGTCTGGAGATGTCCAAGGAGCAGCTTGTAAACCGTCTCCTTGCCATGGAATCTCATGTGGATTCCCAGAATATGAGAACTGGTAATCTGAAAGACGAGGATTGGACCAAGCTGGTGGAGGGTGCAGATATTATCGGACGCTCTAATCTTATTATTGATGATACCCCCGGTATTTCCATTTCCGAGCTGCGTTCCAAGTGCCGAAAATACAAATTAGAGCACAATCTTGGAATTATTATGATTGATTATCTTCAGCTGATGAGTGGAAGCGGACATTCTGATTCCAGACAGCAGGAAATTTCCGATATTTCACGTTCCCTGAAAGCACTTGCCCGTGAGATCAGCGTTCCGGTCATTGCACTTTCACAGCTCAGTCGAGCTGTAGAGCAGCGCCCGGATCACAGACCTATGCTTTCTGACCTGCGAGAGTCGGGAGCTATTGAGCAGGATGCTGATATGGTAATGTTTATCTACCGTGATGATTATTATCATAAGGATACGGAGAAAAAGGGAATTGCTGAGATCATTATAGCGAAACAGAGAAACGGTCCTATTGGTACCGTTGAGCTGGTATGGCTGCCTCAGTATACACAGTTTGTAAATATGAAAAAATAAGGAAATGCTGATTGATTATGGTATTTCTTCGAAAAGGCCGGCATGTTATGTCGACCTTTTTTTCTTGCATTTGAAAGACCTTTTGTTATAATAAAAACAGTGAATTATGCTATTGTCCATACGGATGCTGTCTGGCAGCCAGACCGATTTGTTTTGTGGACAGCAACAATTTCATGAGGAGGGGTAGTATGGAAAAATGCTATACCGTGGCTGAGACTGTGAAGCTGACAGGGGTGAAATCTTATGTCCTTCGTTACTGGGAGGATGAACTTTCCCTTCCTATTCGCAGAAATGAGCTGGGGCATCGCTGCTACACCCAGGATGATATTCAACTGTTTTTGAACATTAAAGAACTAAAGAACAGAGGCTTGCAGCTTCGGGCGATACATGATCTTCTTCCAAAACTTACAAAAAAAGAAGGAATGGAAGTAATCGTGCCGGAAGAAAAGGATAAAATACATTTACTGGAATCTGAGAGTATAGAAAAAGAAGAGAATGAAACAAGAGATACACTTCGGGAAGAACTGCTGGAGAATGTTCAGAATTTTAAAGCGGAGCCAGATAAAAAGATTCTGGAGTTTCAGGAGATATTAGAACGTCTGATTACTCAGGAGCTTCATGCCAAAAAAGAAGGAGAAGACAGGTGGCGCACTCTGGATGCAGCCATCAGGAGACAGCAGATGGCAAGAAGAGAAGCAGCTGCATCTTCGGAGAAGAAGGGAAAAAAGAAAAACGGAGTGTAGAATGTGTTTGAAAAAGGGGAGCTCCATAGGAAGCTCCCCTTCATGCTATCATCACTTATGTGGGAAAATCAACCCTCGCTGATAGCGCCTGTAGGACAGGCATCAGCACAAGTTCCGCAGTCCATGCAGGAATCTGCATCGATTACGTAATGATCATCTCCCTGAGAAATAGCACCTGCTGGGCACTCGCTCTCGCATGTTCCACAGCTTACGCACTCGTCAGAAATTACATATGCCATTGTTATATCCTCCTTTAATCTCTTTAGTTCCCTTATGATTACTGTTCACAGAGTGAACAGAAACCCTTTCTGGGATATGAGTCTATTCTAATATATATGTCAAAGGATATCAAGTACAAAATTATAAACAAAATTTTAGAATTGTGACGGTTGCGCAAATGTGTATTTGGTATTATAATAGTGGAACGTGGAGAGTTACTGCCGGTTTTGATGTAATGGCAGGAAATTTTTTACGAGAGAAGCAGCTGCTGATCAGGCTTGAACAGTGGCTCGATATAAAAAAGGAGGAAACAGATCATGGCACAGGTGACAAAAGATATGCTGATTGGTCAGCTTCTTCAGTTAGATCCTAATATGGCTGGTATTCTTATGGCATCCGGTATGGGATGTGTAGGATGCCCATCCGCACAGATGGAATCTCTGGAGGAGGCTGCTATGGTACACGGAATTGATGCTGATGTTTTAATCCAGCAGCTGAACGATTATCTTGCAGGCCGTTAGTATATAGTTTCTTGACGGGCTGTTCCGGTTGAGAAGGTAACCCCGACAGAGTATATACGAACTTATAATAAAAAGGACTGGCGATTTGCCAGTCCTTTTTAATAAGGTTTTAGAGTGTGTTTGAAAAAGGCTTTCTGCAAGATGTGCGTCACAATTTGCTGGAATGATTTTTCAAACACGCTCTAGCCTGTTCAAAATGTCTGCGCAGCGTGCAGGCATTTTGGAATTGTCAGTCGGAGAATCCTGCAGGCAGGATTCTTTTTATTTCAGATTTTTGCAAGCTGCTGCAAGGCTTTGCGAGAAATAAGCTCACCATGTTCCTTTAAATGAGCTTCTCCGGCAGCATTAAAAGCGCGTCCGCTGCCGTATTCAGAAAGAATATTGCATACTTTATTGAATTCTTCTGCTGTGCAGGAGGATTGATGTACAATCAGCTGGTAAAGGGAATTTTCATCCTTGTAAAGAGTATTGACGCCTTTATAGAATCCATCCAGTCCATGTGCGGCAGCAATGACATCATCCAGAGTATGGAAAGTATAGAGCCGTATCAGGTTTACCGAAACTTTCCGGGTATTGGAAACAGATTCAGAAGCTTCCGTACTTCTGGAAGTCCTGGAAGCTCCAGATTCTTTGACCTCCTTGTTACTGGAAGAAGCTCCCTGAGAGGCTGCTTTCTGTGTCTCCTCATATAATTTCTGGAAGATATCGATGATATTATCAGCACCATCGAAATGAAGGGTATCCTGCTTGGTTTTTTTATATGGTGAAAATTTGGAGAAACGAGTGTCAAGTTCTTCGGGATCCTCTACCTTGGTGACAATCAGAATGACACTTTCACCGTTTACGGGAATTGCCTCGATCATCAGCGGGATGTTATCAGCTTCAAAGCCAAATTCAATCTGAGCCTGCTGCATCATTTCACGGAAAAGCTTCTTGGCTTTATCTGTGCCGTAGGCAAGCTCGCTGATACGGATCTGGTGGCTGTCCAGATCTTCCTTTGTAAGAGTACAGCGGATTTGATTGTCACTGATTTTTTCTATTTTCATATGATCACATCCTGTTCTTGGAAATAGTGTTTATTATTAAAAGATTACCATAATCAGTTGTTAATGCTCACTTCGCGAATAACAACACACTTCGCGATGCACAGAAATCATGCATTCGCATGATTTCGCGCCGGGTTTCCCAGGTTTTCTGTGAACTATATTCACAAAAAATACCTCGCAGAACATTACCAGTGAACAATAACAATCAGCTATCTTGATTCCTCATTGTATAATATATGTTTCAAAAGTGCAATAGGAAAAAAACAGGTAATTTCAGTTTGTAAATTTCAGTTGCAACTTATTAAATTTTTCGAAACAGAATGGAAAAAAAGAATAAACTGGTCAAAATCTATTGCATAATGGAAAATGAATCCGTATAATGGGGAACAAGAAAAAAGAAATGGATCTGTGACTCACAAGCAATTGAGAACAGAGATAACACAGATTCGTATTAAATATTAACATTAACATCTATTTTTTCTAAAAACAGCGTCGATTTATCATGCAGCGTATCAGCTGGGGCGGTGTTTGCATTCCCTGAAGATGAAATGAGTTCACATTCCGTCTCTTTTTTCTGCAAAATGATTCAGGTGTTTTCTGAATCCATAAAGGAGGAAAGGAGGTTAGGACACGAAGCGTATATCACGATCAGGAAAGGAAGAATCCTGCAGATCGCTGGAGGGTGAGCTGAATCAGTATGAAGAACTGGGAATTGCTCTTTATCTGGAAGGGCTGCCCAGTGATGCCAGAGCCATTGCAAAAGCCTGTCAGATTGCAGATGGCGGAGGATATATGCGGGATTATACAGAGGACGAGAATGGGCATATAGCCCGTGTGGATTTCGATTTTGTAATCGATGATCAGCAGTTGTAAGCCATGAATATTCAGTACATACCGGAATTTCTTCAAGACCAGCAGTTTCCCCCTACTCATGCTTTGGCAGGAAGAAATTTCCGGTGCTGCTGATTGCAGGAATGATTCTAGTACATCGAATATTAAGTAACTGCCATATTGACTTGTCTGATTTTTCATCTGCTGCGTTGTCGTCAGTCGCCGTAGCTACCGCTACGCCTCCTTCCTCCGCCTTGTATATGAGAAAATCATCCTACGTCAATATAGCAGATACTTAATTTTCGATGTACTAGATACCAACATTCAATAATGTAAACAAATTGTAAAAAGTCGAATTATGTAATACAATCCTGAAAAAAAATATGTTATAATGATAATCGACTGTGGAAAAGTCCGCAGCAGATATCAATTAGACGTTCACTGAGAGGATAAATATTTTATGAAGAGAAGAATTAATCCTGTAGTAGTGGTGTGCATGCTGATCGCAGCAGTTACCCTGATCGGAATTGTTACAACCCTGATCATGCGCCGCATTCCTACCAGGAAACAGATGGATTTGACTGAATATTATGGACAGACAGACGATTCAGAAGCCGTAATTATAGTAGGTACCCAGATTCTGGAGCAGAAGGCAGTTATGTCTGGCGAACAGCCATATCTTCCTGTAGATGTGGTGGATAGTTATCTGAACCAGAGATATTACTGGGATGAAGAAGGTCAGCAGATTCTGTACGCTACTCCGTCGGAGCTGATTTATACACCTGCTTCCACTGAGGCGGGCGGTGATGTATGGCTGAAGGACGGAACCGCTTATCTGAGCCTTGATTTTATAAAGAGATATACAGATCTGGATACTTATGTGTACCAGCAGCCAAACCGTATAGCGATTCAGAAGGATTTTTCAGGCGTATCAGTTGTCACAGCAACTAAGGATACATATGTGCGCTACCGTGGAGGAATCAAATCAGAAGTACTATCCAAGGTAAACAAAGGAGATAATCTGATCCTTATGGAAGAACTGGAGAACTGGGATCAGGTAGCCACATGGGACGGTTATATCGGATATATAGAGAAGAGCAGTGTAAGTGATGTTCAGAATCTGAATATGGACAGAAAAGCAGTTGGGGAATCTTATACTTATCTTACCATGGACCAACCAGTGAATCTGGTATGGCATCAGGTAATGTCCACAGATGCCAATGCAGGACTTTCAGAGGCTATTCAGAATATGACCGGAGTGAATGTAATTTCACCAACCTGGTTCTATGTAACTGACAACAATGGTAATATTATCAACAATGCTACAGCTGATTATGTATCTCTTGCCCATGAAAAAGGGCTGAAGGTATGGGGACTTGTGGACAATTTTACGCAGGACATCAGTACTTATGAGGTATTGTCCAGAACAAGTTCCAGACAGAATCTGATTTCACAGCTAGTGAATGCAGCTGTTGGAGCTGGAATTGATGGAATTAATGTGGATTTCGAGCAGCTTAGTGAGGACGTGGGCGTTCATTTCCTGGAGTTCCTCCGGGAGCTTTCTATAGAATGCCATAAGAACAATCTTGTTCTTTCCGTAGACAATCCGGTTCCAGAGGATTTCACCAGTCATTATGACAGGGCTGAACAGGGCAAGGTAGTAGATTATGTCATTATTATGGGATATGACGAGCACTACGTTGGATCCGAGGAAGCGGGCTCAGTAGCGTCTCTTCCATGGGTGGAGAAGGGAATTCAGGATACTATCGCTGAAGTTCCGGCGCAGCGTGTGATTAATGCAGTTCCATTTTACACAAGATTATGGAAAACAGAAGCTGGCAGCTTATCTAGTGAGGCAATTGGCATGGATACTGCCCAGGAAGTAGTAAATACAAATAATGCCCAGGTATACTGGGACAGCGATGTAAGTCAGAATTATGGAAGCTTTGAGAAGGATGGATGCACTTACCAGATCTGGATTGAGGATTCTCAGTCTATTGCAGCGAAGGTACAGCTGATACAGAAATATAATCTTGCCGGTGTGGCAGCATGGAAATTGGGATTTGAGAATAGCAGTATCTGGCAGGTGATCACAGATAATCTGTCTGCGTCTAATTAAAACAGGTACTATTTTACGAAGCATATTGCTGTGAGGGTACTGAACAGTTACGCCTTTTTCAAACATGCTCTAATACACGAATGATAAAAACACTCTCTGAGACATATAAATAATGTGAAGGTCGTGAACAGCGACAAAAGACGAAAGTTTAACGATAACATTATATATTATATGCCAGGGGGTGTTTTATATTGAAAAAGCATATAGTGGAGCTGATTATGGGATGTCTTTTGCTGATATGCTTTTATTATCTTTCCCGCGAGGCGGCAGCAGTATCGGTAGAGATGAATCAGAAGCAGGTAATTGTGGTGGATTGTGGTCATGGAGGAATGGATCCAGGTATGATCGGGATAGACGGTCTGAAGGAGAAGGATGTAAATCTTGCCATTGGCCTGAAAGTGAAAAGTGCATTGGAAAAGAAAGATTTTCAGGTGATTATGACCAGGGAAACAGACGTGGGATTATACGATGAAGACTCTAATAATAAGAAAGTACAGGATATGCAAAAAAGGATTTTTCTTATTCAGGAAGTAAAGCCTGTACTTGCAGTAAGTATCCATCAGAACAGTTACGAAGATTCTGGGGTGAAGGGTCCTCAGGTTTTTTATTATCGGGACTCTGTTAAGGGAGAAGAACTGGCGGAAATAATTCAGGAGAAACTGAATGATTATCTTGAGGTGGAGCGGCCAAGGCAGGCGAAAGGAAATACTACTTATTATCTTTTGAAACGAAGCCCGGGGATATTGAATATTGTGGAGTGTGGATTCCTTACGAACCCGGAAGAAGCCGGAAAACTGTTACAGGATGATTATCAGGAAAAAGTAGCGGCAGCAGTGGCTGACGGTGTGGAAGAATACATAAAAAATAATGAACAATGAGAATCCTCTGTTAATGAAAAAACATTTCAGTTTATCAAAAACTATACACTTTTCAGAAGCTGTGGATTCTGCTATACTGGACTGGAAAAAATAAGCGAGGGAAAATACCATGTTAGGATGTGTTTATCTGATTCTGGCAGCATTATTGGGTAGGGAAATTACCCATAATTTTTTGCCGGAACAAAGAATGAGAGAAAAAGGAATCACGCCCTTGTGGGTGACTTTTGCAGCGTCATTTGGAAGTGGTGTGCTGCTTATGACCTGGGCTGTCTATATAGCAGCATGGCTGCTAAGCGTGTACTCTGAAGCGGAGAACCCCCTCTTTGGAGCAAATCTGATGGTGATGGCAGCTGTGGGGATATTTTTGCTCTTGTGCTGTTATAGAAGAAAAGGTTCTTTTGGGAAATTTATTAAAAGACTTTCCGGCGAGGTTCCTCCAGCGAAAGAAATCGTGTTCTTATTGATTTTACTGGCGGGAATTACCTGGATCATGGTATTTGTATTTCATGTTAGTGACGGATATTTGTATTCCGGATTTACTGTATTTGGAGATTATGCCCCTCATACAGCGATGATGAGATCATTTTCGCTGGGAAATAATTTCCCCACGCAGTATCCTCATTTTGGTGGTGAAGATGTAAAATACCATTTTATGTTTCAGTTTCTGACAGGAAACCTGGAATATCTTGGAATGAGAATTGATATAGCGTACAATGCCGTAAGCAGTCTGTCACTCTGGTGCTTCTTTATCATGCTGTATTCTATGGCGAAAAGGTTCTTTGGCAGTATGAGTGCCGGAGTGCTTTCTGTTTTGTTTGTTGTATTTCGAAGTGGAACTGCTTTTTTCAGATTTGCATATGAACATTTACAGGCTGGTGATTTGTGGGAGACTCTGGCCGGGAATACTGCTTTTATTGGATATACCCCCAATGAGAACTGGGGACTTTGGAATTTTAATGTATATTTGAATCAGCGGCACTTGGGATTTGGTCTTTTGATGGCTGCGCTGGTATTATGGATTTTCCTGGACTGGGTGGAAGAAAGCTGTGCAGAGAAAGATAAGGGAATATTGTGGCTGAAGAACAGATTTCTTACAAAAAAAGCATGGATGTTTAAGAAACCTAATACAGCTCTTTTTGCCGGAATGCTATTGGGTCTGTGTTCATTTTGGAATGGAGCTGCTGTAATTGCATGTCTTCTGATTCTTATGGGATTTGCCTTTTTTTCTGATGGAAAACTTGACTATCTGATTCTGGCAATCGTGACAGTTGTGTTCTCGGAAATTCAATCTAAAATGTTTGTATGGGGAAGTGTTGTATCACCTTCTGTATATTTTGGATTTCTGGCAGAAAAGAAATCACTTCCAGGCATAGCTGTATATTTATTTGAAATAAGCGGCATTGTTTTCCTTGGCGTTTTAGTACTGCTGTTTTTTCTGAAAAAAATGGAAAGAGCAGTTGCAGTGAGTATACTTTTCCCAACAATCTTTGCATTTGTGGCGTCTCTTACACCAGATATAAACGTGAATCATAAATATATTATAATATCTTATGCATTCCTTGCTGTTTTCTGGGGTGGAGCTGTAAGCAGATTGTTCCATTGGAAAGGTGCTGTTGGGAAAATTTTGAGTTTGATTCTGGCACTTAGTCTGACCATAACAGGAATTTATGATTTTGCAGTAATCCTAAAAGATAATGATTCGGGACATCGGGTTTCTGTGAACCTGAACAGTGGACTGACCAGCTGGCTTGCAGAAAATCTGAAAAAAGACGATCTGATTTTGACACCGGAATACAGTATAAATGAAGTCACTATGTCAGGGGTTATGATGTATCTGGGATGGCCTTATTATGCATGGTCCGCAGGCTATGACACTTATTACAGGGCTGCCAGGGCAGTAGAAATCTATACAACAGCCAGCGCACAGGTACTAAAGAAAACAGTTGAGGAAGAACAAATTACATATATCCTTTTTGAGGAAGGTATGAAATTTGAGGAGAAAGAATGCCGCGAAGATGTGATTGCGGATACATATCCTCTGGTGTATCAGTCAGATGACGGGAGAATAAGAATTTATGGAACAAAAGAATAAGAAAAAAATCAGTACACAAACAATAATTAAACTTCTGCTGGCGGTGGTGCTGCTTGGCCTATCTGCATTTTTACTGAAAGGTGATGTGTGGACTTTCTGGACTTGGTGGCTTCTGGCGGGAGTGATGGGATTTGCTGCAATGCCTGTTACAGGAAGACTGTTCTGGCGTTTTGAGGACAAAGGATGGATTTTTTCTAAGGTACTGGCGATTGCTGCAACAGGTTTTCTTACCTGGTTTCTGACAGCTATCAGACTAATCCCTTTTAATGCCCTGACTTGTGCTGCTGTAACAATCCTATGCGCAGTTATCTGTTTTTTCCTTCTTCGAAAGGAATCAAAAGAAAAGACAGAATGTTTTCCAGTTGACAGGATTTCTCTGATTTACTGGGAAGAATTATTGTTTTTCCTTGCATTTCTTATGTGGACATATCTGGCAGGATTCCGCCCTGCTGCATATGGAACCGAGAAGTTCATGGATTATGGTTTTATGGAAGCTATGATGAGAAGCACCACACTTCCGGCAAGAGATCTGTGGTATTCAGAAGGACATATTAATTATTATTATGGCGGTCAGTATTTTGCTGTTTTTCTTACCAAGCTTTCCCATACAAAGGTGGAACTGACTTACAATCTTATGCGTACCTTTGTAGCCGGACTGGCTTTTGCAATGCCATTTTCCCTTGTTTACCAGATGATGTCAGACCGTATGAAGGGACTGCAAAAAAGCGAAAAAGTAATAAAAGGACTTCCTTTTGCAGCTGGATTTACAGCTGGTACAGCTGTTTCCATTGCAGGAAATATGCATTACGTAATTTATGCGCAGATCATTCCCCTGATTGAGAAGCTGACAGGTAAGGAAGTGAGCAGTTACTGGTTTCCGGATGCTACCCGCTATATAGGATATAATCCATATCGTGAGGAAGACCGGACGATACATGAATTTCCCTGCTATTCTTTTGTACTGGGAGATCTTCATGCTCATGTGGTAAATATTATGTTTGTACTTCTTGTAATAGCACTTCTTTATGTATGGCTAAGGGGTGTGCGCAAGAAAACAGTACCGGTTGAGACTTCCATGAAAGATGGAAAATTCTGGAAAGAGCAGCTTCTTATGCCTCATCTTCTGGTAATCAGTGCGCTTCTCGGAATGTTTCAGTGGACAAATTTCTGGGATTTTGTAATTTATTATGTAGTAACTCTTGGAACGGTGCTTTTTGCCAATATTATCCGTTTCCAGGGAAAAATAAAGAAAATCATGGTTGTAACTTTTGCACAAATGGCAGAAATCTATCTGCTTGCCTATCTTGTGATCCTGCCATTTACCTTACAGTTTGACACTATGGTGGATGGAATAGGAATTGCCAAGTACCATTCCTATTTCTACCAGCTGCTGGTTCTCTGGGGACTTCCGGCAGTTTTTACCATTACATTTGTAATTTCTATTCTCTGGGAAAAGCTGCGGGGGATGGAGCACAAGAGCCTGTACCGTCTTATGAAAGCTATCCGCACGGCAGATCTTTTTGCCATTATTATGGGACTTTGCGCTATTGGTCTGGTGGTAATCCCGGAATTTGTTTACGTGCGTGATATTTATGAAAATGGAAATGCCAGGGCAAACACTATGTTCAAGCTTACTTATCAGGCATATATTATGTTTGCACTGACTATGGGATATGGAATTTACAGACTTCTGGCTGTTAGCAGACAGAAAGTATTTAAGATCATTTCCGGAATCTGTCTGTTTTTCCTGATCTGGACGGTAGGATATTTTGGAAAAAGTGTGGATTCCTGGTTTGGAAAGGTTTTGAATCCGTCAGGCTATCAGGGGCTTTATGCTCTGGGCTATCTGGATACGGATTTTTCAGAGGATGTGTCTGCAATCCAATGGCTAAAGGAGAATATTAAAGGGGCTCCGGTAGTGCTGGAGGTAAACGGTGACAGCTACAGCGGTTATGAGCGTGTTTCTGCAGCTACAGGTCTTCCAACAATTCTTGGCTGGTATGTACACGAATGGCTCTGGAGGAATGATACAGATGATCTGAACCGGAAACAGGCAGATATTATGAGTATTTATACTTCACAGGATGAGACCCAGGTAAGAGCTCTTCTTACGGAATATGGTGTTTCCTATATCTTTGTGGGCTCTAAAGAAAGAGAGAAATATGAGGACAGCTTGAATAATGCACTTCTTCAGTCACTTGGAGAAATTGTATTTATGGATGAAGATTCCGGCACTTATATTGTTAAGGTGGATTGACAAGGTTTTTAAACAGGTGTTATATTAAAGAATGCTGAAAAAATAATAGAAAGCTGGACTAAAATGAAAGCAGAAATTGTAGCCATGACGGCAGATGCTATCGACCATGCGGCACTTGCCAGAGGCGGAGAGATATTGAAACAGGGAGGATTGGTGGCATTCCCTACAGAAACTGTTTACGGTCTTGGAGGAAATGCACTGGATCCTATGGCTTCGAAGAAGATATATGCAGCCAAGGGACGTCCTTCGGATAACCCGTTGATCGTTCATATTGCAGATTTAAATGCGCTGGTTCCAATTGTAAAGGAAGTACCGGAGAAGGCGAAGATACTGGCAGAGAAATTCTGGCCTGGTCCCCTGACTATGATTTTTGAGAAATCAGACCTGGTTCCATTGGAGACAACTGGTGGTCTCAACAGTGTAGCTGTGCGTTTTCCAAGTGATCCCATTGCAGCGGAGCTTATTTTGCAGGCAGGGGGATACGTGGCAGCGCCAAGTGCAAATACTTCCGGACGGCCAAGCCCGACTACAGCACAGCATGTTGAGGAGGACTTAGGGGATGCCATTGAGATGATCATTGATGGAGGTCCTGTGGGAATTGGCCTGGAGTCAACGATTGTAGATTTTACCGAGGACGTACCGGTGGTTTTAAGACCCGGTTATATTTCACTGGAAATGCTCCAGGAGGTTCTTGGCGATGTGAGAATGGACAAAGGTCTTATAAAGCCTGATAGTAAAGTTCATCCCAAGGCGCCGGGAATGAAATATCGGCATTATGCACCGAAAGCAGATCTTGCAATTGTGGAGGGTCCCACAGAAGAAGTAATAAATGCCATTAATCAGTTTGTAAAGGAAGATCAGGCAAATGGACTTCAGGCGGGAATTATTGCCACAGAAGAGACTATTTCCAGATATCCCTGCGGAACTGTGAAGTGCATTGGGAGCAGAGAGGCAGAGGAAACCATTGCTCATAACCTTTATGAGGTGCTGCGTGAATTCGATCAGTGTCAGGTAAGCAAAATTTATTCCGAAGCTTTTTATACCCCAAAAATGGGACAGGCAATTATGAACCGGCTTCTAAAAGCAGCCGGTCACAAAATAATCAATATAAGGAGAGAAGAACAATGAGAGTAGCATTAGGTAGTGATCATGGCGGATTTGAACTGAAACAGGAGATTATCAAATATCTGGAGGAAAAGAAGATTGAGTATAAGGATTACGGCTGCTACAGCACAGAGTCCACAGACTATCCGATCTATGCAAAGAAAGTTGCACATGGGATTCTGGACGGAGAGTGTGAGCTAGGAATCCTTGTATGCGGAACAGGTATTGGTATTTCTATCACTGCAAACAAAATTAAGGGAATTCGTGCAGCAGTATGTACAGACTGCTTTACTGCTGAAGCAACCAGACTTCACAATGACGCAAACATCCTTGCGCTTGGAGGACGTGTAGTTGGACCTGGACTTGCAGTTAAGATTGTGGATACTTTCCTGAATACACCATTTTCAGGAGATGAGAGACATATCCGCCGAATTGCTCAGATCGAGACGGAATAGGAAGGAGAGCTCTTCTATGGAGAACACAAATCAGAAAAACACCGGGAATATACAGATCGCGCCTGTAAGTGCTGCATCAGATCTGAACCACAAAAGAGAAGGTTACCTTACCTGGGACGAATATTTCATGGGAGTTGCCATGCTTTCCGGCATGCGCTCCAAGGATCCCAATTCACAGGTAGGAGCGTGTATTGTCAGCGATGATAATAAAATTCTTTCCATGGGATATAATGGTTTCCCAAAAGGCTGTTCCGATGATGAATTTCCCTGGGCAAGAGAGGGAGAGCCTCTGGATACCAAATATCTGTATGTGACCCATAGCGAGCTCAATGCAATTTTAAACTACCGTGGAGGAAGCCTTGAGGGAGCGAAAATGTATGTAACTCTTTTTCCATGCAATGAGTGTGCCAAGGCAATCATCCAGGCAGGAATCAAGACTCTGGTCTATGATTGTGACAAATATGCAAGCACTCCGTCAGTCCTTGCTTCCAAGAGAATGCTGGACTCCGCCGGTGTACGCTATTATCAATATAAGAGAACCGGACGCGAGATTTCGCTGACGGTGTAAGTTAAAGAGGTTTGTTGTGGAAAATACGAAAGAAAATACAGATTTGAATATGGGCAGAGCGAAGAATCACAGATGGAAAAAGATACTGGGAATCATTTTGAACATTGCTTTGCTTCTGCTTATAGATGGATTGTTGGTATATACTTTTATTAACGAAGGAAATCGTATATATAAAGGAACAATCATTAAAATATTACTAATTGTTACAGGAAATATTTTGTTTCTTGTTCTTCTGTTCTGGGGGGAGAAAATCTGCAGTGCAATTAAAAATACCACTTTTTTGAAAATAGCAGATGTCATATTGCTGTTGGCAACTCCTGGAATTGTATTTATGCTTGTCCAGATGGTCACCTGGGTGTCGGGATATAAGAATAAGGCAGTGTCAACATTTAAAGGCCTGGTTAAGATGTCATTACTGATGGAGCAGCCTTATTTGACACTGAATCTTATTATTTATGCAATATTTTTTATAATACTTATTATTTTATTCAGGAAAATCAATATTGCTTCTTCTGCGTTGTGTTACCTTTTTATAATCCTTGCAATGGTAAACTATTATGTAATGGAATTCCGTGGAGAACCATTCCAGCTTCTTGACATTGTAGGAATGGGAACGGCAGCAGAAGTTGTTGGAGAATATAGCTTCAAAATCAAACTGATGCTTGGAATTCCACTGATCTATGCCCTGGTATTTGGTGAGTTTGTACTGAAATTCCAGAAACTGGAGCTTGGAAAAAAGAGCAGAAAGAATACAGCTGCCCGGTTTAGTGTACTGGCTTTGATCGTGATTACATTATGTTTTACTATAAGACCTATCCTCCAGAAGCTTGACGCTGTTACTTTATGGCAGATTAACCGTATTTATAAAGAACAGGGCTACATTTCCTCTCTTGTTAAGGAAATCAAGTATTTTTATATCGAGCAGCCAGAAGGCTATTCTGTTGGAAAAACCGTAGAACTGGCACAGGAAATTGAAGATGGGGAAAATATTGTTTCAGAGACAGACAAGGGTGAGTCTGAAGAAAGTGTTGATAATACAGCTGCAGATACTTTTGAAACAGTAACACCGAAAAATATTATCCTGATTATGAATGAAAGTCTTACAGATTTTGAAAGTGTAGGGAAAATAAAGTCAAATGTAGAAATTTTGCCATACATAAGAAGCCTTAACAAAAATGTAAAACATGGACAGCTTCATGTACCTACATTCGGAGCCGGAACTGCCCGTTCTGAATACGAGGCTCTTACAGGAAACAGTATGAGCTTTTTGCCATCCGGAAGTGTTCCTTATCAGCTTTATGTGCGGGATCCGGAGTATGGTCTGGCAGATATCCTGAAATCCCAGGGATATTACACAATTGCCATGCATCCCAACAAGGCTCATAACTGGAACCGGGCCTCTGTTTATCCATGCATGGGATTTGATGAATTTATCAGCCTGGAGAACTGGGGAGAGGAACACAGAGAGCTTCTTCGAAATTATGTAAGTGACAAAGCAACATTTGAAAAGATCATCAGCCTTTATGAAGAGAAGGATGCGGATGAAAAATTATTTACATTCTGTGTAACCATGCAGAATCATGGCGGTTATACAGTAGAAGACAGAGCTGGATTTGAACCTACTGTAAAGCTTGGATATGATACAGAGTATCCTCTGGCTGAAACGTATTTATCGTTGGCAAGAGAGTCTGATTCAGCATTTAAGGAATTGCTGGAGTACTTTGAAAAAGTAGATGAGCCTACCATGATTGTTATGTTTGGGGATCACTGGCCTAAGATTGAAGAAGAATTTATGGCGAAACTTTTAGGCGGCAACAGGCAGAGCCTGGGACTTGTTGAAAGCCAGCAGTCCTATACAACTCCCTATGTGATCTGGACAAATTATCCATCTGAGACAGTAGAGGAAGATTTCAGTGCTAATTATCTGGGAAGCTATATGCTTCAGCTGGCTGGTCTTGAAATGCCAGGCTACAACCAGTTCCTTATGAATCTGAAAGAGCAGCTTCCAATCATCGGAGTTGGTGCTGTTTGCGACAAAGATGGAAACTGGTATGCCAATGATGCGCTTCCGGACGATTACAAAAAACTGATGACGGATTACAATATTCTGGAATATAACAATCAGTTTGAGAAAAAGGATGTAATAGAGAGCTTGTTTACTATTGGCAATTAAGAGGTGCGTTTATGAAAAAACTGTCACAAATGTTTTGCAACCTTTTGTTAATGGCAGTAATTGATGGGCTGCTGATCTATACAGAGCTTGGAACAGCCCATCCTTTTCAGGGAGATACCAAGAAAATATTGCTGATTGCCATTGGTAATCTGATATGGATTTTATTGGTTTTGTGGGGAGACAGACTAAGTGATGCCTGGCATACCTGCAGAATATCAAAAGCAGCGGATGGAATTTTACTGATTCTGTCCGCTCCTGTTATGATAGGGGCAGTGCAGATGATCACCTGGCTTTCCGGAAAAAGAAATAAATCAGTGAATTATCTGGGAAGTCTTCTGAAAAAGGTTACTTCCCTATCTTTTATGAATCTTATAGGGAACCTGATCGTCTGTTATGTTATTCTTGGTATATTGATCCTGCTTTTTCGAAAAATAAAGACAGCTTCAGCTGTATTTTGCTGGCTTCTGATTTTGCTGGCATTGATCAATTTCTTTGTAATGGAATTTAGGGGAGAAGCTTTTTTTCTGTTGGATATTACAGGAATTGGAACTGCTGCAGATGTTGCAGGAGAATATGAGTTTAAAATACCTCTTATGCTTGGCATTCCGTTAACGTATTCGCTGGTATTTGTCCAGTTTATCCTGAAATTTCAGAGACTGGAGTTAGGGAAAAAAAGCAGAAAAAATTTGATTGTGCGGTTAGCCTTTTTAGCTGTGTTTGTTGTGGCAATGGCAGTGGGATTTCGGCCTTTGATCATGAAGCAGGAAAATGTTTCATTGTGGAATGTAAACAAGGAATATCAGAATAAAGGGCTGGTATATACTTTTGCAAGAGAATTCCGGTTTGTTTTTGTAGAAGAACCGGAGGGCTATTCCGTGGATGCGGTAAAGAAAATTGCAGAAAAAACTGAAGGTGATCCGGCTGAAAGGCAGCAGGAGCCAGATGTAATCCCTGAGAATATTATTATGATCATGAATGAAAGTCTTGCGGATTTCGAGAGCATTGGGAGTGTCAGATCAGATGTGGAAATATTGCCGTATATTCACAGTATTGATAAAAATGTAACACATGGAAGTCTGCATATGCCCACTTACGGTGGCGGAACAGCAAGATCTGAGTATGAGGTACTTACCGGAAACAGTATTACGTTTCTTCCTTCTGGCTGTGTTCCTTATGAACTGTATATCCGGACTCCGGAGTATGGAATGGCAGATATTCTGAAATCTCAGGGATATTATACAATTGCCATGCATCCCAATAACGGACATAACTGGAACCGCGACCAGGTATATCCGCAGATGGACTTTGATGAGTTTTTGAATCAGGATAACTGGGGTGGAGAATATCAGGATAAACTGAGAGGCTTTGTAAGTGACCAGTCTGTTTTTGACAAGATCATCAGCCTGTATAAAGAAAAAGAAACAAATCAAAAGTTGTTTACTTTCTGCGTAACCATGCAGAACCATGGCGGATATTCCCAGAGCACTCTGAAGGGATACGAACCAGATGTAAAACTGAATTATGAAACAGAATATCCGGAGGCACAGACGTATTTGTCACTTGCCAGAGAGTCGGATAAAGCGTTTCAGAATCTTGTAGAATATTTTGAAAAGGTAGACGAGCCGACCATGATCGTCATGTTTGGAGATCACTGGCCTAAGCTGGAAGAAGGCTTTTTAGCAGAAGTTCTCGGAAAAGACAGGGAGAAGCTGGACCTTTTTGAAAGCCAGGTGACGTATACAACTCCATATGTAATCTGGACAAATTATTCTTCCGAGACTGCAGAAGAGGATATCAGTGCCAATTATCTGGGAAGTTATGTGCTGTTTAAGGCAGGGATTTCCCTTCCGTTTTATAATCAGTTCCTTATGAAACTGAAGAAACAGCTGCCGGTTATTGGTGTTGGTGCAGTGTGTGATCAGGAGGGGAACTGGTATGCTTCTGAGGATCTTCCGGACAATTACAGACAGTTTTTGAGCGATTACAATATCCTGGAATATAACAACCAGTTTGAGAAAAAAGATGTAATAGAGAGCTTGTTTACATTGAAGTAATAAAAAAGTACCCGGACAAAACAGATGCGGTGGATGGTAACTCTGGCTGTTACTGTGAACGGAGTGAACAGTAACCTCTGGCTGTTTTTTGTCTGGGTATTTTCTGTTTCGCCACTTGACATATGGGAAAATTTCGCATAAAATAAACAAGACTTAACGAGCAAATTAAATAAATGAAGTGGCAATGAAGAGAATAGTACATGAGGAGCAATCTCAGAGAGAAATCCAAGCCGACAGGCAATGGTGTGAGGATTTTGTGCGCAAGTCATGGAACCGGCCTCAGAGCTCCGCACAATTGAAGTGCGGCGTCTGTCCTACGTTATCAGGATAATTGAGTGAGCAGTGGAGCAGTCATTTCCAGTGTTAATCAGGGTGGTACCGCCGAAGCCTTTCGGTCCCTTTTGCAGGGATGGAAGGTCTTTTTTTATGTGTTTTTCAAATAATACATGGAATTTACCAGATTTCCCTGGCGTTTAAATATTAGAAAATCAAAAAGGAGAAAAATCATGGCAAAAGAAAAGAAAATGGTAGAAGCTATCACATCCATGGATGTGGATTTTGCACAGTGGTATACTGACGTTGTAAAAAAAGCGGAACTTTGCGGCTATACAAGTGTAAAGGGATGTATGGCAATCAAACCAGCAGGATATGCAATCTGGGAGAATATCCAGAAAGAGCTTGACCGCAGATTCAAAGAGACAGGCGTAGAGAATGTATACATGCCAATGTTCATTCCGGAATCCCTTCTGGACAAAGAAAAGGATCACGTAGAGGGATTTGCACCGGAAGTTGCATGGGTAACACACGGCGGACTTGATCCTCTTCAGGAGCGCCTTTGCGTACGTCCTACATCCGAGACTCTGTTCTGTGATTTCTATCAGAAAGAGATCCAGTCCCACAGAGATCTTCCGAAAGTATATAATCAGTGGTGCTCAGTAGTTCGCTGGGAGAAAACAACCCGTCCGTTCCTTCGTTCCCGTGAGTTCTTATGGCAGGAAGGACATACTGCCCACGCTACAGCTGAGGAAGCAAAAGAACGTACCATCCAGATGCTGAATCTGTATGCAGACTTCTGCGAGGAAGTACTTGCAATCCCGGTTATTAAAGGTCAGAAGACAGAGAAAGAGAAATTTGCGGGTGCAGAGGCTACTTACACAATCGAGTCTCTGATGCATGATGGAAAAGCACTTCAGTCTGGAACCAGCCATAACTTTGGCGATGGATTTGCAAGAGCATTCGGCATCCAGTACACAGATAAAAACAACCAGCTTCAGTATGTACACCAGACATCCTGGGGAATGACAACACGTATGATCGGCGCGCTGATCATGGTTCATGGAGACAACAGCGGACTTGTTCTTCCACCAAGAATTGCTCCGGTCCAGGCTGTTGTAATCCCGATCCAGCAGAGAAAAGAGGGCGTTCTGGAGAAAACAGAGGAGCTGACACAGATTTTGAAAGCAGCTGGAATCCGTGTAAAAGCAGACGTTACAGACAAGAGCCCGGGATTCAAATTCGCAGAGCAGGAAATGCGTGGTATTCCGGTAAGAATTGAGTGCGGTCCGAAGGATATCGAGAGCGGACAGGCTGTTATCTGCCGAAGAGATACCAGAGAGAAATATATTGTGAAGTTCGAAGAACTTGCTGCTAAGGTTCAGAAAGTTCTGGACACCATGCAGAAGGAAATGCTGGAGCGTGCAAGAGCCCACAGAGATGCTCACACCTATGTAGCAACAAATTACGAAGAATTCAAGGAGACCATCAACACAAAACCTGGTTTTGTAAAAGCTATGTGGTGCGGCAACCGTGAGTGCGAAGATAAGATCAAAGAAGACGTTCAGGCAACATCCAGATGTATGCCGTTTGAGCAGGAACATTTAAGCGATGTCTGTGTATGCTGTGGAAAACCTGCCAAGAAAATGGTATACTGGGGACGTGCTTATTAATAACAAAAGGGATTGCTGTTTATTTTGCAATCAGTAGTCAAAAAGGGGCAAAATTATTTTGCCCCGCTTTGTTTTTCAAGGCAGAGAAGTGTATGAGGAGAAGTTTTGTTTTAAATCAGAGGCAGGTGATAAAGATGGTATTTGAAATTCCACAAAAAGTTGAAATAATTATAAATATTCTGGAAAAAGCTGGTTATGAGGCCTATGCAGTAGGCGGCTGTGTCCGCGATGCCCTTCTTGGAAGAACTCCAAATGACTGGGATATCACAACCTCAGCCAAGCCGGAGCAGGTCAAAGCCCTGTTTCACAGAACCGTAGATACAGGAATCGCTCACGGAACCGTAACAGTGCTGCTTGAAAAAGAGGGATTCGAGGTTACCACCTACCGGGTGGATGGCGAGTATGAAGATGGCCGTCACCCGAAAGAAGTAACCTTTACGGCCTGCCTGGAGGAAGATTTGAAGCGTCGGGACTTTACCATCAACGCCATGGCCTACAATCCCAGGAAAGGGCTGGTGGACCTTTTTGAAGGGCAGAAAGACCTGGAAAACAAGGTGATCCGCTGTGTTGGTGATCCTCTGGAACGTTTTACAGAAGATGCTCTTCGCATTATGCGTGCTGTACGTTTTTCTGCGCAGCTTGGCTTTTCCCTGGAAGAAGAGACCAGAAAAGCTCTTTCTGTGCTTGCACCAAATTTAAAACATGTAAGCGCAGAGCGGATCCAGGTGGAACTTGTAAAACTTCTGGTGTCCCCTCATCCAGATTATCTGCGGATTGCCTATGAAGCGGGAGTTACCAGGGAATTTCTGCCGGAATTTGACCGCTGTATGGAGACACCTCAGAACACTCCACACCACTGCTATAATGTGGGAGAACACATTCTCCACAGCCTTTTGTATGTGAGGGCGGATAAGGTGTTAAGGCTGACCATGCTCCTTCACGACATTGCCAAACCTGTTGTACGAAAAACAGACGAAAACGGCAGGGATCATTTCAAAACACATGCTTCTGTGGGAGAAAAAATGTCCAAGGAAATTCTGCGCCGCCTGAAGTTTGACAATGACACTATTTCCAGAGTGAGCCGTCTGATCCGCTGGCATGATCTGCGCCCGACTCCAGCATCGGCTGAGGTGCGGAAAGTCATCAATGTAGTTGGGGAAGACCTTTTTCCCATGTGGATGGAAGTCCAGTATGCGGATAACAAAGCGAAAAGTGATTACCGTGGGGAAGAAAAAGCTGCTCGTCAGGCCGGAGTTCGAATGACCTGGGAAGAAATTATGGAAAAAGGCGAATGTGTTTCCATGAAAGGTCTTGCAATTACTGGCAGTGACCTGATCGCAGCCGGAATGAAGCCTGGAAAAGAAATGGGAAGTGTGCTCCATGAGCTTTTGGATGCTGTTCTGGAGAATCCGGAACTGAACAAGAAAGAATCACTTCTTTCCCTTGCTTTTGCAGCCGATAAAAAACTTCTTTAGAATAACATATCCCTCCCACTCATAAGATAGAAGGTATCTGAAGACATTTGGCATATGTGAGTGACGGGGGGATTTTTATTGTATGATTATGGTCTTAGCACCCTGACCCAGTATGGAATTGAAGTGAAATCTTCGTCCAGGACCCGGGGAGCATTGGTATGTCGTACAGAACAGGGAATTCTGCTCCTCAGAGAGTTTCACGGCTCCGAAAAAAAACTGCTTTTTCAGCAGGAAGTGTTAAAAAAACTTTCCCAGGAAGGCTGTCTGGTTGATACTTTTATTGAAAATCAGGAAGGCTCTTTGGTTACCAGAGATAAGGATAATATTCCCTATACCCTTCAGAACTGGTATGAAGGCAGAGAGTGTGACACCAAGTCCAGGGAAGATATTATAAGAAGTGTGCAGATTCTGGCAAGGGTACATAAATTTATGAATATGCCTGTGGAAAAAGCCTACATGGCGCGTTCCCTTGCAGATGAGTATGCAAGGCATAATCAGGAAATCCGCAAGATCCGTAAATTTATCCGCCAGAAAGGTGCCAGTGCCAGATTTGAAAAGGAATTTCTGGGCAGTGTACAGTGGTTTCTGGAAAAAGGGGAAAAAGCACTGGAAATGCTTGTAAAGTCGGACTATGAAAAACTAAGGGACAAGGCGGGCGAAGAGGGGCTTCTATGTCATGGCGAATATAACCAGCACAATGTTCTTCTTTGTAAAAATCAGGCTGCTGTGACAAATTTTGGTCACTTCAGCTTTGATGTGCAGATCAGCGACTTGTATTGTTTTATGCGAAAAATCCTGGAAAAATATAACTGGGATGTATTTCTGGCCAGACGGATGCTGGAGCAATATGACAAAATACGTCCTATTTCTTCGGAAGAATGGGAAAACCTGCGAATCCGTTTCACATATCCGGAAAAATACTGGAAACTGGCAAATTACTACTTTTCTCATAACAAAGCATGGATTTCCGGTAAGAATACAGAAAAGCTGGAAAAGGTAATTGCCCAGAAGAAAATATGGGGGGATTTCCCTGAAAACTGCTTTGGAAAATCCCCTTTCTAGCGCAGAAAATCCCCTTTCTAGCGCAAAAACCTTGACAATACAGGGCAAAAGGTATATATATAGATAGAAGAATCTTTAGAGGAGGAAACACCATGAATAAGACTGAATTAGTAGCAGCTATGGCGAAAGAAACCAATCTGTCCAAGAAGGACGTTGAAGCTGTTTTAAAATCATTCATCGACGTTGTATCAGAAGAACTGAAAAAAGGTGAGAAAGTTCAGTTAGTTGGCTTTGGTACATTTGAAGTCAGCGAGAGAGCTGCCAGAGAGGGAAGAAATCCTCAGACTGGTGAGACCATGAAGATCGAAGCTTCCAAGGCTCCGAAATTTAAAGCTGGTAAAGCTTTAAAAGATATGGTAAACGCATAATCGCGTAAGCTTTTACAGGAGGAACTTTATAGTTCCTCCTTTTTTAAACACGCTCTGATATAGGAGAGTATTATGAGATTAGATAAATTTTTGAAAGTATCCCGCCTTATTAAGAGAAGAACTGTGGCAAATGAGGCATGTGATGCAGGAAGAGTGCTTGTAAATGATAAGCCGGCCAAGGCTTCTGCCCAGGTGAAGACAGGAGATACTATTGAGATTCAGTTTGGAAGCCGCAATGTGAAGGTGGAAGTGCTGGATGTGAAAGAGACTGTGAAGAAGGAAGAAGTTGAGAATCTGTACAGGTATGTTTAAGAGTTCTGTGAACGAAGGAAACAGTATTACTTAAGCAGGTTCTAATTTTAAAGAAAATTTCATAGATTATCTGTGAACCCACATATTTGGGAGAGAGGGATTTGGAAGAAAAGGTTGTGAACATTTCCCATAAGCTGATACTGGATAACAGGAAAGAAGCATCTGTCACAGGTGTGAAGGATGTGATTTCTTTTGATGAAAAGGAAATCCTTCTTCAGACTGCTGACGGGAAGCTGCAGATTCGCGGCAGCGGGCTTCATGTAAAAGGACTAAACCTGGAAAAAGGAGAAGCTGCTCTTGCCGGACATGTGGATTCTCTTGTCTATTTGTCTAAAGATTCCCCACGAAAAGAAGAACCATTATTTACAAGGCTGTTCCGTTAAGCTATGAGCATATATATCTACAATGAGATCTGGCTTTTCGTCCGGGCTTTTGCAGGGGGTGCGGTGCTGATCCTTTGCTACAGCCTGCTTCAGGAAATAAGAAGGCTCATTTTCTGCAGTCCGGCAGCAGGAGGGATTTTGGACCTTCTTTATTGGGTGTGCGCAGGACTTCTGGTATTTGCAGGAATTTACCGGATCAACCAGGGAATCCTGCGTAGTTTTCTGTTTTTGGGAATTATATCAGGGGCATTTCTTACATATCTGACAATAAAACCTTTATTTGAAAAAATTTGTTATATAATCCTGGAGGTTCCTGTCAGATTCGTAAAAAAAACTTCAAAAAAATATATAAATTGGTTGCTATTTTTTTGTAAACGTTGTAAAATTTTAGTTAAGCAATCTGCAAATCAGTACAAAAATAGTACCAGAAATCGTTTGCAGATGAGAAGAGGCAGGAAGTTTGGGAAAATCAGGGAAAAAACGAAGAAAAAAGACAATAGGGTATAATCATCTCGGGATGTTCGGTATTTCTCTGATCGTTCTGATTCTGATTCTGACGCTTATGGCACAGAGCCGGGACCTTAAGGAATCTCTTGCCGGCTATGAGACCAGGGCAGAGGCATTAAGCCAGCAGATTGAGGAAGAGCAGGCGCGCACTCAGGAGATTGAAGATCTGAAGCAGTATATGCTCACGGATGAGTACGCAGAGCAGGCCGCCAGAGAGAAGCTGGGTCTTGTGAAGGAGAATGAGATTATTTTTCAGGAGGAGAAATAAGGTTCTGGGAAAAACGAAGTTTGGAAGTTTCTGACGATATATTTTTCAATATGGTCGTCTTTGTTTGACATATATTTTCATACCTGTCCCCTATAATAGGCATAAGGTGCTGCCGAAGGTGATGTAAATGCAGCATTCCTTTGCAAAAACAAGGGCAGCAGTTAAAGACTACATGAACAGTGGGGCGTGCAGCTTGCGGGAATGCTTTTTCAAACAGGCTCTGGCACTGTAAGGCTGTAAAGGGGAGGGGAGAATATGCAGGAATGGATAATTGCCATGCTCGTGATCAGTGTGCTGCTGGTGCTGCGGGACATGGCAAAAGTTTTTTTCAGGGGAAGAAGTTTCCTTAAGGCAGAGCAGCCGGCCGAAGAGAAAAATCCCCAGAAGGAGAAGGTGGAGCGGTATGCGGCTTCTTTTCGGAAGCTTGCAGACAGCTTTTATGGATTACCCTACCGAAAAGACTATTTAAGCAACGGCCAGGTGGATGGAATCATAAGGGAGACCTGTGATGAGATATGCAGCCACTGTTATCAGCGGGAAATCTGCTGGGGCACCCAGTCGCAGGAAATGTACAGAGGAAGCGAGCGGATGATTCGTTCCATGGAGGAGGGAAATCAGGAGAAAATACAGGAGACAAAAAGCGACTGGATGAGTGTATGCAGTCGTTTTTCCCAGTATTATGAGACACTTGGTAACTCTTATATGAGGGAGCGGCAGAAGCTGATATGGGACAACCGGATGATCGAAAGCCGTCTTGCCGTGGCACAGCAACTCCAGGAGATGTCCAGAATCATGGATATGGTGGCAGAAGACCTGTACGACATTTCCATTGCGGATCCCCAGCTTATGACGGAATTGCAGAAGATTCTCAGGAAGCGTCATATTGTGGTGAAGCAGGTCTGGGTGATGGACAAGGTGGAAGGAAGACGTGAGATTTTTCTTACCATGCGTGCCAGAAGCGGGCAGTGCATTTCTGTTAATGAGGTGGCACAGCTTTTGTCTCAGGAATTCGGAACTCCCATGGCGGCAGCAGGAGGAAGAAGAATTGTAAATGGAGAATACCATACGGTTCATTTTGTGGAGGATGTAAGCTATCAGGTACTTTACGGAGTGGCAAAGCTGACCAAGGAAATGGAGAAGGTTTCCGGAGACAATTATATTTGCAGACAGGAAGAGGCAGGCCGTTTTGTAATGTGTCTTTCTGATGGAATGGGCTCCGGGGTGGAGGCATGCCGGGAAAGCGAGGAAGTGGTAGAACTTCTGGAACAATTTCTGGAATCCGGTTTTACCCAGGAGACGGCGGCGAAAATGGTGAACTCTGCTCTTGTGATGAAGGGACAGGAAGGGATTTTTTCAACAGTGGACATCTGCGCAGTGGATTTATATACGGGAATCTGTAACTTCCTGAAAGCGGGGGCTTCCGCCACTTTTATCAAAAGGGATCACTGGGTGGAGGCCATTTCTTCAGAGAGTCTGGCGGCAGGGCTGATACAGCAGGTGGATTTTGAAACATCTTCAAGGAAGCTGTATCACGGGGATTATCTGATCATGATGACAGATGGCGTCTTGGATGCGCTGCCTGCCATGCGGGAGGAGGAGACCATGAAAGAAATCATTATGGATATCCATGAAGAGACTCCCAAGGAGATGAGCCGGGGGATTCTGGAGCGGGTGCTGGGATACAGCGATTACTGCGCCAGGGATGATATGACGGTTCTTGTAGCTGGAATGTGGAAGAAATAGAATGATTATTTTTGAGTAAAAAACAGATATGGAATCATATGAGCATATGAATATGTTTGAAAGAAGTAATATTGTTACGGTTCACGAAAGAATCAGTAACGTATCAGAGGCAGAGCTAGTATGTATCAGAAAGTGAAAGCATATATGAAAGAACATGGCATGGTAGTGGATGGGGATGTGGTCCTTGCCGGAGTTTCCGGAGGAGGAGACTCCATGGCTATGCTGGAAATGTTAAAAAGATATCAGGCTGAAGCAACTTTTTCGCTGTGTGCGGTACATGTGCATCATGGAATCCGCGGCGAGGAAGCTGACCGGGATGAAAGAGTAGTAAGAGAGACCTGCGAAAAATGGACGATTCCTTTTTTATCCTATCATTACCCGGTACCGGAGCTTGCAAAGAAATGGAAAATGGGACTGGAAGAGACAGGAAGAAAAGTCAGACAGGATGCGTTTTCCAGGGCAGAAGCTGATTATTTTGGAAAATCAGAAACGGCTGACCTCCAGGGTGGGGGAAGAGTCTCTGCCGCCAGAGAAGGAAAATTACGGATCCGTATTGCTCTGGCCCACAATGAAAATGATGTGGCGGAAACTTTGCTCCACAATCTTTGCAGAGGAACGGGGCTGAAAGGTCTGGCTTCTATTTTGCCGGTGCGGGATGAAATTATTCGGCCCATTTTGTGTTTAAATAAACAGGAAATTGTCAATTATTTAATAAAAGAACAGATTCCCTATGTAACAGACAGTACCAATCTTACAGATGATTATACAAGAAATAAGATCAGACATCAGATATTGCCTATTCTGGAAGAACAGGTGAATGCTTCTGCTGTCCGCCATATGGCGGAGACGGCCAGTCTTGTTAGTCAGGCAGAGGAGTATTTGTCCCGTCAGGGAGAACGCCTTGTGAAAAAGTATGGGGAAAACAGGGAACGGGGAATTTTCCTGTCAGAAGCATTCTGGCGGGATGAGCCTGCCATAGCTTCTTACGGAGTGCTTCAGGTTTTTGAAGAGCTGGCTGGGAAACGTAAGGATTTTACAGCTGCTCATGTAAAAAGTGTGGAGAGCCTTCTGAAGCTTCAGGTGGGACGACGGATCAATCTGCCTTATGATCTGGCGGCGCTTCGAACTTATGGAGGAATTTTACTGGGAGAAAGACAATTACTGGGAATGTCAGATAGAAATCTAAGTTCAAAAGAGTACGATCCAGTGAAAGCTGAAAAAAATCAGGAGAGGAATGCACTGCAAAAAAGTGTCCAGTTGAGTAAAAAGGAGCTGGAAACTGCTTGTGAACAGGTACTTTTTACAGATAATGTTTTTTATCTGAAAATATTTTCTAATGAAGGCCAGAAGATTGAAGAAAAAAAGTATACGAAATGGCTGGATTATGATAAAATAAAACAGGAACTGTCCATCCGGACCAGACAGCCGGGAGATTTTCTCATTGTAGATGACAAAGGGAGCAGCAAGAAGCTGAACCGTTATTTTATAGATGAGAAGATCCCATCAGAGGAAAGAGACAGCATCTTGCTTCTATGTACCGGCTCTGAGGTTTTGTGGGTGGTGGGAGGCAGAATAAATGAGAATTATAAAATAGCTCCCAGAACCAGGAGAATATTGGAAATACAATACCAAGGAGGAAAAGATAATCATGAGTGAAAAAATCAGAGTTTTACTGGATGAGGAGACTGTGGAGAAGCGTATCTGCGAAGTAGCAGCCCAGATCAGCGAAGAGTACAAGGGAAAAGAAATCCACATGATCTGCGTTCTTAAGGGCGGAGTATTTTTCATGTGTGAGCTTGCCAAGAGAATCACAGTGCCGGTAACTCTTGATTTCATGTCTGTTTCCAGTTATGGAGATGACACCAAATCAAGCGGAGTTGTAAAGATCGTCAAGGATCTGGATCAGCCTCTTGAAGATAAAGAAGTTCTTGTTGTGGAGGATATTATTGATTCCGGAAGAACCTTAAGCTATCTGCTGGACGTTCTGAAGAGACGTAATCCAAACAGCGTGAGACTTTGCACCTTGTTGGACAAACCGGACCGCAGAGTGGTAAAAGGGGTTGATGTGGATTATTGCTGCTTCAATATTCCAGATGAGTTTGTTGTGGGCTATGGTCTTGACTATGCCCAGAAATACAGAAATCTGCCATACATCGGAGTGGTAGAGTTCGAATGAAAGGAGAATTATACAAGTGAATAAGCAGTCAGGCAGAATTGGCTTGTATCTTGTCCTGATCGTAGCTTTGATCGCAGGTTACCTGTATCTGAACAATCAGGTAGCTGTCCAGAGTGATTATACTTATGGACAGCTGGAGCAGGCAGTGACAGACGGAAAGGTGACCAGTGCCACGATCCATCAGAACAGTGAGGTTCCAACAGGTTCTGTGATCGTGAATATAAGCGGCGAGGGACAGAAGCGTATTTATGTGGCAGATGTAAATGAGGCAGAGCAGCTTCTTCGAGAGAGCGGGCTTGATCCTGCTGTTGAGGATGTGCCGAAGCAGAGTGTATTTATGAACTCTGTTTTCCCGGTACTTCTTACCTGTGGTCTTATCATCTTCCTCATGCTGATGATGAACCGTCAGATGTCAGGTGGGGGTGGTGGCACCAATGCCAAGATGATGAATTTCGGCAAAAGCAGGGCGAGAATGTCCATGCCGGATGATAAGAAAGTGACTTTCCAGAACGTAGCGGGCCTGGAGGAAGAGAAAGAAGAACTGAAGGAGGTTGTAGATTTCCTGAAGGATCCCCAGAAGTATACCAAGGTGGGGGCCAGAATCCCGAAAGGAGTTATCCTTGTAGGACCTCCAGGAACTGGTAAGACGCTTCTGGCCAAGGCTGTTGCCGGGGAAGCGGGCGTTCCGTTTTTCTCCATTTCCGGTTCTGATTTTGTGGAAATGTTTGTTGGTGTAGGTGCTTCCCGTGTAAGAGATCTTTTCGAAGAGGGCAAGCGTCACGCACCTTGTATCATCTTTATTGATGAGATCGATGCTGTTGCAAGACAGCGTGGAACCGGCATGGGAGGCGGTCATGATGAAAGGGAACAGACTCTGAACCAGCTTCTTGTAGAGATGGATGGATTCGGGGTAAATGAAGGCATTATCGTAATGGCCGCTACCAACCGTGTGGATATTCTGGATCCTGCAATTCTTCGTCCGGGACGTTTTGACCGCAAGGTTGGCGTAGGTCGTCCGGATATTAAAGGAAGGGAAGAAATCCTCCATGTTCATGCCAAGGATAAACCTCTTGGCGAGGATGTAGACCTGAAACAGATCGCTCAGACTACAGCTGGATTTACAGGTGCAGATCTTGAGAACCTGATGAATGAGGCGGCTATTGCTGCAGCCAGAAAAGGTCATGTATTTATTCGCCAGAAAGATATTAAGAATGCCTTTATCAAGGTTGGCATCGGTGCAGAGAAAAAGAGCAAGGTGATCTCCGAGAAGGAGAAAAGGATCACCGCTTATCATGAGGCAGGCCATGCAATCTTGTTCCATGTGCTGCCGGATATGGAGCCTGTTTACACCATTTCCATTATCCCTACCGGAATGGGAGCAGCCGGCTATACCATGCCTCTTCCAGAGAATGACGAAATATTTAATACTAAGGGTAAAATGCTCCAGGATATTACCACACTTCTTGGAGGACGTGTGGCAGAGGAGCTGATTTTCGGCGATATTACAACTGGTGCATCCAACGATATCAAGCGGGCTACCAGCGAAGCAAGAGCTATGGTGACCAAGTATGGTATGTCCGATAAGATTGGACTGATCTCCTATGGAGATGATGACGATGAGGTATTTATTGGACGGGATCTGGCGCACACCCGTGGTTACAGCGAGGATGTTGCCAAGGCAATTGACAGTGAGATTCACAGTATCATTGAGGAGTGTCATGACAATGCGAAGAAGATTATTTCTGAGCATATGGAGGTTCTTCATGGCTGTGCCAAGCTCCTTCTCGAGAAGGAAAAAGTTCATCGGGATGAATTTGAAGCACTTTTTACAATGGAAAAATCGGGTGAATCAAATGAAAGTATATAACATGCACAAAAAACAATAGTGATTTTTGTGAAGTTTGTGCACACTTTTTGGTGGACACATGGTACTATATACATCGTAAAAACCCCCCAATACATTATATAGTTTTTGCTACACCCCATAAGAAGAAATACCTTCTCCAAAAAAGACAGCTTTTACCGGCTGTCTTTTTTACGTTAAATGAATAAGGTATTTTAGATCGTGTTTGAAATGTGGTGGGAGTTCTTTGGTGAAAACGTCGGTAAGCTGGGCGGAAATTTGGAGAATAAGCCGAATTTTAACAGTTGTGGGAAGAAATGTTTTCAGTTAAAATATAGGATGTAATTTTTTTGAAAGAGGGATGTTATGGATCGTAATAATGCAGATGTAATGAAAAAAATGCAATATATATTGAATATGAGACCGGTTTTGAATACAGAGGCATTGTTCAGCGATGGTTCTGATTATTACCGTTGTCCGTCAAATCCCAAAGCAGGAGACAAGGTCCGTATCCGCTTCCGCACCAAGCGGAACAACGTAGATATGGTTTATTTAGTATACGATGGCAAGCGTCAACAGATGGAGCGTGTGGCCAAATCCAATGGATTTGATTATTATGAGACTTCTATTATTATGGGAGAGGAGATTGTCCGCTACCATTTTGAGATCACATACGGATGGGTGACCTGTTATTATAATTATCAGGGTGTTTCCATGAACCCGGAGGAGCGTCTGGAGTTTGAGATTTATCCGGATTATGATACACCCCAGTGGGCGAAGGGTGCTGTTATGTACCAGATTTTTGTGGATCGCTTCTGCAATGGGGATCCGACGAATGATGTGGAGGATCGTGAATATTTTTATATTGGCGATATGGCTTCCAGGGTAAGAGACTGGGGAAAAGTTCCGGCAGTAATGGGGGTGCGGGAGTTTTATGGCGGTGACCTGCAGGGAATTATGGATAAACTGGATTATCTGCAGGATCTGGGAGTGGATGTTATTTATCTGAACCCGATTTTTGTTTCTCCAAGTAATCACAAGTACGATATTCAGGATTATGAGTATGTGGATCCCCATTACGGCAAGATCGTGGAGGATATGGATGATGGCCTTCTGAATGAGGGGGACCGCGAGAATGCCCATGCCCGGAAATTTATTAAGCGTGTGACCGATAAGCGGAATCTGGAGGCAAGTAATGAACTGTTTGCAAAGCTTGTGGAGGAAATCCATAAGAGAGGCATGAAAGTAATCCTGGATGGTGTGTTTAACCATTGTGGATCTTTTAACAAATGGATGGACAGAGAGCGGATCTATGAGAACCAGGAGGGATATCCAAAGGGAGCGTATATTTCTGCAGACAGTCCATATAGGTATTACTTTAATTTCTATGACGAGAACCGCTGGCCGTACAATCCTACCTATGATGGATGGTGGACTCATGATACTTTGCCGAAGCTGAATTATGAAGCCTCCAGGGATCTGTATGATAAGATTCTGGAGATTGGTAAGAAGTGGGTTTCTGCGCCTTATAATGTAGATGGATGGAGATTGGATGTGGCGGCAGATCTTGGGCACAGCAACGAATTTAACCATCAGTTCTGGAAGGATTTCCGGAAAGCTGTAAAGGAGGCAAATCCCAATGCGATCATTCTGGCAGAGCATTACGGAAATCCGGAGAGCTGGCTGCAAGGGGATGAGTGGGATACGGTTATGAACTACGATGCCTTTATGGAACCTCTGACCTGGTTCCTGACGGGCATGGAGAAGCACAGTGATGAGTGCAGGGATGACCTTTATGGAAACAGTGATGCCTTTATTGGGGCTATGAAGACTCATATGAGGGCACTTCATATGTCTGCACTTTATACGTCCATGAATGAGCTGTCCAATCATGATCATTCCAGATTTCTCACCAGAACAAACCGCCGTGTGGGAAGGATTTCCTATGCCGGTGCGGAAGCTGCTTCCCAGAACATCAATCCTGCAGTGATGCGTGAAGGTGTTGTGGTGCAGATGACCTGGCCGGGAGCACCAACTGTTTATTATGGTGATGAGGCAGGTGTCTGTGGCTTTACAGATCCGGATAACAGAAGAACTTATCCATGGGGACATGAGGATCAGATGATGATTGCGTTCCACAGAGATATGATTAAGATCCATAAGGAATATGATTTCTTAAGTAATGGTTCCCTTGTGTTCCTATGGAATGATTATCAGGGACTTTGCTTCGGAAGATTTTCCCATGATGAAAGAATGATCGTGATTCTGAATAACCGGAATGAGGATCGGGAGGTTGAGATTGAGGTCTGGAAGACGGGAATCAGCAGACTGAAGGATTCTGTGTTGAAGCGGATCATGCTGTCTTACCGTGATGGATATACTACGGAGGAATATGAATATACAGCCAAGGCAGGTGTGATCAGGGTGCCGATGCCAGCGTTTGGGGCGATGGTGTTGTATCATAAGTGTGAGAATCCGACTATATTTGTGGAAGATTAAGGGACGCCGCGAGGAGGGACCTATGGGCTGACGGCCAGAGCTGCGGTTCCGGGATTTTCCATATACGCTTATTTGCAGGAGGTGGAGCAAACTCGGCCACATGGTGGCCTCAGACAGTGCTCCACCTCCTGCGCGTATATGGAAAATCCCTGGAATCCTCGCAATGGCCGCCAGTCCATAGGCCCCTCCTCGCGGCTGAGTATTCAAGGCGAAAAAAGAACGTTTGGTATCAGGGCGCTGCGCTGCTGATACAGAGAAGAGGGATAAAAAACTCCCAGGTAAAAATATCTGAGAGTTTAGAATATAGTGGATGGAGAAGGATTCGAACCGCTTTGGCATATGACAGAAAAACTCCAGAGCGAATATGCTCTGGAGTAGTAGTGGATGGAGAAGGATTCGAACCTTCGAAGGCATCGCCAGCAGATTTACAGTCTGTCCCCTTTGGCCACTCGGGAATCCATCCGTGAATGAATTTATTATATACAAAGAAGAAAGTTTTTGCAAGATATTTTTTCAGTTTTTTTGATGTTTTGCGCGCCAGAGCGTGTTTGAAAAATCATTCCCGCAATCTGCCCGCCCCACTTTGCAGTATATTTTGCCTGAATTCAGTTGCCGTAGCCCGCTACGGCGCCTTCATCCGGACAAAATCTTCCACAAATTGTGACGCACATCTTGCAGAAAGCTTTTTTCAAATACGCTCCAGGTGAATGAAAAAAGAATCAATAACTCATTTTTTTTGCAAAGAGGTAGACGAATGGGGAAAAATCTGCTAAACTACAGACAATGGAAATAGTTAAGGTGTTTCCAAAGATAGGAGGAATTTTATCATGTATGAGTTAGTTAATGCAACAGAAATGCTGAAAAAAGCAAAAGCTGGACATTATGCAGTAGGTCAGTTCAATATCAACAACCTTGAGTGGACAAAGGCTATCCTGCTTACAGCACAGGAACTGAACTCCCCGGTTATTCTGGGCGTTTCCGAAGGCGCTGGTAAGTACATGGCTGGTTATAAGACCGTTGTTGGAATGGTTAAAGGTATGATGGAAGAGCAGAAGATCACTGTTCCGGTTGCACTTCACCTGGATCACGGTTCATATGAAGGATGCCTGAAATGTGTTGAGGCTGGATTCTCATCCATCATGTTCGACGGTTCTCATTACCCGATCGAAGAGAACGTTGCTAAGACTAAAGAACTGGTTAAGATCACAAGAGAGCATGGAATGTCCTTAGAGGCAGAGGTTGGCTCCATCGGTGGTGAGGAAGATGGCGTTATCGGTATGGGCGAGTGCGCAGATCCTAAGGAATGCAAGATGATCGCTGATCTTGGTATCGATTTCCTGGCAGCTGGTATTGGTAACATTCATGGTAAATATCCAGCTAACTGGAAGGGCTTAAGCTTTGAGACTCTGGATGCAATCCAGCAGCTTACAGGTGATATGCCGTTAGTACTTCACGGTGGTACAGGTATTCCTACAGACATGATCAAGAAAGCTATCGACCTTGGAGTTTCCAAGATCAATGTTAACACAGAGTGCCAGCTTTCTTTTGCAGATGCTACACGTAAATACATCGAGGAAGGCAAAGATCAGCAGGGTAAAGGATATGACCCACGTAAGCTTCTTGCACCTGGCTTCGATGCAATCAAGGCTACTGTTAAAGAGAAAATGGAAATCTTCGGATCCGTTGGAAAAGCTTGAATATGATTTTTCTCCGCACATGCGGAAAGAGAAAGGGGACTGCGCAAGCAGTCCTCTTTTGCATATATGAGATGTTTCACAGACTGCTTTTTCCAATAGGTTCTGGCTTGTGACCCGAATTATTATTCAAAGTCTGGATCTGATAAAAATTGTAATGTTTTGTACAAGTTGCGACAAAATATCCATATTCAAATATCACTCTCTAAAAAAATGAACATGTTTCTTGATTTTTTATCATGGTTTTTTAACAGAAAAATCAGTATTATATAAACATCTTAAGAAACGGTTTTCAAAGAAAAGGAGAGTAAAATTATGAAGATGAGAAAAATCGCAGCAATGGGACTTAGCGCAGTTATGGCAGCTTCTATGGTACCGGCATTACCGGTTATGGCTGATGATGCAGCTGGAAAGGTTTACTACTTAAACTTCAAACCAGAGCAGGATGAAGCATGGCAGAACCTGGCAGCAAAATATACAGAAGAGACAGGCGTTCCGGTAACAGTTGTTACAGCAGCTTCCGGACAGTATGAGACCACACTTCAGTCTGAGATGGCTAAGAGCGATGCTCCTACACTTTTCCAGGTAAATGGACCAGTAGGACTTAAGAACTGGAAGGATTATTGCTATGATCTGTCCGGATCTGATATCTACTCACAGCTTACATCTGATGCTTACACTGTAAAAGACGGTGATGCAGTTGATGGTATTGCATACGTAATCGAGTCCTATGGACTGATCGTAAACAAAACCTTACTGGAAAAAGCAGGCTACACAGTAGATGACATCAAGAGTTTTGATGATCTGAAGAAGGTTGCTGATGACATCCAGGCAAGAAAAGATGAGCTTGGAGTGAAAGGTGCTTTCACAAGCGCTGGTATGGACGGATCCTCTGACTGGAGATTCAAAACACACCTTGCAAACCTTCCAATCTACTATGAGTATCAGGCAGATGGCATCGATGATACAGATGCAATCAAGGGAACATACCTTGATAACTATAAGAACGTATTTGATCTTTATATTACAGATTCTACTTGCGATGGAGCAGAGCTTTCTGCTAAGACAGCAGATGACTCTCGTAACGAGTTCATCAACGGAGATGCAGTATTCTATCAGAATGGTTCCTGGGAATATGGCGAACTGTCCAAGACATACAGTGATGACGAGTTGGCTATGATCCCGATTTACTTCGGTGTTGATGATGAGAATGAAGGCCTTGCAACCGGTACAGAGAACTTCTGGTGTGTAAACAAAGAAGCTTCCGAGGAAGATATCCAGGCAACACTTGATTTCATGAACTGGTGTGTAACTTCTGAGGATGGAACAAAGGCTATGTCAGAAGATATGGGCTTCACAATTCCTTTCAAAACAGCACAGGAATCCACAAACGTATTTGTAAAACAGGATGCAGAGTATACAGCAGCTGGTCTTACACCTGTATCATGGAACTTCACAACAATGCCATCTGAAGAGTGGAAGAACGGTCTTGGTACAGCACTTACATTATATGCAGCAGGAAGCGGTTCCTGGGATGATGTAGTTTCCGCATTCGTTGACAATTGGGCAACTGAGAAAGCTCTTTCCGAATAATCGTAACAGGTAATAAATTTCTTTCCAACAGCATATAATATGTCCGGAAGAAATTCAGGACATAATATAGAATGGTGAACAGGGTGGGGAGGCGAAATACAGCCTCCCCATTTTAATGGGAAAATGATGTAATGTTTTGGGGTGGCGGATAACCTTCCGCAAAGGTGTCATAACAGGAAAAGGAGGAGTGAAAAATGGTAGGAAAATCTCTGAAAAAATGGTGGCCGGTATTTGTTCTGCCAACATTGGCTGCATTTATTATCGGTTTCTTATGGCCGTTTATCTGGGGTATTTATCTTTCATTTTGTAAATTTTCAACTGTAAAAGATGTAGTCTGGGTTGGACTTTCCAACTACCAGAAAATTTTTATCGGCGGTGACTTCAGTCATGCATTCTGGCTGACCGTTGTATTCGCATTTGTTTCCAGTATTCTGATCAATGTGCTGGCATTTTCCATTGCACTGGCTTTGACAAAAGGATTCAAAGGAACAAACGTGTTCCGTACTGTATTCTTCATGCCGAACCTGATCGGTGGTATTGTACTTGGTTATATCTGGCAGACACTGTTAAACGGTCTGCTTTCCATGTGGGGACAGCCTCTTCTGAAGTTGTCTGCAACAAATGGTTTTATTGGAATGATCATTCTGTTGTTATGGCAGCAGATTGGATATATGATGATCATTTATGTGGCTGGTCTTAATAACGTATCTCCGGATCTGATTGAGGCCGCACAGATTGATGGCGCAACCGCAACACAGATCCTGTTTAAAATCAAGATTCCGATGATCATGCCATCTGTTACAATTTGTACATTCCTTACTCTTACAAACGGATTCAAGATGTTCGACCAGAACCTTTCCCTTACAGGCGGAGATCCTGGAAAACAGTCACAGTTACTGGCACTGAACATTTACGATACATTCTACGGACGAAGTGGTCCTGCATGGAAGGGGATCGGTCAGGCAAAAGCAGTTGTATTCTTTGTACTGGTTGTTGCGATCGCATTGATCCAGCTTCGTGCAACATCATCTAAGGAGGTGCAGGCATAATGGCAGATAAGAAAAAAAGTATTATCCCAACTATAATTCTTTCTATAATTTCAATTATCTGGATCTACCCGATTGTTATGATCCTGTTTAACTCCTTAAAAGTGGAGTCCGCAATTACTACATCTGGTGTTTTCCAGTTTCCTACATCTGAGACCTGGAACGGAATCCAGAACTTTATAGCCAGCGTCACACAGATGGATTTCCTGAAATCCTTCTGGTACAGCCTTGTGATCTCAGTTATGTCTGTTGTTTTGATTCTGCTTTGTTGCTCTATGTGCGCATGGTACATTGTACGTGTAAACGGCTTGCTTTCCAAGGTTCTGTATTACCTTTGCGTATTCAGTATGGTTGTTCCTTTCCAGATGGTTATGTTTACCCTGGCAAAAACAGCAGATACTTTGAAACTGAATAATCCATACACCATTTGCATTGTTTACCTTGGATTTGGTGCCGGACTTGCAGTATTTATGTTTACCGGTTTTGTAAAAGGAAGCCCGCTGGAAATTGAGGAAGCTGCCATGATTGATGGATGCAGTCCTCTGCAGGTTTTCTTTAAGATCTTGATTCCGATTTTGAAACCAACCATTATCTCTACTGCAATTCTGGAGCTGATGTGGGTATGGAACGATTACCTTCTTCCAACACTGGTTCTGGATATTAAGAAGTATAAAACAATTCCAATGGCAATCCAGTATTTCCGTGGAAGCTATGGTCATGTGCAGATGGGACCGATGATGGCAAGTATTATGATCGACATTATCCCGATTATTGTTGTATATCTGGTTTGCCAGAAATATATTATCGAGGGAGTTGTTGCAGGTGCAGTTAAGGGTTGATTTCTTTGGGTAAAAGAACGGTTTTTACCTGAGAAATTTGGAGATTATTCCCTTTTCAATATGATACCAGAATGTTAAAATAAAGATAGTTCTTTGCAGAGATGCGAGGGGCTATCTTTATCTTTATATAAGATTTCATGTGCGCCAGACAGAAAAAAAGAGGCAGAAGCAACAGGCGATATGAAATTTCTGGCTTTTCTGACAGGCGGACATAAATGACAGTTGGAAGAGTTGTCCCGGTGTTAAATATAATAAAAGATCGGAGTACCAATATGTACAGAGTTTTGATAACAGACGATGAGAAAATTGAGCGGGAGGGAATTAAATTCCTTCTGGCACAGGAAGAGGGAGAATACGAGATCCATGAGGCTGCCAATGGCAGGCAGGCACTGAATGTATTGCGAAGTGAAGAGATTGATTTTCTTTTAACAGACATAAAAATGCCTCATATGGACGGTCTGGAGCTGGCTAGCAAGGTCAGAGAAGAGTATCCCAATCTTCCAATTGTAATTTTTAGTGGATACAGTGATTTCGCTTTTGCCCAGGAAGCTATGCGTTACGGAGTGAAGGATTACGTGCTGAAGCCGGTTGATCCGGATACCTTTCATACAACTATCGGGAAAGTAAAAGCAGAGCTTCAAAGTATCCGGTCCAAGAAGCAGAAGGAAGAGAAAGGGAAGAATTTTCTTCTTCAGTATTTTCTTCAGACTTACCTGTATTCCGGAAATGAAGAAGTGTTGAAAAAAGCTGGGGAGATTTTAGATGAATCTAACTGGGAGCAGTGGCACTGTGCGATTCTTATCGAATCAGATAAGGCATTTTTTGATAATGTTCCAGATAATATTGATGAGGAACTGATGCAGGGATTGCACCGGAATTTCTTTTACCTGAATCTGAATACCAGACAGTCTGTGCTGTTTTTTTCTGATGTGTACTGCGATTATCAGCTGGTTGCCAAGCATTTATATGACATTTTGAAGCAGAATTACTCTGCAAGTTTTCACCTTGCAGTGAGCAGCCGGTTTGAAGGGCATGAGGCGCTGCCTGAAATTATGTCCCAGCTGGAGCAGACCATGGAGGAGAAATTTTATCATCCAGATGTGCATGTGTTTAATAATGAGGCCTCTGACAGCCAGCCGGTGAATGCGGAGACACAGGATTCCCGTCTGATGGAGAAGATTTCCGAAGACATTTCCCGCAAAGATGTGGAACAGCTGAAGAAGCATTTTGAGTGTCTGGTGAAGAAATATGAGAATGATACCCGTTTCTCTGCCATGTATGTGAAATTTGTTTTTTCCAATGTGATCCAGGAGCTTTTTCAGGAAAATCAATTCTCTGAGGAGCGGAAGCTGGATCATGAGGTAGAGCGGCTGTACAGTTGTACCAATCTGAAGCAGATCCTTGCAATCACCCAGGAGAATATTAAGGAGTACGAGGAGTTTCTGGAGCGTTCCATGAGTGATTCCAGAGATGAAGTTGCTTCTGTGAAGAATTATATTTACCAGCACTATGCGGAGGATTTAAGTCTTGAGACATTGGCGGAGAAGGTGTATTTGTCTTCTGGCTATCTCAGCTTTATTTTTAAAAAAGAGACTGGTATGAACCTGAACCGCTTTATACGTGTGGTTCGGATGGAAAAGGCGAAGGAGCTTTTGTGTAATTCTAATATGAAGGTGGCACAGGTCAGTGAACAGGTAGGAATCCCCAATGTTTCTTATTTCTGCAGAAGTTTCAGGGAATATTATGGAAGCAGCCCGGAGTCCTATCGGAAAGGAACCGGTGAAGAGGATGAAAATACCGGCAGTCATAAAGAATAAATTTGAGAATATGAAATATCGTCATAAGCTGACTATTCTTCTTGTGACAGCCAGCCTGGTTCCCATGATCCTGCTTGTATTGTATAGTCATGACCGCATGAGCAGTCTGCTCCGGGAAAAAGAAATGGAGGATATGTCTTCCATTCTGGAACAGACCGGAGAGGGAATCGACAGCCAGATAGAAGTTTTTTCCAGTCTTCTGAATTATCTCACTTATTCCCCGGATATTGAGGATCTGATCACTGAGAAAAATATGGATAATTATCAAGCGTATATAAAATATACAGAAGTAGCAGATCCTCTTTTGTCTGTACCAAAGTCTTATCATGATGCCATTATACAGATCCAGTTGTTTGCAGAAAGCATTAAAGTGCGCCATGAGTATACACTTGTGCCTTTGTCAGAGGTGGATAAGGAGTGGTGGTATGACAAACTGGAAGAGGATGTGTCTGTGCAGTGGGTGGTGGACAGCCAGATACCGGAGATTGCAGCTGTAAGGCGGATTTATACTGGCAGAGAGCAGACAGCAGTTCTTTGCGTTACACTGGATTATAATAAGATTTTTCAGCCCTTTGAAAAGATTATTTCTGCAGAATCCGGGGGCATGATCCTGGATAAAGGGGGAAATGTTCTGTTTCAGAAGGAAATGCTGGGTGAAAAGGAAGAAAAGGATTCGGGAGAGGCTGTCTCCAGGGAGTTTCTGGAGTCCGGGCAGGGAGATTATGCTTTTGTAAACCGGAAGAACGCGGCTTGCGGATGGATTTTTTATCTGTATAAGCTGCAATCAGCAGTGGACAGCTCTGTGTCAGGAATCTTGGTCAGCGAGATTCCCCTGATTGCGGCCTGTGTAGCCATAATTCTGGTGTTGGGACTTTCTTTTTCCAGACTTTTTACCAGAAAGATCGAGGAGCTTACCGATAACATGAACCGGGTAAACCAGGGGAGCCGTGAGGTTACGGTGGACAGCAATGCTGGAGATGAAATTGGCCTTTTGGTGCGCAGCTTCCGAAGCATGATGGACGAGATCAATCGTCTGATCCATGAGGTTTATGAGAATAAGATTGCGTTGAAAGAGTTTGAACTGAAGGCACTGACTGCCCAGATCAACCCTCATTTTTTGTATAACTCCCTGTCTGTTATCAACTGGATGGCTATTCGAAGCAATCAGAGGGAAATCAGTAAGGTTACTTTGTCCTTATCTATGTTCTACCGGACTGCTTTGAGTAAGGGGCAGGATATGGTAACTGTGGATAACTGTATTCAGAATATTAAGGCGTATCTGGATATCCAGCTGGTGATGCATGACAATGATTTTCAGGTGATCTGGGACATTGACCCGGAGGTGAAAGGAGATATTGTGCCTAAATTGCTGCTGCAGCCTGTTGTGGAGAATGCATTGGAGCATGGGCTGGACATGAAAGAAGAAGGAGAGAAGATTCTGAAACTGTTTTTTGTAAAGGACGGTGAGGATGTGCTTCTTGCTGTGGAGGATAATGGACCAGGAATGGAACAGGAAGAGGCAGATAAGCTGGTAACTTACAAGGCTTCCGGATATGGTCTTAAAAATGTCAATGACAGAATGCAGCTTCTTTATGGGATGGAGTACGGAATCAAGGTGTTTAGCAAGATTGATCAAGGCACCAGGGTAGAAATGAGAATTCCAAGAGAAAAAGCGGATGAGGAGGCTGTGGCAGCCGGAGAGTTTTCTACGAAAAAGTTTTTGCAGGAACCGGAAGAAGACACAGAGGACACAACAGGAAAGAAAGGTGGAAAAAGTGAAGAAAAAAAATAGAATTCTGGTATTGGGACTGACTTTTTCCATGTTGATTTCGTCTGGTTCATTGACAGGCTGTGATAGCGCAGCTGGAAATATGGGAAAAGAGACAACGGGTGTGGAATACGAAGAAGCAGATTATGAGCTTTCTGAGGAATCATGCAGTGATTCCGGAATTGATGCAGCTGACCCAGGCACTGTAGACAACGAGACGGAAAAGACAGCAGAAAACAGAACGGATGCAGAGAAAAGTACAGAAACAGAAGAATCCCAGACAGATAATTTTACAGATAGCGGATTGTGGAAAAAAGCTTCCACAACTCCGTATGGAAAGTACCCGGAGCTTGTGACTTATACTTTAGGACAGATGAGCGGTGCCAATAATTCCAATCTTCCAGCAGGAAATACCTACGAAGACAGCGCTTATACCAGATATCTGAAAGAGATTCTGAACGTGCAGAATGAAAATGCCTATATGGAGCGGGAGGATCGCTACGACGAGTATGTGAATGTGCTGGTAAATGATCACACTTTGCCGGATGTACTGGTGGTTTCAGACAGGGAGACTTTAAATGTTCTTGTGGAAAATGACATGGTGGAGGATCTGACTGAGGTTTATGCAAACTGTACCTCCCCGAGAATCAAGGCCATGTATAACAGCTATGGTCCCCAGCTTCTCGGTGCAGGAACCTTTGATGGCAGGCTGATGGCGCTGCCGGAAGCGGTGATCGACCACGGTCCCTGTCTTTTGTGGATGAGAAAGGACTGGATGGACCAGCTAGGCCTTGCAGAGCCAAAGACTCTGGAAGAGGCTATGGATATTATCCAGGTTTTTCAGGAAAACAGGATGGGAGCAGAGGAAGGGGAAGATCCTGTGGGACTTGTGTGTGATACCAATTTTGTGTCTACTACCAGTCAGAATTATTCGGTGGAACCTGTTTTTGAGAAATTTTATTCTTATCCAAGAAGATGGATCAAGGACAAAGACGGGGAAATTGTCTATGGTTCTTTGACAGAGGAGACCAGATCTGCCGTTGCTTATTTGCACGAGCTATATGAGAGAGGAATACTGGATCAGAACTTTGCCCTGCGTGCTCAGAATAATCTCCGTGATCTGGTAGTGGAAGGTAAATGCGGTGCGTTTTTTGGACTTTGGTGGGCACCGAATAATCCGCTTATGGATGTGGCTGAGAATGATCCGGAAGCAGACTGGGAGCCTTATTACCTTACTGCTGAATATCAGGAAAAAGACAACGTTTATGCTTCTTTTCGGGACAACAAATATGTGGTTGTGAGAAAGGGCTACGAACATCCGGAAATTGTAATGAAAATTATCAGTGTTCTGTTTGATTACAGCCGGTTCGAAGATGAGGAAAATGCGGATGAGATCAACAGCTATTTTGCTTTGAATGTGGACCCTACAGCCAGACCGCTGGTTATTAATGTGGATTATAATGAGGCAATTTATAATGTTACGAAGGATATCAGGAGAGTAATGTCCGGCAAGCAGAAGGCAAGTAATTTAAGCGCACTGGAGAAGTCTTACTATGATGCCTGTATGAAGTATTTGAGCGGGAAAAATGTAACTGTAGAGGACTGGGCTGCGTACAAGTCCAGAATTTCAGCAGTGGGCGTGCTGGTTGACGGCCATTATAGTTCGGTGCGCAGAACATATCTGGTTGATTCGGATGGAGAGATTCCCAACATGCTTGCTTCCCTGGAGAAAAATGCCTTTATTCAGATGATCATGGGAGAGCAGCCCATGGATTACTTTGATACCTTTGTGGAAGAGTGGTATGACCAGGGGGGAAGGGAACTGACCGAGAAGATCAGAGAGGAGAATTCGTAATTTATGCGAGAAGAATTATTTAAGAATTGTACCTTATGCCCCCGGAAGTGTAATGTGAATCGTCTGGAGGGCAAAAGAGGATATTGTGGCATGGACAGTACTATAAGGGCTGCCCGTGCCGCTCTTCATATGTGGGAGGAACCTTGTATTTCAGGAAAAAAAGGATCAGGGGCTGTTTTTTTCTCTGGCTGCGGCTTGCGGTGCTGTTTCTGCCAGAACCGGGATATTGCCATTGGGGATTCTGGAAAAGAAATTTCAGTGGAGCGGCTTGCTGAAATTTTTCTGGAATTGCAGGAAAAAGGGGCGGCAAATCTGAATCTGGTCACTGGGGCGCATTATGTGCCGCATATTATTTCGGCGTTGGAGCTGGCCAGAGGAAAGGGAATGAATCTTCCAGTCGTGTACAATTCCAGTGGGTATGAGAGCGTGGAAACTATCCGGAGACTGGATGGTTATGTGGATGTATATCTGCCAGATATGAAATATATGGAGCCTGAATTGGCTGCTGCTTTTTCCAACGCAAGGGATTATCCGCAGGCGGCGCAGAGTGCAATTGCCGAAATGATGCGTCAGACCGGTCCCTGTCAGTTTGTGGAGGATGGATATATAAAACGCGGGACAATTGTTCGTCATCTGATTTTGCCAGGGCATACCAAAAATTCTATTGCAGTATTGAAATATCTGTACCGGACTTATGGGGAGGATATTTTTATCAGCGTAATGAACCAATATACGCCTGTCTGGAAGAATGAGAAATTTCCGGAACTGAATCGGAAAGTGACCAGACGAGAGTATGAAAAGGTGTTGGACGCTGCCATTGAGCTTGGAATCGAAAATGGCTATTTTCAGGAAGGGGAGACCGCGGAGGAAAGTTTTATACCGGCGTTTGATTATGAAGGGGTATGAAAGAAAAAGTATTATGCACGAATCCGATGATATAGTTCCAGAGGATATTTGTGGTGACTTTGAAGTTGAGTAAACGAACAATTGGTATGGGGAGAAAAAGCCTGCTGACTACTGTTTTGAAGCTGCCCAGCAATTGCCGGGCAGTATTAGAGCGTGTTTAAAAAAGGTTTTCTGTGAGATGTGTATTGCTGTTACGGTTATCTTTATGACCAGCAGCATATGCTATTTTGCTTCAGGTGCACAGCTTGCAGAGCAGGGATTGTCAAAGCCTGGATTGAAAGCGTAGAAGTTTTTAGCATCCAACTGTTCCTGGATGGAGCGAAGTGCTTCACCAAATCGCTGGAAATGTACCACTTCCCTTGCACGCAGGAAACGGATAGGATCAGCAACTTCCGGGATATTTCGTACTACACGGAGAATATTGTCATAAGTGGAGCGTGCTTTCTGTTCTGCTGCAATCATATAAGAACAACATTTTAAGTTGATTGGTTCGTTTTAGTCCCATTTTTAGGACAGATATCAGAAATTCCAGTGAATTTCGATGGGAACATCCTTTGCTCCGGGAATCCGCTTGCCTATCACGATATAGTCAACCAGAATTTCAACGATCTCCCGTGTCAGGTGTTCCAGATTGGTGTACTGTTCGATCAGTTCACGACGATTATCACCAACAGCAATCCGTTCTTCGATTTCTGCAAGCTGCTTCTGGTCGTCGATCATCACACGCTCTAAGCGTTCTTTTTCCGTGGTAAAGTCCTTTGACAATTCCACAAAATCGCTCTCGGATATGAGGCCCTTGACTTTATCCATATACAGCTCCCGGATGCCTTTACTGTACTCGGCAATCTTCTTTTCATAGGCCGACATATCGGCAAGCAGCCGCTTTTTTTGTCCCTGTAAGTTGTCGCAAAACTCAATGTTCTGTTCCAGCTCGTCTTTGTCCAGATACTCCGCAGCCAGCCGGTTCAGTTCGGCAATCACCATCTGTTCCAGCTTATCCACGGAGATAAAGGAGCCAATACAGGCTTCCTTGGCAACATGGCGGTTGGAGCATTGAAGATAATGTTTGCCTCGGTTTTTGGAAGAACGCATTGTATAGCCGCAGTTGGCGCAATGGGCTTTTCTGGCAAATAGGCCGATGGTGCCGGTATCAAAGGGTTTCGCACGTTCTGCAATCATGGCCTGCACCTTATCCCAAAGTTCCCGATCAATAATCGGCTCATGGGTTCCCTCGACGACATACCATTCGCTTTTCGGGCGCGGTTTGTTCTGTTTTGTCTTATAGGAAACACTGCCGTATTTGCCTTGCACCATGTTTCCGATATAGATTTCATTTATCAGCATATCGGAGATAGCAAAGTATTTCCAGAGCGTGCTGTTCTTCCTCTTTGGCTGCTGGTAACGCAGGCCGTGAAGCCTTTTGTACTCCGTGGGATTTGGGATGCCTCTGTCGTTCAGCATCCGCGCAATGGCGGTTTTGCCATTGCCCTGTGAAAAGAGGATGAACACTTCCCGGACGATTGCGGCGGCTTCTTCATCAATGATAAGATGCCCTTTTTGTTCCGGGTCTTTCTTGTACCCATAAAGAGCAAAAGCACCGATGTGAAAACCGTTTTGTCGGCGGTTGGTGAGAACGCTTCGGATATTATCAGACATATCCTCCAAGTACCACTCGTTCACAAGGCCGTTGATCTGGCGGGACTTTTTGTTTCCCTTATTGGCAGTATCGGCATTGTCTACGATGCTGACAAATCGGATGCCCCAAATCGGAAAAAGGCCGTGTATGTATTTTTCAACCAATTCCAATTCACGGGTAAAACGGGATTGCGTTTTGCAGAGGACAATGTTAAATCGGCGGGCCTCCGCATCTGCTAACAGACGGTTAAATTCCGGGCGTCTGCGGTCGGAACCTGTGTAATCATCGTCACTGTAAATGTTATATACTTCCCATCCCTGTTCCATAGCATATTGCAGCAGCATGGCTTTCTGGTTCTGGATGCTGTTGCTGTCGTCGGTTTCAAATTGCTTGTTCCGATCTTCTTCGGATAAGCGGCAATAAATAGCTACTTTCATATTCACATCTCCGTAGAGATAGAAACAAGCTATTCACATACATGAATTATACCATGCAAGTCAATAGCTTGTCATTACCGATTTTCGGCGGCTATCCTTTTATTTTTTTCAAGCTGGTTAATCAGTTCAATCCACTTGCGCGTGAATTGATTTTTGGTCGTTGTGCTTTCGCCGCTTTTGAAAACACTTTGACACGTCTGCTGAACCGGCTGTGTAGAATTTTGTTCTTGCATCGACATCGCCCCTTTCAAAACAGCGTATGCGATACTGCTTGTTCAATATTATTACAGAATAAGGGAGATGGGCATAAAACGGACGGCTGATGGCATCAGCTCCACAGGAATTTCACCTCGGCCCATGCTTGTGGGTGCGCCGCGCAATGCTGTGTGGGCGTTCAACGCGGGAGTATCGTTAGCGTATGTGCCGCTGCTTACGAGCTGCCAACTCTCGGTGTAGATGGTTCTCGCTCACTCAAAGGATATGAGATCATGGCGCATCCACCGACGCGGTACATACAGAATGTGTCCGTTGCCCTATACTGCACCGGTGGCCTCCCATCGGGCTTTCTTTTTCAAGGTGCTGCCAGCGGCCCGTGGCAGAGGGAAGAAACAGGGAAAGGGTTAAGCTGTTTCAGCCTCCGGGGGCCGGTTCGTCACGGTATTGTGACGATGGAAGAAATGAGCTTGATTTCCAGACGGCGCTTCATGTACTCGTCTACGCACACATGAGGCTGGCCGTATTCGTCGTAAAGCGTCCGGGTACATAACTTGTTGATGTAACCCTCGTAGTACCGCAATACTCGTTCCACGGCCTCGGCATCACCGGCGCGGGCGGCCTCGATCACCGAAAGGGGCAAAAGCTCAATGCCTTTGTAGTTGGGATTTTTCATCCGCGTCTAACCTCCCTCCGGCATCAACGCCATCAATTTTGTTCGCAGCTCTTTCAGCGTTTTAGTCCTGTGCCGCTGGACGGCACTTCTGGACATTCCCATGAGTGCGCCGATCTCGCCGTCTGCCAGTTCCAAAACACAGTGCAAAATCAAAATGCTCTGCGCCTGCTGGGGCAGTTCGGCAAATGCAACGGCCACAAGCTCATTGTCGATATGTAAATCATAGCCATGTGACGAAAACACAAAGTCATCGCTGGGGTAATGATCTACGGTGCAGAGCTTGTCCAATTCTGCCTGCGGGAGAACGCTGAACGACATTTCACGGTCGCGCTGGCGTTTCATATCCCGGTGGTAGTTTCGGGCCTCATTTCGCAGTACGGTTTTGCAAAAAGCATCAAACCGGCACTGTTCGCCATAATCGCGGGGGATAGCTTCCATCTTCTCACCCCCTTTCCTTGGGGGATGTGGTGGTTCTGTCCCTTTCCGCCAACATGACACCGGCAACGCCGTGCGCTGCCCGCTAAACGCCTCTTTTTTGAAAAAATCTCAAAATATTTTTTCGAGGCGGGTTTGTCCTCAGAAAACAGCAAAAAGCGCCCAGCAAGTCGCAACGGACCTGCTGGGCGCAGAAATGTTTTATAAAGATGATTGCTTACACTGTATAGTTCATATCCAAAGCCGGATGACTCCGACGGAGGGGCTACGCTTTTTTTAGCTGGTGCAGATCATGGATACTGCGAAATAAAAAGAAGGACACGGCAAAATAACCTCCAATCGGCTACCGCGTCCCTGCAAGTCGTCATTGGTTTGTGCAAACGCAAAGAAACGGCGGCTCTGAAAATCAAAGCCGCCGTTTCAAATGGGCGTGTCAAATTGTCTGCTCTACGACGGCTTTTTTTCTTTTGCCGTCGTCCGGTAGTTGTTCTTATCTGTACTTGTCTAGTATCGAATTTGCCTCTACTTCTGTCATATTTCCAGATTTAGTCTGATCGTTTGTGTATTGCTCCAAGGCCGCATACAGTTCAGCTTTTGTATTATACGGGCCAAAGTTCCGATAACTGTTACCGTCATACAAGACTGTCTGAAAAACCTCGGACTGCGGATTATTAGGCATACTAAAGAAAACTTGATCCTCTTCGTAAGAACTTCGCTTGCCAACCTGTACTCCGTCCTCGATCCCAGACAATGCGGATTGATACTGTGCAATAGCAGCGGCAGCTTCCTCCTGAGTAAGTTCCCCTGCGGCTACAAGCGCCTGTAGGTTGTCGCTTTCAGTTTCAATCCATCCAGCAAATTCTTCATAGCTGTAGAAATCCGGAAGTTCTACGGTGGGAGATGCATCCCATGTACTTCCGCCATCATAGCTCACCTGAGCGGCAGCACCATCCATTCGGAATACAGCTTCGGAAATTTCCTGTGCTTGATGGTCATCGGATTCTGTTTTTGATGGTGCTGCTTGTGTAGAAAAGCCCGTCAGGACACTTCCTGTAAGCAGGAGCGCAAGCGCGTCAGTCAAGATTTTCAGTTTCATCGTATTACCTCCTTGAACTTTATGCTTCTAAAAATCAATCACTTTTCCTCCTTTCGTACAGTAGAATACCTTATTGATGTTGAAAGGATATAAAGGCAATGTTGTACCAGTGTTGAACGCAAAAAACTCTGCCCTTCGATGAAAGGGCAGAGCCTTGTTTAGAAATAGATTACAAATTCCATGCCGGTTTTTGATTTCATAGAAGTGAAACAGTATTGAAGCCCCTGCTTATCTAAAATGGTTTTTACGATATACAGCCCCAAGCCGTTGCCGCTGTTTGCCGGATCGCGTGCTCTATTCGGCCTGTAGAACGGTTCAAATATGTGTTGCAGTTCATCCGGTGACAGCGGAACGCACTCGTTTTGAATTGATAAAACTGATTTTTCCAACTTAACTTTTATGTGCCTTTCAGTTTCTGTATAATTCACGGCGTTTGACAGGATATTCGACAGTGCCTTTTTTAGTTGAATTTCTGGCAAACGCACTGATATATCTTCAATAATCTCTATCTGAAACCGCAGCCCGTTCGTTTCAGCAATCAGGCGGTATGGCTCACACAATTCGCTGACACATTCTGCCAATGAAAAAGTTGTAACAGGAACATCCTCCATCTGCATTTGTAGCCGTGACGCATTGAGAATATCTTTTATCATTTCTGCAAGCTGCTCAGTAATTTCTTTGCATCTCGGCAAATATGATTCATAATCGCTGTACTCTCCAATTTTAAGAATCATGTTTTCCAATGTCGCATTTAACTCTGTAACAGGTGTTTTTAATTCATGGGACGCAGTACGCAGAAAATCAATCTTTTCTTTTTCAACAAGTTGGACTTTATCTTTTTCTTCCTCCAAATTCCGGATTGTCACAAGCAACGATTGATACAAGCTGTTGATGTCATTAGCTAATCCACCGATTTCGTCTGTGGAGATCACGGTGATCTCGGCGGTACGATCCAACTTTGACATTTGATGGACAGACGTTGAGATAGACAATATCGGGCCCGTTATTCCTTTGGAGAACAAAAACGAAAAAACCAGCAAAATTGCCATGCAACAGGCAAATGACAGCGGAAATGACTTTAGGATTGTCTGCGTTATGAGCTGCGGCATATCCACTTCGGAAAACGCAAGCACATCTTCGTTTGTGACCGTTGTGCTTGTGATAAGGACATTTTCTGATGGAGCAATCATAAAAATCAGTAGATGAGCCAAAACGGTGATTAGAAGCATCATTCCGAATGTAAATGCAAATATTTTATAAAATAGCTTTGTTTTCATAGTGATTCTCCATCTCGAATTTGTAGCCAATGCCCTTGACCGTAGTAATGCAATCAAGGCGGAGTTTTTTCCGAATGTTGCGTATGTAGGCGTCTATTGTCCTATCGATTACATCACAGTCATAGCCCCAAACATCGTCCAGTATTTGATTGCGGGACAACACCAAGCCTTTGTTTTCAATCAAGACTTTCAGGATTTCGAGTTCTTTCGGGGTAATGTCAATTTTCCCATTTTCATCATGTGCGGTATATCCCGCAAAGTCTACGGTAACATTCCCAAGCCGAATTGTGCTTACAGTAGATTTATTCTCGCTCCTGCGGAGCAAGGCCGTAATTCGTTTTCCTAAAATCAGCATAGAAAACGGTTTAGTTATGTAGTCATCTGCTAGTTCATCAAAACTGTTGGATTGTGTATATTCATCGTCAACGGCCGTAAGCATAACAACAGGGATGTTGCTAATCTTTCTGATCTCATGTAAAATCGTTACACCGGACATTTTGGGTAGCATAATATCTAACACTGCTAAATCAATGCTGTTATCACGAAAAATATTCAGAGCCTCTTCGCCATCAAGAGCAGGAAAAAGAGTATGTCCCGCTGTTTTCAAGTATTCGCAAATAGCTTTGTTTGTTCCTTGGTTATCTTCAACGATCATTATCCGAGCCATAGAAAGCACCTCCTTAAAAAAGTATAAAGCACTCATGTTGTACCAGTATGGAGTTATCTGTTTTTTATCCTCATATCTTTTGGTTTTTCAGCGTCCGTTGGTATCAGCCACATACGGCTGAACTTGAAAGCGCCAGGTATGCGATTTTCTTCACACAGCTTTTGTACCCGCCGTTCGGAAACACCCCACTTTTTCGCAGCTTCCGGCGCAGAAATGTATTCAAGCATCGTTTTTCCCTCCTGAAAAGGCTTTACCAGATATTATATTCGGTCAGCCGTATGAAAGCAAGAAAGAAAATATGAATTATAAAGTTTAATCTATCTGCATATAGCAACATTCCATGAGCAGACTATGAAATATAGAATGTAAATGGGTGATGCAATATGGTAAAAATCGAAGATTGCCCCGGTTTTGAAACTTTCGGTGCGGACGTAAAGGTCGCGCGGAAAGCAAAGCATCTCACACGAAAAGACTTGGCGGAAAAGGTAAATATCGAATCCCGGTATCTTGCTAATATCGAGAACGAAGGGACGATCCCCAGCCTGCCCGTCGTGATACAGTTTATCAAGATTTGCGGTCTGCCCGTGGAACACTACTTTAATCCAGAAGTCATGCGGGAGGAAAGTGAAGATCGGAAACGTGTCAGCCACAAGCTGAGACTTTGCCCGGAGCAGTATCTACCAATCGTGGAGGGTGCCATTGACGGGGCCTTGAAAATCAAACAGCCAAACGAAGAAACGGAGGGTGAGTAAAAACATCCTCTGTTTTCTCTTTTATGGAGGGACGCGCAAGCGCCCTCTTTTTTTGTGCTTTTTCTGTCCAGAGGTCTATTTTGCGGGTAGTTTTAGCGTTTGGTAACGTCTTGTTAGCGGAGAAACAGTAACGTAGCAAGCATAGGGAGTGTAGCCACACTCCTGAAAAAACGGCTCGTCCCGCCCCTGCCGGGCCTCGTCCGTTTTGCTTGTTGGGGAAGTCCCCAAACCCCTTGAATGGAAAGGACGGTGAAGCATGGTAAACAGAACCAGAAAGATTGTGCTGCGCGTTCCCGTGACGCCGGAGGAACGAAAACCGATTGAACAGAAAATGGCGCTGCTGCATACGAAAAACTTTTCAGCCTACGCCCGGAAGATGCTCATTGACGGCTATATCGTCAATATGGACACTACCGACGTCCGGGCGCAGACCGCCGAGATACAGAAGATTGGCGTCAATGTAAATCAGATTGCAAAGCGGCTGAACAGCATGGGGCCGGTGTACGCACAGGACATCGAGGACATAAAGGGGGCGCTGGCGCAGATATGGCAGTTACAAAGATACATCCTATCAAGTCAACGCTAAAAAAAGCCCTGGACTACATCGAGAACCCGGACAAGACCGACGACAAACTGCTGGTGTCCTCCTTTGCCTGCTCCTATGAAACAGCAGACATAGAATTTGAAATGCTGCTGGCACAGGCATACCAAAAGGGCAACAATCTGGCCCACCACCTGATACAGTCCTTTGCTCCCGGCGAGGCCACGGCGAAACAGGCACACAAGATCGTGAAGCAGCTTGCCGACGAAGTGCTGCAAGGGAAATATCCCTATGTGCTGACTACCCATATTGACAAGGGTCACGTCCACAATCATCTGATTTTTTGTGCCGTGGATATGGTCAATCAGCGCAAGTACATTTCCAACAAACAGAGCTATGCCTACATCCGGCGCACCAGTGATCGGCTGTGCAAGGAAAACGGATTGTCCGTTGTAAAGCCCGGCCAGAGTAAGGGCAAAAGCTACGCCGAGTGGGACGCCCAGCGGAAAGGGACAAGCTGGAAAGCAAAGCTCAAAGTTGCTATTGATGCTGCCATCCCGCAGGCCAAAGACTTTGACGATTTTCTGCGGTTCATGCAGGCGCAGGGCTATGAGATCAAACCGGGCAAATTTATTTCGTTCCGCGCCTCCGGACAGGAACGCTTCACCCGCTGCAAGACGCTGGGCGAAGCCTACACCGAGGAAGCAATCAAAGAGCGTATCAAGGGCCGCACCACCACAAGGAGACCGAAAGAACACAAGGGAATTTCCCTGCGGATTGATCTGGAAAATAGCATCAAGGCCCAACAGTCGGCGGGTTATGAGAAGTGGGCGAAGCTCCACAACTTAAAGCAGGCCGCAATGACACTGAACTTCCTGACAGAACATGGGATAGACACTTACCCGGATTTGGAACGCAAGGTGGCCGAGATCACCGCCGCCAGCGACGAGGCCGCCGCTGTCCTGAAAGCTGCGGAACATCGGCTTGCGGATATGGCGGTATTGATAAAGAACATCACCACTTACAAGCAGCTCCGGCCCGTGGCGCTGGAATATCGCAAGGCAGCGGACAAGGCTAAATTTCGACATGAGCATGAAAGCACCTTGATTTTGTATGTAGCTGCGGCAAAGGCCCTAAAGGAACAGGGCATGAAAAAGCTCCCTGATCTGTACGCCCTGAAAGCCGAGTACAAGCGACTGGCCGAGGAAAAAGAACGGCTGTATGAACAGTACGGCGAAGCAAAAAAGCAGATGCAGGAATACGGTATCATCAAGCAGAATGTGGACGGCATTTTGCGGATGACACCGGGAAAGGAATGGTCGCAAGAGCTATGAGCTTACCGAGAATGAATTACCCGCAATATCGCAAGGCCCGGAAGCTGGTGCGGGAGTGCTGCAATTACTGTGACGGGAACTGTCTGCTGCTGGACGATGGTGAAGAATGTGTTTGTGTTCAAAGCATTTCCTATTCGCTACTGTGCCGGTGGTTCCGGGCTGCTGTCCTCCCGCTGGATGCGGCCCTGTGTGTCGAGATCACCAAAGACCGGGAAGAGGTGAAACGCTGCTCCGAGTGTGGAGCTGCATTTATGCCGAAGTCCAACCGGGCCAAATACTGTCCATCCTGTGCCAAACGGATTCGCCGCCGCAAAGAGGCAGAACGACAGCGGAAAAGGTACTGGCAATCTACGCATTTAGGGCCTTAAAACGCCCGGTATTCCGGGGCTTTTCCGGCATGGTTACAGGTGTGGTGGAATGATTTATCCTATCCCCGCCGAAACGCTATTCTAAATGCGTAGAAATGGGTAAAAAAGAAAGCCACCAGGCACAACAAACGTTTTGGTATTTGTGTCTGGTGGCTTCATAATGTCAAGCGTTTTTGAAAATGTCCTAAAATAATTGAAGTATTAGCCCCGGCTTTTTGCTGGGGCTTGTTATATTGAT
>NZ_JADPEX010000021.1:0-94580 GCF_015668065.1 Ruminococcus sp. 1001713B170207_170306_F1 | reverse complement strand
AGGTAAATGAGAAACAGGTTGTCTTCTGGAGTGAAAAATATGCCAAACGAGCAAAAGCAGAGCGTGAAGCTGCACTGACAAAAGCAAGAGACCTGGCAAAAAATCCAGGGAATTATACAAGAGCCACGTCTTATGGTGCTGCAAAATATGTCAAAAAATAGACTATGACAAAGAAACCGGAGAAATCCTTACCGCCTCTTCTGGGCTGGACATTGATGAGGACAAAATCCGGGAGGAAGAATCACTGGATGGTTACTACATGCTCTTAACCAGCGAAATGGAGACATCTGACGACGAGATTATCGATATGTACCGAGGTTTATGGAGAATTGAGGAATCTTTTAAAGTAACCAAAAGTGAACTGGAAGCCAGACCCGTGTATGTCTGAACAAAAGAACATATCGAAGCACATTTCCTTACCTGTTTTGTAGCTTTGACAATCGCTAGAATACTGGAAAATAAACTGGAGCGAAAATACAGCATCGGAACTATTTTGGAATCTCTGTCAAAAGCCAAATGCAACCTAATCCAGCAAAACTATTATCTGTTTGATTATTACGATGAAGTTTTAAAAGATATCGAAAGAGTTACAGATATTGATTTTGGAAAACGTATCCGTACGCTAGGGGAAATAAAAAAAGTTTTAGCAAAGACCCAAAAATAGAAAAAACACCATGAAAATCTGACAAAGCAGAAAGCCCGCCAAGCCCTGTATTTACTGGGTTTGACGGGTGTTTTATATCCATTTAGCTGCAAAAGTCAGGGTCTTTCGCAACTGTTAGAATATGAAAAGAGTATGCGAACTACGGCATTTTTGCCATTTATTCCGTACGAAAAATAAGATAAAAAAGTAGAAATGATGTAGAATATTTTTCAATAAAATTTGTACTAAAACAGAACATAAAAATCCCCACGAGAAACAATGCTGCTTTTCTGTTTCTCGTGGGGAAATAGTTATACAAAATCAAAACTCAATTGCGTATATTCTTCTATATCTGCAATTTCACATAAATAGTTCTCTAAATCCTCATTGGTTTTAATCACTGCTGCCTGATATAAATTCTCCAAAACATTATTTCCTGTAGAATATTTCAACAAACCGTGATAATAACAAGCCAGGCGGCGATTCTGTTTTTTTGCATACTCTGCAGTATGCATAGTACCACTTTTTTCCATAGCTTCTACTACCAGAACCCCCTGAGACATGCCACTTTGAAGTCGGTCGCGCTGCACGAAACGATATTTCTCAGGTCTTGTTCCTTCGGGATATTCGCTAATAAGACATCCGCCCTGCTTTAAAACTTCTTCTGCAATCCATTGATTAGATTTCGGATATATTTCATTTATTCCGCAAGGAAGAACCACTGCGCATTTCCCCCCTGCTGCCAGAGCCCCCTTTAGAGCTTCTGCATCACAGCCAAGTGCAAGACCATTTACAAGATTAAAACCATTTTTGCCTATAATACTGCCCGCATTATAAGCCAACTTAGCACCTACAGCCGATATCTTACGTGATCCTACAACCGCAATACTTTTATGCTCATTCAAAATATCAATATTTCCTCTATAGTACAAAACCTCTGGCCGGTCTTTTATTTTTTTCAAATCATGTGGATAATTTGTTTCATCAACTCGACAGATTTTTATTTCCTGCCATAGTGTTGTTTTCTTTTCTTCCATAAGCTTTTCCATTTTATATTGCCTTACCCAATGCAAACATTTCTACATTAGCGGCTCCACGATTTAATAAAATTTCTTTGCAGACATACAGAGAGTTTCCAGTTGTAGTTACGTCATCCATCAATAATACAATGTCTCCGCTTATGTCTATATCCTCTACCGTATCAATAGACTGCATATGAACTGACAGATTCCTGCTTCCTCCTGTTGCAAGCTTGTTGATTGAATGGCTTCTTCTTAAAAAATATACTTTATTATCCCTTCCATTGGCAGCAAGCATTTCTCCTAGTTTTCCAATTCCGGATTCTCTTTTTTCCGCATTACTGGAAGGTACCACACAAATAGTTACTCCGGGGCATATCTCACAATCCAGTAAATTGTAAAAATATTTAATCGCCGATGGTTTCTTATCCTTCAAATCCAATATTTTCCCGCTAAACACATCAAACAATGGATTCTTTATCTTTCGTTCTCTGTCCAGCCAATATTTATGATAGTTACTGTAAACTACAATTTCACCAGTTCCGTTCCATGCTTCATTTACAAACACCATGTTTATAGCCTCCTTCGAACAAATGTTTTCTTTATTTTATCAGATTGCTGCTCACATTTCAACCGGATGATCATTATATTTCTCAAACTCCTTTTCCATCTTTTCCAGAATATTGGAGTATTGGAGGAGTTCGGCTACACGTTGTTCTTTGTTGTCGTAGTGTTTCTTGTAGGAGACGCGGTGTTCCATGGCGGCCCAGAAGTCCATGGAGATGGTGCGCAGCTGGATTTCTACCGGATAGTATTCGTTTGCATCCAGACAGCAGACATTTACGCCGAGAATGACATGATGGCTGCGGTAACCGTTGGGCTTGGGGTTCTCAATATAGTTGCTCTCACGGATGAAAATAAGGTCGGGCTGCTTCTTTAACATGTTTACCAGATTATTCACATCACCAACAAAATAGCAGATAATACGCACCCCCGCAATATCCTGCAACTGATCCTTGGCATTTTCCAAGGTTGGCTCGAAGCCATGACGCACCAGTTTTTCCTCAATGCTGTCCTTCTTTTTGATCCGGTACTGTATGTTATGAACGGGTTTCCCCGTCTTTGTTTTATAAATAGAGTGGTTCAGCACTTCCAGACGTGTCAGCAATAGCTTCATCGCATCCTCATACGGCTGAATAAGCTCATAATACTCCTTGTCAGTCATAAGTAAAAACCCTCCTTCTCGTTTTCCATGGTACTATATAAATGTGTTCATTTGGTGAGAAAGAGATAAACAGAAAATAAACAAGTTTCTCCCTTTCTTTTCCCCTTGAAATCCCCCTGTCGAACTGGTACTATTATAGGTAAAAGATTGACGAAATAACTGCAATTTTGACTTGAAATATCGGAATTAGGAATGGGGTAGAGAGTTTTTGATGAAGTCTTTTAAAGTCAGCATCATTTTACCGGTGTATAACGTGGAAAAATACCTGAGCGCGTGCCTGGACAGCTTATTGGCACAGACACTTGAGGAAATAGAGATCGTAGCTGTCAATGATGGCAGTACAGATGGAAGCCTGCAGATTCTGCAGGCTTATCAGTCGTTAAATCCGGAGAAGCTTTTTATATTTTCCACAGAGAACCACGGCGTCAGCAGGGCACGAAATTACGGTTTTGCCCATTCCCATGGAGAATATGTCTGGTTTGTAGACAGCGATGACTTCGTAGAGCCTGACGCCTGCAGACTTCTTTATGAAAAAGCTACCGCTGACGGAAACGACCTGGTTCTTTTCCGTTACTATAATGTAGACTCTGAGACCGGAGTCCGTAAGGAATACATTGCATCCTGCCATAATCAGAACTTCCGCGTTGCAGACAAGCCTTATGAATTACCTGCGATTTCTCCATACCCATGGATCAAGTTCATTCACAGAGATCTATTTAACGGACTTTGTTTCCCGGAAGGAATCCGGTTTGAAGATCTTCCGGTGGCCTATCTTCTGGCTGTGAAAGCCCGTTCCATCGGATACGTGGATCAGTGCTTCTATAATTACAGAAAAAATGTAGGATTCCTCAGCCGTCTCACGCCTTCCACCCTTCACATCCGGAATGCCATTATTTTTATGAAGGAAGAAATGGAGAAGCTGGGGCTGTTTGAACAATATCAGACAGAGCTGGATTTCATTGCTGTGCGTCATTTTTTCTACCGTTTCTGGAAGCTTCTCACCAACTATGAGACTAACCAGAAAGAACTGAAGCTGCAATTGATCAATGAGCTTTTCGATTATATGGAGTCCAATATTCCGGACTGGGAGAACAATCATTATGTCCGATATTCACTTCCGCCACATATTGGGCGGTTGCTCTGTCTTTATGGTTCCAGACAGGAAATGATTTCTTTCATAGAGGCCTGCAACGGAATGACCGTACAGCAGCAGAAAGCCTGGATAAAGGATTACAAGCTTTCTCACAAAACATCTCCCAGCTATCAGCCTGCCGAGATGATCCACCGGGAAAAAACTTCCTCCCAGTTTTATGGCTTTGCCTATACCGGAAGCCTTGCTCCTGATCCGGAGCAGATTCTTCTGGAAGCCAGCCGTGGAAAAGAAATTCCTACCTGGATATTGAAATTACTTGTGCATCTTCTGAGGAATTTTGGAGAGCACCAGATCATTGTCTCCCTGACTCAGGAGAAGCATGCCTTGTTTCAGGCTCTTCTGAACCGCTATCTTTCTGACAGCACTGCACTGTCTGAGAATATTACTCTGGTGTGCCCGGACAGCGAAGAATACGGCAAGGCACTTGCACTCTCCGGCTACGTGATCACAGACGGACCTTTACCCTACTATTTCCGGAAGGAAGAGGGACAGTTTGTGCTGCTTTACTGCGGACACAATCTGTATCCGGAAACCGTTCTGAACACACCGGATTCCACCGCTGATACAGGGCTTTGGCAGCATACTATGTTTATGGCAGACTGCCTGTATTTTAACAATGTACAGAACCGGGATATTTACCTGCAGGAATGTATGACAGCTAATATCTGCAAAACGCCTTACATTATCGGTTCTTCCACCCACATTCCATTGATTCCCAATGAATCACACAGGGAAAAGCTCCGCCGCAGCTTGCAGATGGATTCCATGCAGACTATTTTGTATGCGCCGCTGCTTCCAGGGTCCTATATTGCAGACACTGAGCAGACATTCCGGAATTTCATGGCAGCCCTCTACATATTTGACTGTGAACTTTCCGATCATCAGATTTTGTATCTGCATCTGGATCATGAAAGGGAAATTGATTTTTCTGAATTTAGACATATAAAAGAAATGCCAAAAGATTTCGATGTACCGGATTTCGCTGCGGCGTGTGATATTTTTATATCGGATTATCACAATGCACTTTCTGCCAGATTCACCACAGGCACACAGATTCTGCGATTTCTGTGCGGTACATTTCTTCGACACGAAAATGCAACCAGTGACCATCAGACTGTACCAGTTGCTCCTGTCCTGCAGGAAACCACTTCCTGTCTGCCCGAGAGCTCTGGAGCCTGTTTGAAAAATCATTCCTACAATCTGCACTCCACACTTTGCGATATATTTCACCCGGAATATCCTGCATTTGATAATGTGCCGGAGTTAGTACGATATATCGGACAGTTAGAACTGATGTCTGAGAAGATGGCCACAAATGAAGCTTTACATTCAGCACCTTTTGACCAGTTTACTTCTGATACAGACCGTGTGTTCGATTCCCAGGAGCACAATTGGAATTCTTCGAAAAAAAGCTCTCTGCAAATGGAAAATAATCATAATTTACAGGCCACAAAGAATTCCTCCGGAGAAGCCACTACTTTCGAGGAATCCCCACAATATCTTCTCACAGATATTGCAGATTCTCTCTTAAACGGACGACCGCTGCCCTATTATGCTCCAGCTTCTTCCGATGATGTACCGGCACCGCGCACACGCGTCCTGTTCTTTACAGGGCGGAAGCTTTCCCAGAATCTGGTTCGGGATTTTAATGCCCTGGCAGCACAGGCACCGGAAAAAGAATTCTGGCTTGCATACAATGATTTCCGCAATACAGACTCTGCCAAATATCTGGCACAGTTATCACCTGACTGTTCCAGCCTGCCATTGAAGCCGGATCCCGAGAAAGGTAACCGCTGGAAGCTGGCAAGTGTGCTCACCAGCCGGATGGGACTTTTCTCATTTTATCCCTTATCCCATATTTTGGACTTGGGGAAAGAAGAATATAAGAAGTGCATGGGAGAGACAAGATTCGATGAAGTCGTAATCACTTCCACAGATAGTATAAAAACGGTTGCTACGCTTCTGGCTGCTGCGCCAAAAGCGTCCTATACTTTTGACACCTTTAACCCAGAGCGCTACAGTACCTCAAGACCTTACAGACACCAGATTGCATTTCTTTGCAGAATGTTAAAGGATACAGGTAGTCTGGAATTGCCTGCCGAGCTTACTGGATTGAAACTGACGCAAAGTTCTGGCAAAAATAAAGATAAGGGAATGCTCTAGAGCGTGTTTGGAAAAGGCTTTCTGCAAGATGTGCGTCACAATTTGTGGGAATGCTTTTTTATAACCCATTCCTTACGAAAGGATTTACCTATGAAATTAACCACTATCATCCCGGTTCACAATGCTGAGAAATACATCACAGCCACTTTGGACAGTGTATTGCAGCAGGATCTGGGAAATCCAGAGGAGCTGGAGGTGATCTGTGTGGATGACGCATCCACCGACGCTTCTGTTGCCCTCATAAAAGATTACCAGCAAAAAGACTCCCGCATCCGCCTTTTCCTCAACGAAAAGACCCGGTTTGCAGGAGCCTGTCGAAATAAGGGAATCGAAGAAGCCCATGGTGATTACCTTCACTTTCTTGATGCAGATGACCTTGTAGAAAAAGGTGCCTACCAGAAATACCTGTCCATTGCTGAACAGGCGGGTGCCGACATGGTAAAGGGCTGCGCCGTCTGCTTTGACAATGAGACCGGCGAGCTTTCCGATACCCCGCTTTTTGCACTGTCTGATGTGCCCGCTGAGTGCTTCGATAAGGTTCTGAATTTCCACCAGGCTCCCGAAATTTTCAGCCACATCAGTGTAGTTCCATGGAATGCCATTTACAAACGAAAATTCATTTTGGAAAAGGGGCTTCGCTTTAACAATCTGATCTGTGTCAACGACCGCTCCTTCTACAGCGAAGCCGTATTCACTGCCAACAGGATCTGGCTCACTCACGAGCAGATTGTCCGTTACCGTGTGAATAACAGCGCATCCCTTGTAGGAAACCGTGCCAGAAACTTCCATTGTGAATTTGATTCCTGGCAATTGATCATGAACCAATGTACCAAATACAATATTCAGGGCCGCGAGCTGGCCATCGTAATGGAGCGTGAACTGATTGACATTTTTATCTGGTATCGCAAATACAAGAAAATTCCGGAGATTTCAGAAGAGATTACTGCGCAGACCCAGGCGTTTGCGCAGAAGCTTGACATTTCGCCTCTTGAAGCATTCCCGCCTTCTTTCAAGTGGTACTACGATTATCTCACTTTTCTTCCAGAATTTGAGAGCCTTACAAAAAATTATAACAATATTACCCAATTCAAAAAACAAGCCAGACTAATCATGCCCCAATGCACCACCCCGGCTGACTTCCGCCACCGTATACAGGAAGCCCCCGCCACAGATAGTACCTCTAAACGGTCAGGTGTATTAAAAAAACTGCTCTCTCATTTTAAGCATTGACTCATCAGAAGCCACCAGTTCAGCTGGTGGTTTCTCTTTGATTTGACAAAGGGGCTTGTGATACCGCTCTAAAGGGTGGTATCACAAGCTCCCAATTCTCACGCACCTTCATTATTCGCCCTGCTCACCGACTTCTTCCTATGCTTCTTCGCCTCATAAAGCTGCTGGTCTGCAAGGGAAATCACCTGCTGGATGTCTGTTGAAATATTTGGGCGGAACTCGGCAATTCCAAGGGAAATCTCCACCAGGAAGGGCTTGCCGGATTTTTCATTAAACAGCTTACATGCCATCTTCACACGCTCCCGGAACTTCTCCCCGAAGTCGGCTTCCTCGCATTCCAGCATGATAATATATTCATCACCGCCCACACGGCCCAGAATATCATTGCTGCGCAGACATCCCTTTAATATTTCGGCAACACTCCTAAGGGCAAAGTTCCCTGCCGGATGCCCCCAGGTGTCATTAATCTCTTTTAAGTGATCCAGATCACCGTAGATCATATATGCCCTCTGGCCATTCCCAGCCTGGCAAACCCGCCTGGTGTGCTCCATAAACCCGCGCAGATTCAGAAGTCCGGTCAGCTCATCATACTCGGAAATAATACCAAGAACGCGGTTTTTCTCCTTAATCTCTTCTATATCCCTGGACATCTCCAGCCGTCTGGCCGCCTCTGCCTTGCTGATCTCCAGATAATGCAGGGACAGACCAATCTGCAGACTGATCACATAGAAGAACGGGAAATCCTCCTGGTCAATGTCACAGGCCAGAAGTCCATACTGCTTCTCCCCGGAAAAAAGAAGAAAGACCATAAACTGGTGGCGCTCTTCGTTCTCCATCAGATCACAGATTCCGTTTTCCTTCATAACCAGAGGTCTTTCATAAGCCGCCTTGGTAATGATCTTGCCATTCTCATAGCTGGCAGCAAGATGAAGGTTATAAGGGCAGGTCCACTTCCGTTTGCCATCGTAGACAATCGGTTCATCCAGAAGAAAAAGATGAGTACATCTTGTATGAAGCTCCCGCATTTTCTCCATAATTTCCTTCAGAAAAGCCTGCTCGTCATCCATGCAGTCGTTTAAATCCCGGGCAAGAACCGGAATAAACCAGGATTTCCTCTGGAAACTGATCAGCTCCAGCTTCATTCCGGCAATGGTCTTATTCAGCCTGTGCACCTGGGCACCAAGCCCCATGGGTGTCTCTTTCTTCGAAACATCCTCTGACACACAGCCGCAGGACTCTCTTTTTACAAAAGAAACCGGCACGCGTCTGGATACCGCTTCTTTTCCGGGATCTTTTCCATCCAGGCGGTTTACCAGATCGTAGACTGCCATTTTACCCATAAGCTCTCCGTCCTGCTGAATTGTAGTAAGGGGCGGTTCCATCCCGGATGCACGCTCGCAGTCATCAAATCCGGTAATCATAATATCCTTGCCAACCACAAGCCCACGCTTCTCGCAGACACGATAGCCGGCAAAAGCCATCTCATCATTGGCAAATACAATGGCCTGGGCATCCGGGTTGCTATCCAGAAGGTATTCCACCTGTTTGTCCACAAACTCGGAATAGTCCCCCTGGGCAATCATTCCATGGGTTACAGGAAGCCCGTATTTCTTCATGGTTTCCAGATAAGCTTCCTTGCGCTCAATGGCATCTGTGTTATGCTCCGGTCCTGCCATGAACAAGATTCTGGACAGATGATGCTCTTCCACCAGATGAGAAATGACCATCGCAATACCACCTTTGTTGTCACAGATCAGGGAGTGACAATTGGGCACATCCACGACTTCTGTAAGAAAAACCGTGGTGATCCCATTATATTTCCGGGCAAATTCGTTGGGATCAACCTCCCGCAGCTGGATTCCCAGTGTTCCATAATTAATGATCAGACCATCCAGTCCGCCGATCAGGCTGTAGTCATGTATGGTATTAAATTGATAGTCATAGGAATTTTTCTGTTTGCTGCCCAGGACATCTTCAAAAAAGTCCTTCGTCCGGGTTCCCAGGAAAAAACAGACATTTACATCCAGCTCTGACGCCGCCTCAGAAATCCCCTTGATATGCTCTTTTGGAAAATAGGTATGCACTCCTCCGATGAGAATTCCAAGATTATACCTCTTTTTTTCTTCCATCTTCACACCTCTCGCTGCAAAAATTTGATATTTTTTCTTTCTCCTTCATATCGCACTTCATCTGTTTTTCACGTTCTTTTTTATCCAAAATCAGCTTTTGGCTTTCGTCTATTATAACAATGTTTCCTATAGCATGTAAAGTCGCTTTTGTGAACTTTCGCTAAATATGTGAATATTTGAGCCCTTCATTGCAGTGCAGATTTTTTTCTGGTATACTTTAGACATCAAGCGTACATCTGTAAATTAAAGCAGTAAAGAATTGGACTTTATCGGTTATAGAGGGAACCGTTTTCATCGTCCCAGAGCATGTTTGAAAAAGGCTTTCTGCAAGATGTGCGTCACAATTTGCGGGAACAATTTTCCAAACACACTCTGGCGCTTGATAGGAAGGATAAAAAAATGGCAATTAACCCCATGAAATTACTTGAACTTAAGAACCTGTGGAACGCTTTTACAAGGCGTCACCCGAAATTCCCACAATTTATTTCCGCCGTGCAGCAGGCCGGCATTTCCGAAGGAACCGTGATCGAGGTTCAGATCACCACATCAGATGGCAGAACTTTCACTTCCAACCTGAAAGTACAGCAGGAAGACATCGAAGCTGTGAAAAGTCTACAGAATTACCAGTAAATATTTGGCTAAATTTCATCTGGATTTTACAATATTTTTGCACAAAAAAATTGTATTTTTATCGAAAATATTGTATAATATAGCTTAAAGCATTCCTGTTTGCAGATACATTTCCGCGAACAGCAGCCTTAAAGAAATGAAAGTGAGGGTTCACCATGAAACAGAACAGTATGTTAGCAATGATTCTGGCAGGCGGTCGTGGCAGCCGTCTTCACGATCTTACCAACAAAGTGGCTAAACCGGCAGTTTCCTACGGCGGTAAATACCGTATCATTGATTTCCCCCTCAGTAACTGTGCCAACAGTGGCATCGACGTAGTAGGCGTACTGACACAGTATGAGTCAGTTGAGCTGAACAGTTATGTTGCAGCTGGCGGACGCTGGGGACTGGATTCCAAGGACAGCGGTGTATATGTACTTCCGCCTCGTGAGAAAGCAGACACCGGACTCGACGTATATCGCGGAACAGCCGACGCGATTTCCCAGAACATTGATTTTATAGATCAGTATGATCCGGAATACCTTCTGGTACTTTCCGGTGACCACATTTATAAAATGAATTATGACAAGATGCTTGCCTTCCATAAAGAGAGACAGGCCGATGCTACCATCGCCGTTATCGAGGTTCCTCTTAAGGAAGCCAGCCGTTTCGGTATTATGAACACGGACGGCGAGACAGACCGTATCACCGAGTTTGTTGAGAAGCCGCCGGTACCTGAGAGCAATCTTGCCTCTATGGGTATCTATATTTTTAACTGGAAGCTTCTTCGCAAGCTGCTTCTTGCAGATATGAAGAACCCGGATTCCAACCATGACTTTGGCAAGGACATCATCCCTACTCTTCTTGGCGATGAGAAACGTCTTTTCGCTTACCGCTTCAAGGGCTACTGGAAGGATGTTGGAACCATAGATTCTCTCTGGGAAGCAAATATGGATCTTCTCAGCCCGGATAATGAGCTGGATTTAAGCGACCTTACCTGGAAAATTTACACCGAAGATGTAACCGCACTTCCGCAGTATATTGGCACAGAGGCCAGGATCCAGAATGCTTACATAACCCAGGGCTGTGTAATTGAAGGCGAGGTTACCAATTCCGTAATCTTTACCGGAGCTAAGGTGAGACCAGGTGCAAAGGTAATTGACAGTGTACTTATGCCAGGTGCTATTGTGGAGGATGGTGCTGTCGTAATACGTGCCCTTGTTGCCAATGGCGTAAACATCGGCAAGGGTGCTCTTGTAGGAAGTGCTGACAGTGAGCACATCGAGCTGATCGCGAAACGAGTAAAGGGGGCCGAATAATATGTATAAGGCATTTGGAATTGTAAACTCATCATCCAGAAACATCCGTGTAGAGGGACTTGAGGACTACCGTCCAATCGGAGCTTTCTCATTCCTGGGCAGATACCGTATGGTCGACTTCCCGATTTCCAACCTGAGCAACAGCGGCATTGACCGCATTCAGGTCTACGTGAAAGAGAAACCAAGAACTCTGGTTTCCCATATCGGCACCGGACGTCATTATAACATTAACTCAAAGAGCGGACGGCTGCAGGTTCTTTTCACTGACAGCGACCAGAGAAACAATATCTATAACACTGATATTGCTTCCTATTACGAAAATATGGAATGCATCGAAGAAATGCATCATCCATATGTGGTAATCACACCAGATTACATGGTTTATACTGCTGATTTTTCCAAGCTGATCGAGCAGCATATTCAGTCTGAGGCTGACATTACCCTGCTTTATCACGCAGTAGACAATGCGAAGGATGCTTATCTGAACTGTAATATCCTGAATCTGAACAAGCAGAAGGGTGTGCTCTCCATTGAGCCAAACCACGGAAATGCCAAGAACCGCAATATTTTCATGGACACTTACATTATGAAGAAGGATCTATTTATCGAGCTGATCCGCAAGGCAAAGGCAATTTCTTCAGCCTTTACTCTTGCAGACATTATCAATGAGCTGCATAATGAGCTGGATGTAAGAGGAGTTTCCCACCGCGGCTTCTTCGCTTCCATCACAGATTTCCAGAGCTATTACGACGCCAATATGGATCTGATCGATATCAAGGCTGCGCAGACACTTTTCGATCCGGAATGGCCAATTTATACCCGTACCAATGATTCCTGTCCAACTCACTATTATGAGACCGCCCAGATCCGCAACTCTGTCGTTTCCAACGGCTGTCAGGTGGAGGGAACCATTGAGAATTCCATTCTCGGCCGTGGCTGCATCATTCACAAGGATGCCGTGATCAAAAACAGTGTGGTTCTTTCCGGTGCTGAAATTGGTGAGGGCGTACATGTAGAGAACCAGGTAGTAGACAAGATGGTCAAAATCCTTCATGTGAAGGAGGTTGTCTCAGATCCGGCACTTCCTGGCTACATTAAGAGAAGAGATATTCTGTAAATATTGCATTCCAGAGCCTGTTTGGAAAATCAAACACACTTAGGAAAAACAAAAGTCCCGAGCGGTTTTGTCCGCCGGGACTTTCTTTTTATATTCTTACCTGCTCCAGCATTTCCTCTACCCTGCCTGGTATACTGGTACCGGCAGTAACAAGCTTCAGCTGCACTCCAGGCAGCTCCGGAAATCTCAGAGCCTCTACCCTTCTGCACATTTCCTTCTGGATTTCGGAAAGCTCCTCTTCCGTAACCTTAAAAAATACTGTCACAAAATCATCTCCGGAATATCTGAGCACATCGCCTTTGCCAGCCGCAACATCCCGAAGCACACCAGCCACCTGACGAAGCACATCATCTCCAGCCTGATGTCCGAAATTCTCGTTAATTCTTTTAAAGTTCTTAATATCTGCAAACATAAGAGCTGCTGCATTGTCCATCTTGCTCAGCTTCTCCACATAATAGCGTTTATTATAAACTCCGGTTACCGGGTCTATATAAACCTTCTCCTTATGAATCCTTACAGATGACAAGATCTCATCCCTGGAATACCCATCTGGCATAAAATCACCATCTAACCTGGAAGCCATCTCCAGACAGCAGGGTTTCCCATCAATCTCTACATACATGGATACCACCTGATATGGATCATCCCCTGCAACCTCAAGCTTTGTCATGCGCTTCCTGGTCTGCATGCTGAGTCTGGAAATACAGTTGCTGCATTTTTCCAGACAATTCCATATGTCTGAGCAGGCAGTTTCACTCTCCCACATTTTTCCGTCTTTTTCTATATGAATAACCTTATTCGTTATAGGATCTACATATCGAACCAGATCATAGGAGATCTGCAGGTACTGAAGCAAAAGCCATGCTTCCGTTCCATCTGTAGAGAAGCCGCATTTCTTAAATCGGTCATAAAAACTGGAAAATTCTGCGCTGCGGTCTTTTTCCAGGACTTTCAAACCTTCCTCCCGGACGTTTTCCATAACCATATAGTCATCCGTAATATCTGTCAGCTTTCCAACAACGCCTGTATAGCCTTTTTCAGCACCATCCGTCCAGATTACCCTGCATTGGCACCGGTAGTGGCAGGGATTTTTTCCATCTGTGAGCAAAAGATTGCTTGTCACGTCCGGTGTTTCCCGGGTGGCCTGGGTAATCTTCCGGATAAGCCGTTTCAGGGATTGCTCCTCCACAAGATCTTTCAGCACTCCGCTCTGCAATGGAGAAAATGAAGGTTCTGTAATCCCGCTTCGTTTACAGCCAGCCTGGTTAAAGGTGAGTAGCGGCGGTGAAATGGTATAAGTAAAAACAATATTTCTGCTGCCCTCCGCCAGGAAATTATAGCGCATTCTCTCAAATTCCAGCTGCTGCACAATTTTCTCTGAGGAATCCATCTCAAAATCGTGAAATCTGCTAGCAATATCAGAAAGGTCTGTCTGTTCATACCTTTCCTTGGATTTATAGCCCATTTTTTTCTTCAGGGAAGAAGAAATATCCAGAAGGCACTCCAGCATCAACGGATTAAATGCACCGCACTGTCCTGCCAGTATCATCTCGATGGCCTTCTCATGGGAATAAGCATCTTTATAGCATCTCTCACTGGTCAATGCGTCATATACGTCAGCTAACGCCACAACCTGTGCTGAAACAGGGATTTCTTCCCCTTTTAATCCATCCGGATATCCGCCTCCATCGTAGCGTTCATGATGCCAGCGGCAGATCTCGTATGCAGTCTTGACAAGAGGCTCCTCCTTCTGGTCAAGCGGCAGTTCTGACAGCATATTGGCTCCTGCCATGGAATGTCCCTTTATTACTGCAAATTCTTCGGCTGTAAGTCTGCCTGGCTTATTCAGGATTTCATCCGGAATACTGATCTTGCCAATGTCATGAAGCGCAGAGGCTGTGGTAATCATCCGGATCTGCTCCTTGCTCAGGGCATATCTGTTATTTTCCTTCTGAACCAGCTGGCGAAGGAGCATTTCTGTGATTGTCTGAATGTGCAGCACATGAAGTCCGCTCTCCCCATTGCGGAACTCCACTATATGAGAGAGGATATTGATCATCAGCTTGCTGCTTTTTTCTCTCTCGTAAATCTGATTGGAAACAATACTGGTCATTCGGCGCTGCTTGGCTCCAAGAAGTATGGCATTGGCCGAACGGCGTAATACCATATTTGCATCAAAGGGCTTTCCGATAAAATCAGTGGCGCCCAGATCATACCCACGTTTTATGTAAATAGGTGAATTTTCTGACGAAATAATCACAACCGGAATAGCATCAATCCAGTGTTCTTTATTCATATAAGAAAGAACCTCGAAACCATCCATGTGGGGCATAACAATATCCAGAAGAAGCAGGGAAATCTCCTCGGCCTGCCTCTGAAGGCAGTCAACTGCCTGCACACCGTCGTTCACCTGTATGATATCATATTCCTCTTCCAGAATTGCAGCTAAAAGTTCGCGGTTCATTTCTGAATCATCCGCTATAAGAATCTTTTGTTTAGTTATAACTTCACTCATTTTATAATTTCCCTCGCTGGTGCAGGTACCCCCCCCACGCCAGTTTCCGTTTTACTGTTAAGCTGACAGCTTTTATAATATGGGTGCTATCATGTCCTGATATTTCTGTCGTTTCATGTGAATTTTTCTTCGGTCTGAAATTCTTAAAATTTGTTTTGGAAATTTCAACAGAACTGTCAAGATTTAATTATCGCAGTGCAGGTATCAGAAAGCTATCGTTCGCGGACTGGTCAATAGCTGCCTAAGTTCTTTCCGATCCTAACTTTACCTATATGAGGTTAACAGTCCACCGCATGAATGTCAACCATCTATAACTTTTTTTGTCCAGAGGATTTACACAGCTTTGAAATACCGTTACAATAGTTGTATTTGAAATATACTGATCACTGTTACCAGGAGGTTTTTTATGGAGATTACAAGACCTGATTATTATAAAGAGTTTTCCTGTATTGCAGGTGCCTGTCCCGACACCTGCTGTGCCGGCTGGCAGATCGTCATTGACGACAAAAGCCTGAAAAAATATAAGCGTGTGAAGGGTACTTTCCGGAATCGCCTTCATAATGATATTGACTGGAAGGAGAAGGTTTTCCGTCAGTATGGGAAGCGGTGTGCATTTTTAAATGAGGACAGCCTTTGCGACATCTACAGCGAGGTTGGAAAACGAATGCTTTGCGACACCTGTCGGAAATATCCGCGGCACATCGAAGAATTTGAAGGTCTGCGGGAATATTCCCTGTCTCTTTCCTGTCCGGAAGCAGCCAGGATTCTGCTTGGCAAAAGGGAAAAGGTAACCTTCCAGACAGCAGAGGTTGCCTCCCCGGAAGAAACTTATGATGATTTTGACTATATGCTTTTCACTGCCCTTGAAGATACCAGGGAATACTTTCTTGAGGTGCTGCAGAACCGGCAGATTCCCATGCGGCTTCGTATGTGGAAAATACTGGCTGCAGCCAGTGATTTCCAGCGCTGTGCAGACCGGAACCAGCTTTTCAAATGGGAAGAGATCCGGGAGCGCCATAAAGCCTCTGCATATGGCGAAGCCTTTACTTCCAAGGTGCAGAAGCATATGAATAAAAAGGCTGCGCCAGATGAACTTCTGAAGACCATGTGGAAGGCGGTTGTTCCCAAAATGGAGGTTCTCAGACCGGACTGGCAGGAATTTCTGAAAAAAAATTTACAGGCGCTTTATAGCAGTGCAGAGTCTTCCGGTGTCTCCCCCGCTTCTGTTTACTCTCAGAACCGGGCTGATTTCGAAAAGGCTTACCCAGACTGGAATATTCAGGAAGAGCAGCTGCTTGTGTATTGGATTTACACATATTTCTGCGGTGCTGTTTACGACGGCGAAATTTTCGCAAAGGTAAAAATGGCTGTGGTCTGTACCCTGCTGATTCATGAGCTGGATATGGGCGCTTACCTGAAAAATGGACGGGTGTTCTGTCTGGAGGACCAGATAGATATTTGTTACCGTTTCTCCAGAGAGCTGGAGCATTCAGATCTGAACCTGAATGCGTTTGAAGATTTACTTGCTTCTGATAAGCTGTTTGCTCTGGAAAACATGCTGAAAATCTGTTAAAACGAAATTTTCGTTTGCAACTACAAAGGAGGAATCTTGCCATGTCATTACCAGTTATCATCCGCCCGGCAGCCCCAGAGGATGCAGAGGCGCTCCTTTCCATTTATGCACCTTATGTAAAGCACACTGCAATTACCTTCGAATATGAAGTTCCCTCTGCAGAAGAATTCCGGAAGCGGATTGCACACACACTACAGCAGTATCCTTATCTTGTAGCCGAACGGGAAATAAACAGCTCCGCACCAGGCATCAGGGGTGAAGGGAACTGCAGTGCATGTACTGAAATTGCAGGCTACGCCTACGCAGGACCACTCCACGCCCGGGCAGCCTATGCCTGGTCTGTGGAAACTTCCATCTATGTAAGAGAATCCGAAAGAAAATCCGGAATCGGCAAGGCGCTTTACGCTTCTCTGGAAAAAGCGCTTGCCGCCCAGAATATGACCAACCTGAATGCCTGCATCGCCAGTCCTGTAGTGGATGACGAATATCTGAACCATAACAGCATTCAGTTTCATCAGCATCTGGGGTATTCCATGGTAGGAGAATTTCACAAATGCGCTTACAAGTTCGGGCGTTGGTACAATATGGTCTGGATGGAGAAGATCATCGCCGATCACCCTGACAGACAGCCCGATGTGATTCCCTTTGCACAGATTCCTCCAGAGATTTACTGCTGATTTTAAATGCTTAACAGATTGAAAAATACTTCAATGCTGTATGCGGACTGTTCCCCCCTTAAATAACAGCTTATTAAAACACCCGGGAGCAAATACTCCCGGGCTTTTTACTGTCTTCAATATTCTGTTTATATCTTACTCTATCGCAGTCAAAATCTCTCCCACTGCTCCCACAATTCCTTCTTCCGGATGCATTGCGGTAAGCTGGGTGAGTTTGGCGGCGTTGGAAATCTTCTTGTCCAGAATTTCCATAATGGCTACTTTCTCCATGTATGGGATTTCAGCCTGGTTGAGAAGGTTGAATACCTGGGTTTTCACATCATTCTCACGAAGCTCCGGAGCTCCCAGAGTAATGATGATTTCAGAGGTTGCAGCGGTTTCCGGAACACTTACCGCCAGGCAGCCAAGTGCTTCATCGTACTTTTTAGAAGCTTCTACCCCTGTACCTTCCACTTCTACGGTAACCTCGGTGTCCTTCACACCCCAGAACTCTACAGTCCAGGTTCTCTTCTGCGGGATCAGTTCCAGCCTGCCCGCTGCCTTGTGGATGACGAAGCGGCCAGTGCTCCACTTCAGATCCATGTCTGTGAGAACGCACTCGTCTTTCAGGTAAGCGTTGGACTCGTTGTCGTCTTCGTAAAGCTGGAAGCTGCCGTCTGCACCGCCGTATACACGGATGGTCATAGTTTCCGGATTTCTGGCTGCTTCCTGTCCAAAGATTTCCTCAGTCATCGGCACAATGGCACCTGCTTTTGCCAGAACCGGTATGGAATGAAGGTCACGGTACATATCCATCTCTCTGTCGCCGGAGTATACCAGACCTGTGAAGAAATCAATGTAAGTACCCTCTGGCAGCCATACATGAGTCCTGGCTCTTCCAACGCCCTGGACAGATTTCTCCGTAACAGGCGCTACAATAAATGCGGTTCCATACTCATATTCATTCTTCACTGTGTAAGCCACCTGCTCTGCCGGATATGTGTAGTACATTGGCAGGATCAAAGGCGTGTTCTCTTTATATGCTCTGTAGTTCATGGTATACAGATACGGAAGCATCTGGTGACGAAGTCTTAAGAACTCCTTCATAACCTCACCGATCTCCATAGGGAACTGCCACGGTTCTTTTCCCATAAACTCATTTTTGCTGCTGTGCAGACGGTTAATTGGAGAAAATACGCCAAGCTGTACCCAGCGAAGTGCCAGCTCATTGTCTCGATAGCCAAGCATATGCCCGCCGATATCGTGGCTCCACCAGCCATATCCAATGTTGGAAGCTGTGCTGGTAAAATAAGGCTGGAAATTCAGGGACTCCCAGGTTACGATACTATCACCGGAAAAACCTACCGGATATCTGTGTGAACCAGGTCCTGCATATCTGGAAAAAGTAAGAGGACGTTTTCCATCGCGGGCATTGTCCAGGTAGTGATAGTGGTTCAGCATCCACAGTGGATCCAGACCAGGGACCTTCGTGATATTGCCCTGCTGCCAGTCGATCCACCAGAAATCAACGCCTTTGTTTTCCTCTGGATGAAGCACACATTTGAAATATGCTTCCAGGAATTTGCGGCTTGTGATGTCAAAATCGATGGGAGCTTCGTGTTCGGTATCTACATCTCCCAGTTCCTTCGCCATAGCCGGATATGCTTCCTCGAAGGCGCGGATTCCACCAGCCGGATGAAGGTTTACAGAGATTTTCATTCCATGGTCATGAAGCCAGTTCATAAAACGCTCCGGATCCGGATAGTACTTTTTGTTCCAGGTATATCCGGTCCAGCCGCTGCCATATTTTGGGTCCACTTCCTCTACCAGGTGCCAGTCCATATCCAGAACGCCAACAGAAAATGGGATCTTCTCTTTCTCAAAGCGGGTTACAAGCGCCTTGTAGCTGTCTTCTGTGTAAGCGTAATAACGGCTCCACCAGTTTCCAAGGGCATATCTTGGGAGCATAGGAGTTTTTCCGGTGAGACGGTAAAAATCATTCAAAGCTTCTTTGTAATCATTTCCATAAGCGAAAACATAAATGTCCACCCCATCTCCTGTGCGCACCTGAGTCCATCCGTTTTCATCCAGCACCAGAGAATGGCTGTCATCAATCTGAGAGCAGCCGCTTCTGGACATAATTCCCTCCTGGAGTGGGCATTCCCCATCTACCTCATCCAAAGTTCTTGCAGTTCCGCCAAGATTGTCACCTTTTTCCCCATAATACCATACTGCACCATAGGCGTTCTGACCGCCTACTGCGTTTAAGTTCAGACTGTTTTGGGTAAAAGGTCCGCCAGTGTAGGTGACGTGCATTCTGTCGGTGAAAAGCTCAAAGCCCTCGTCCTTCTTTTCCACACGGAAGTCTACCGGATCAAATTTACGGTTCCATACGACCTGGGTAGGACGGTCTTCGAATTTGCCGTCTTCCCTGTATTCCATTCGGATCAGGCAGGGAGTCAGCAGGGTGAAGCGGTATTTATCACCCTGGATGGTGTTCTCCGGTCTGCCAATTGGTTCCATCGTCCACAGATTATTCTCAAACATATATGTATCCTCTCAAACTCTTAAGGTTTTTAGTTGTTTCTATATACGTTTTCTACTGCTTTTTCAACCAGTAAAAACTGCTGCTACACTTTTCTTTCTGCCCCTCTGATTTGTCATGGGCAACCTCCTGAATTACAGATTCTCTCCGTTTGTTTCGATAATATTTTTGTAGAAATATGCGGAATCCTTCCAGATCCGCTTCTGTGTATTGTAGTCTGTATAAACAAGTCCGAATCTCTGGGAATATCCGTATGCCCACTCGAAATTGTCCATTACGGACCATGCGAAATATCCTGCCAGATCCACACCGTCCTCAGCTGCACGCTTGTAAGCGCCAAGATAACGAGCCATAAAATCTACGCGGGCCTGGTCGTGAACCTTTCCGTCCACACCTACCCAGTCATGGGAAGCCATGCCATTCTCTGTGATCATAAACGGCTTCTTATAACGCTCCTGCATAAATTTTGGCGCCCAGTACAGAACCTCCGGAGTTACCGGCCAGCCAATTGCAGTCTGTGGGAAACCATCGTAACGTGCTGCGCGGACTGCTTTTCCATCCTCACCGGCACGAACAGTTACGGCATTGTAAATGTTCTGTCCAAAAAAATCAAGTGGCTGTGAAATCAGCTTCATATCGGCATCTGTTACTTTCGGGAAAAACTGTCCAAATTCTTTCAGAATATCCTCTGGATACTGTCCCAGATAAACCGGATCACAGCAAAGAGCAACGTCCCAGCTGCAGGCTCCGATGGAGTTCTCCGGGAGACTGAAGTTTGCTTTTCTTGCGGCTTCAATATCTTCCGGCTTGTTTGTTTCCGGAACATAAAGGGCTCCACATGGTGCCATACTGATCTTTACAGGCTGTTTGCTGAACTCACGAAGCGCTTCTACTGCACGTCCATGGGCTTTCAGTACGTTGTGCCAGATACGGAAATAATCGGATGGGCCAACCTTCAGTCCTGGTGCATGCTCACCGATCTGATATCCAAGGCCAACTATGCACTGCGGCTCATTGATGGTGAAGAAATTCTTTACTTTGTCTGAGAAATGCTCTGCCACTACTTTTGCATACTCGTAAAACCAGGATGGAGAATTTGGATTCATCCAGCCGCCCTGTAAATGAAGTGCGTATGGAAGATCCCAGTGATATAAGGTAACAAATGGCTCAATTCCGTTGTCCAGAAGTTCATTGATCAGGTTGTCGTAGTATTCCAGACCTTTTTCATTGACTGCGCCTGTGCCTTCCGGCATGATGCGCGCCCAGGAAAGAGAAAAGCGGTATGCTTTCATGCCCATTTCTTTCATGATCTGAACGTCTTCTTTGTAGCGGTGATACTGGTCGCAGGCTACATCACCTGTCTGGTTCTCATAAATGTGTCCGCCGTCTTTGCAGAAAATATCCCAGATATTCAGGCCTTTTCCTTCTTCATAAGCAGCGCCTTCTACCTGATAGGAAGCGGTTGCACCGCCCCAGATAAAATCTTTCTTAAATCCCATGGTGTAATTCCTTTCTCTATTATGTAGGGGAGAATTTTTCAAATGCGTGTTTCGATTCTCCTGATTGGTTGATCTATGTCTCGTAACATTTTATGCGATCGCTCTATTTTTACTTTTGCTTAATTCTACAAACCTCTGTCTACCAGCAAAAATTACGTATCTGACGTTTTGTTGCGGATTTCGAATATTTGGAGGATTGCGGGAGCAGCGTAGCTGCGTAGCAATCCGGGTATCAAATGAGTGGCAAAAGACCTTTTGACACCCATATCATTTTATTAATGATATGTATGATAAATATCGTAAATCCGGACGCCGTCTCTGGAAATCTTCTGGTTTTCCACCGGCACAAGTGTGACTGCTTCCTTGTCTGTAAATGCAACCACATTCTCATTCCAGATGGTATCCGCGCTGATTCCCTCCAGCATGCAATATGGAACAAAAGTATCTGTCTGAATGGAAACGCTTCCGTCTGCATTCTCAGTAACCTTAAATGCAGGATCTTTCAGTTCCAGATATTTGACTGGGACAAATGTCTCGAATTCTTTCTTGGAAACCTTCTGTCCGTTCTGTTCATACTCATATTCGGCAACAAAGAATACGCTGTCATCACGACCTGCGATCAATTCCTTGTATTCTTTCTCAAACAGGCATTCTGCACTGAGTGCAGGTACTTTTTTGGATACTTCCTGCTCCTCGATCACCTGGAAGTCCAGTGTTTTCACCGCGATTTTCGCTTTTACCGTTATCAGGTCAAGTGTCTCGTTTGAAATCCAGAAGCCCATGTGAGTCTCTTTTTTCTCAATGCTTCCTGCCACATTGTCGCAGAAGCCTTTTGCCATATAATGGAGGGCCTTGTATCTTCCGTAATAGTCCATACTAGACCAGGACGCAACCGGCCAGTTATCATTGAACTGCCAGTAAATACTTCCCATACATCTGCCGCGGTTTCTTCTCCAATGCTCAGTCGCTTCCTTCATGGCGTATCCCTGAAGGATCTGGCTTAGGAAGATCAGGCTTTCCAGGTCTTTCGGATAACGGAAGGTCTCGGATAAATAATACAGGATCTTGCCGTTTGCCGCCGGATTTTTCTGATGGCTCTCCATAACTCTGGAGAAAAGGTTGCGGTCTTTCTCCCCGGTAAAGGTCTCTACTGTCTTGATAGATGGAAGAGACTGGAAGCCGAACTCGGAGCAGAAACGGAAATAGTGTTTCATGTACTCACTGAATGGTTTCTGACCATGCCATACATCCCAGTAATGGCAATCGCCGCGGTTCTCATCACATGGATTGTCGAAGCTTCCTCCTGATGACGGGGAAGACGGCCAGTAGAATGCATCTGGTGCGTTTTCTTTTACCACATCTGCAAGGAGAAATTCGAACTGATACAGGTAGTCTCTCTTAAGAGACGGTGCATGTCCCTGAGTATCCTTCCAGTCTGTCCATGCGCATTCCAGCTCATTGTTTCCACAGATCAGGCCAAGGCAGGCATGATTGCGGAAACGGAGGATATTGTCTTTTGCTTCAATTGCAATATTCTCTGCAAAATCCGGTGTTACGTCGTAAATGTTGCAGGCGTACATCAGATCTTCCCAAAGGAGAATTCCGTATTCATCGCAGAGAGCGTAGAATTCGTCGGATGGATAATATCCGCCGCCCCATACGCGAAGACAGTTAAAGTTTGCAAATACGCAGGCTTTTACATCGCGCTCCAGGATTTCTCTGGTGATTCTTGGGTAGAAGCAGTCATCTGGAATGTAATCTGCGCCCCGGGCAAAAATCTTTACGCCGTTTACCATGATAGCAAATTCCTGACCCCACTGGTCATCCTCACGGGATACCGTGACAGTTCGCAGACCGATGCGATATTCCCTGGTATCAAGAACGGTCTCGCCGGCTTTCAGCTGGATTGTCAGGGTGTATAAAAGCTGTTTGCCGTAGCCGTTTGGCCACCACAAAGCAGGGTTTGTTACTTTTATATCAGAATCGGTGCCAGTGTAGATGAGAGCACCGGATGGGTCACGGAGTTCGTAGAAAAGCTGTAAGCCGCTGACTCCGGGCTGTGCGCTGTCTCCAGATTCTGGCTGTTCTGCAGAGATTTCAGCTGCGCTTTCCCGAACCTGTCTGTCAACACTTTCTACTGTACTTTCTTTCAGCTCTGCGGCAATATTTTCTGCTGAATTTCCATTTGACTGCATAGCAGTATTTCCAGCTTTTACAACCTGTCCATCTGCTTTCTCAATTTCACTTCCAATATGAAGTGTCACGGCTCCATCCACATGCTCCTGGCAGATCAGGGATTCGCCCAGTCTTGCATTATCAAAGCAGCAAAGCTCCACACCGCGGAAAAGTCCCGCATCTGGAAGCTTTGGGCCCCAATCCCAGCCGAACATGGAGTGTGCTTTACGAATGTACTGGCTTCCAGGGGTAGTTCCGGTGTTGGTAAAATGAATCTCTCTTCCTTTCTCCGGTTTGTAAGCCTCAATAAATTTTACCGGGGAAGCGATATGGAGTTCCAGAAGGTTCCCGCCTTCTTTTACCAGCTCTTTCACTTGGTAGACCCAGGTGCGGTGCATGTTCTCAGTATGTCCAAGCTTCTTTCCATTTAAAAAGACATCTGCTACAGTATCAATTCCGTAGAAGGTAAGAAGAATCTCTTCGCTGGCAATCTCTTCTGCGCTTACAGAAAAAGTGCTTCTGATATCAAAATCATTTTTCCAGAATTCTGTCCATTTGTACTCATTCATTCCATAATATGGATCCGGAAGAATTCCTTCTTTGCAAAAAGTCTCCATGGCGGAGCCGGGCACATTCATGTCATACCAGGTGTCCTGGCCGCTGATGGATATCTGAAAATTGTCTTTTAAGTCTCGCTTTATCATATGGTTATCCTTTCTTGTCAGCAAGCCGTTCAAAAATATTAAGATATGTAAATATAATTTAACAGTCCTATGAAGCAATGTCAACCATATACCAGTGGAGATTGTTACTGTTTATGATTTACTGTTCACGCCGACCAGTAACACGCTTCGCGATGCACAGAAAGACGAACCTTCTTGTGACAAGCACAAGAAGTAGCATTTGCTGCGCAAACTTAATCCTCATGTTTTCTGTGAACTTTGTTCACAAAAAACACCCGGGAGTACAGAGACAATCCTCTGTTCCCGGGTGTTTCTTCATCAGTTAATTTTTTTCAGCCAGAAGAAGCCATATGCAGGCACATTTACACCTGCAGCCTCCATCTCCTGTCCGGTGATCAGATCCTTGTAAATTCCATCACGTTCATTAATCCATGCTGTCTTATCATATTCACTGAAGTTAAACAGGCCGTAAATTTTCTCTCCTTCATAATAACGGCCAATGCAGAGAATACTGTTATCCCATGTATCCACAGTCCAGGTATCCGCATTTGTCATAAATGCCTTCTCTGTTTTGCGGATTTTTTCCAGCTGGAGCAGACGTTTGTTCAATTTACCCTCCACAGTTCTGGCGTTGCCGCTCATGGCTGCGCGATCCCAATTCATAGCCCCTCTGTGAATGTATCGGGAATCCGGTGCTTTGTCCGGATCATTTTTGTATGAATAATCATTTACCTGTCCGATTTCATCTCCACTGTAGATCACAGGAATTCCTGACTGCATGAACATATAGGCATGAAGCATAACATCCAGCTGGATTGCTTTTTCCATTGCCGCTTTGTTTTTCTCAAATCCCGCCTTCTCAATACCGCACATGGAAGCGGTGGTTCCGCAGAATCTTGCATCTCCAGTTACCGGATCCTCATTGTAAAGCACTCCGCGGCTGTTGCTCTCCCCTGCAAAGCCCTGGAAATAGTCATTGAGATATTTCTTATGAGAACGTTCTTCAATGCCTTCCTGCTGAAGTGTGGCATAGTCCAGTCCCCAGCCAATATCATCGTGGCAGCGCAGATAATTCAGGAATACGTAATCCTTCGGCAGACCATTTACAATATCAAGCTGTTTTTTCAGAAGACGCACGTCCCTGGTGGCAACGGTATGCCATGTAGTTGCCATTGTAGTTACGTTGTATAGCATATGGCATTCCGGTTTTTCTACAGTTCCAAAGTATGGCACAACCTTTTCAGGCTCCATAACTACTTCTCCAAGAAGAATCACTCCCGGGCATACAATCTCGCTGATCAGGCGCATCATACGCACAATGGTGTGTACCTGCGGAAGATTCCGGCATGGTGTGTTCAGCTCTTTCCAGATATAGGGAACTGCATCAATTCGGATTACATCAATTCCCTTGTTTGCAAGGAAAAGGAAATTATACATCATCTCATTGAAAACCCGAGGATTTCCATAGTTCAGATCCCACTGATAGGGGTAAAAGGTGGTCATTACATAATGCCCGATTTCCGGCAGCCAGGTAAAGTTACCCGGAGCTGTGGTCGGAAATACCTGAGGCACTGTTTTCTCATAGAGGGATGGAATATACGAATTGTCGTAGAAGAAATAACGGCTCATATATTCCCCGTCGCCCTGGCGGGCTTTTTTTGCCCATTCATGGTCTTCCGAAGTATGGTTCATAACAAAATCCATACACAGGCTGATGCCTTTTTTGTGGCAGGCACCGGCAAGTGCCTCCAGATCATCCATCGTTCCCAGATTTTCCTGTACTTTACGGAAATCAGCCACTGCATAACCGCCATCAGAACGGCCTTTCGGCGTATCCAGAAACGGCATCAGATGAATGTAATTTACGTTGTTTTTTTCCAGATAGTCAAGCTTGCTTTCCACACCTTTCATGTTTCCTGCAAAATTGTCTATGTAAAACATCATGCCAAGCATGTCATTTTTCTTATACCAGCCCGGATCTGCTTCACGCTTTTGATCCAGTGCCTTCAATGTGCTGCTTCGTTCTTCATAGAAGCGGTGCAGCTGATCGCATAACTCGAAAAACATGGAATCATTTCCATAAAGCTCCATGTACAGCCAGCGTAATTCATCTGTTTTCTTTGCCATACGATCCTGAAAGATCTTATCTGTTTTCTCTCTTTGCTTCACTTTATATCCTCCTCGTATCTGCCGGCAATTCTCAAAGCTTCAGCTCGTACTTCGTAACATCCATCTCCACTTTTCCATCTGCAAAGAAGGAAATTCCATCTGCCTCCAGATCTGTATAAATCGTTGCAGTCATCACATGCTCTCCATCATTTACAAAAATCTCAGCACTAAAACGATCCAGGATCAAACGAAGCTTAATCTCTCCATTTTCACTGTTCACAAGGCTTCTTCTCTGATGGATAATTGCGCGTCTGGAGCCGGAAAACTTACGGTCGATTTTTAATACGGATTCATAAGGGCGAAAGCTTACTGCTGTATGGTACGTATCATTCTGGGCAAAACGCACTGCAAATTTCTTATAAATATTCTGCGCATCTGCCGGGCGAAGAGTGATTTCCATATCCACGCATCTTCCCTCTATGCCATCCAGACGAATTACATCCTCAAAAGCAACATTCTTATATTCTGTCTTATTTGTGCGAAGCTTCTCAATTTCCCGAACCGGTTTCTGGATCAGGCGGCCGTCTTTAATGGAAAGCTCTCTTGGAAGGCTCATCTGTCCAAACCATTTTCCCTTCGGAATTCTGTTATTCGCACATGTATCCCAGTTCTGCATCCAGCCGATCATAATTCTTCTTCCGTCTGGTGCTTCCACTGTCTGCATTGCATAATAGTCGATACCATAGTCCACTGCCTGGTCTTTTTCCGGAATAAAGGTTTTGGTCTCCTCATCAAATTTACCAATCAGGCAAAGAGTTCCATCACCATTGTGGTACTCAAAGCCTTTTGGAAGCATATCCTGAGGGCTTACAAGTACTACATCTTTTCCATCCAGGGTAAAGAAATCCGGGCACTCCCACATTTTTCCGAATCTGCCATCATTAGAAAGCATTACGGATTCAAACTCCCAGTTAAACCCATCTTCACTTCTATACAGAAGAATACGGCCGCCTGTTCCGTCCGCCCTGTCATTTACGATCACGCAGCGGTAAGTGCCATCCTCGCATTTCCACATTTTCGGATCACGGAAATCAAAGGGGCTGCTGTTTTCCGGCATGTCTTCTGCTGTAAGAATCGGATTTCGTACATCCTTTTCATAATCCATCCCATCACCGACTGCAAGGCTTTGTGTCTGTATATCGCGGACACCTCCATCCGGCTGTGCTTCTTTTCGCACACTGGTGTACATAAAAAGCTGTTTTCCATCTGGAAGCGTAATGGCACTTCCTGAAAAACATCCCACATAATCATATGGCATGTCCGGGGCAATGGCTGCCGGAAGGTATTCCCAGTGAAGAAGGTCATCACTTACCGCATGTCCCCAGTGCATTGGTCCCCACTGGGAATCATATGGATAATACTGGTAAAATAAATGAAATTTGTTTTTATAATAAGAAAAACCATTGGGGTCATTCATCCATCCAACCTTTGGAGATAAATGAAATTCCGGTCTCTCCAAAGGTGTAATATTCTGAGCCATTGCATCTTCGTATCTTCTGGCATCTCTTAAAGTCTGACTTATCATAATCATATCTCCTGTTGTTATTTATTAATCAAAACACATTTCAAGATAGTAATTATGGGGCCCAAAAATATTACTATCATTGGACCCCATTTTGGTTTTAACCTTTTACTGCTCCGGAGGTAACACCTTCAACGATGTAACGCTGCAGGAACAGATACAGAACCAGGATCGGGAGCATAGCCAGAAGGAGGGCGGCCATTACCAGTCCGAGGTCTGTTGAATAAGTACCATAGAATGCCTGTGTTGCAATCGGAAGAGTATACAGTTCTTTACGTCCGAGAACAAGGCTTGGAAGAAGGTAATCATTCCAGAATGCCATTGCATCAATAATCGCAACTGTTGCGATGGTTGGTTTCAGAAGCGGAAATACAATTTTCCAGTATGTCTGCCATCTGGTACATCCATCAATAAATGCTGCTTCTTCCAGCTCCATCGGAACGCTGGTGTGAATTGCACCGTGGAACATGAATGTTGCCATGGAAAGGGAAAATCCCACATGCATAAGGATCAGAGTAATACGGCTGTTCAGTACTCCAAAGATACCACCGTAAAGAGAAACCAGCGGGATCATAAGTACCTGGAACGGAATAACCATAGATGCAATCATCAGGGAAAACAGAATACCGCATGCTTTCCATTTATTACGAACAATTACAAACGCTGTCATTGCAGAAAGCATAATTGTAAGGATCGTAGAAACTGTAGTAATCAAAAGAGAGTTTGTAAAAGATGTTGCAAAGTTCATCTTTTTCATGGCATCTGTAAAGTTAGTCAGAATAAAGCCGTGAGAGCCAACCAGTGCCAGCGGATCTGCCGTGATATCACCTTTTGTCTTAAACGCATTGAAAATTACCATGATAAACGGGAAGATAAATGCCAGAAACAGGATAACCAGCACTGCTATTGTAATAAAATGGCTGACTTTTTTCTTCTGAGCTGCTTTTTTGTTTTCATCCATCATGCTGCCACCTCCCCTTTCTTACCAATGTAAACCTGAGTAACTCCTACGATTGCGCAGACAACAAACAGAATTAATGCCTCTGCCTGGCCGGTACCGTAATTTTTGTAAGTAAATGCCTGATTGTATACGTGCATAGCTGCCATTACAGAAGAGTTAAATGGCTCACCTTTTGTCAGGGAAAGGTTTACATCATATACCATAAAGCATCTTGTGATCGTTAAGAAAAGACACTGTACAAAAGAAGATCTCATAAGTGGGATCGTTACGTTAATGGTTGCCTGTGTCTTGGTGCAGCCGTCGATCTGGGCTGCTTCCATAAGGCTCTTGGATACGCTCATAAATCCGGCTACATAGATCAGCATCATATATCCTGCGTACTGCCACACAGATACGATGATCAGACATGCCATTGCACCGTTGGTGGTTGCCAGCCAGGAGGTGGAAAGAGCACCTACAGAAAGAGATTTTCCAAGTGATACAAATGCACGGTTAAATACGAATTTCCATACATAACCAAGTACGATACCACCGATCAGGTTCGGAACAAAGAAGCCTGCACGGAAGAAGTTCTGACCTTTAATTCCGCTGGTAAGAAGGTATGCAAGGAAAAATGCTACCACGTTTACCAAAATTACAGCGATAACAGAATAAATCAAGGTACGTCCAAGTGCCTGCCAGTAAGCTGCATCCTGGAATGTAGCAATGTAGTTTGCCAGTCCAACAAATGGTTTGTCTTTTGAAACACCGTCCCAGCTTGTAAATGTAAGATATAATCCGTAGATAAATGGAAGGATTACAACTGCACTAAACAGGACAGTGGAAACGCCAGCGAACATCAAGTACTGTTTTACTTTATATTTCATGGTGTTTTGTTCCATAATCACGATCCCCTTTCCCTTTTCTTTTTTGTCTCCACCCTTTTCCCGCTGCCTCCGAAAATCTATAATCCAGTACTTTTCTTTTTGTGAGGGAAAGAGGCCGCACGCCGCATGGCACAGGCGTGCAGCCTCTTGAGGGGTGGCAAATTTCTATAAAACTACAGTATGTTTGTTAAATTAATAAGTTGTTACCAAAGGATAATTCTTAGTGCTCTACAGGAGTTGTGTTCTTCCAGTAGTCTTCAATCTCTGCTGCAAACTCAGCTCTGTCAATCTGTCCTGCGAGATATTTCTGGAAGGTTGCACCACAAATGGAAAGATGATCATCCGGAAGGTAATTGTAGTTATCAATCAGAGAGCCTTCATCTGCATATTTCTTAACAGATTTTCCAAGTGGATCGGATACTTCTTTTTCATTGTTAGAGAATGCAGGTACAAGTGCACATGTCTCAGCAATGAAGCTCTGTCCTTCATCGGAATCAGCAAGCCATGTAAGGAAGTCCTTAGCTGCCTGACGCTGCTCATCACTTGTTGCATCAGAGGAATCGATCATCATGAATTTGGAACCTCCACCAACAAGCTTCTCATTGGATCCGTCATCTGTGTTCTGCGGTACTGGCATCATTCCCATATTCTCTGTATAATCATATGCATTGATTACGGACCAGTCCCAGTTTCCTCCGAACATGAATGCGATCTGTCCTTCAGCAAGCATCATCTCGGTTGTCTCACGCTCTGCAGCGATTGCAGAATCTTTTGCGTAGTTATTCTCCATCATTACATCGAAGAAGTCCATAAGAGAATTGAATTTCTCATTGTTTGCAAGGTCTGCTGTTCCTTCATAAAGAGAGGAAACAAATGCTTCTACATCTGGCTGCTGCTCGTAAACCTCAGCAAGGAAGTGAGCTGCAAGGGACCAGTCCTCTTTCATGATACCGGTAGGTGTTTCCATTCCGCCTTCTTTCAGTTTCTCAAGAAGCTCTTTAAAAGAATCAAGTGTCTTGTAATCATCCGGATTGAATGTCTCGCCTGTGATTGCTTCGATTGCATCTGCATTGTAAATAACACCGCGTGCTTCAAGGCAGGTCGGGAAACCATTGATCTGTCCGTCAACTCCGATTGCGTAATCAGTCTCATTAACCCAGCTCTGATCGCTTAAATCAATTGCATGGTCTGCTGCAAGTGAATAGATATCTTTCGGGTCTACCATAGCGATTGTATATGGATCATTCGCAGAATATCTGGTAGCCAGATGAGCAGATACTGTATCACTGTTGTAATAAACCTCTACGCCAACGCCGGTCTCTTCTGCATACTGAGCAGCTAATTCTTCGAACTGGCTCTGAACCTCCATTTTGGAGTTAAAAATTGTGATGTTCACATCGTCTGCCATAACCGGTACAGATACACTTGCCATTGTTGCTGCTGCAGTTGCAACTGCAATTGCCATTGAAATACGTTTTTTCATTTTTGCTTCCTCCTGTTTTTTACGTTCTTGTTCGGACGTTTTCTTTATGGTTGTATGATAGCATTGCGTCTCAAATATGTCAAGCGGTTGTCATATATTTTTGTCCATTTCACATCACTTTGTTACATTTATACTATTTATCTCTTTATGTTTTGTGCACTTTTACATGCTTTTTTCGTGTCTGTAGTTCATTTATTTTATTTTTCTTGTTTTTTTACGAAAATTGCTTCATTTTTTATCACAACCGTATGTCATATTCCTTATGCATCTGATCAATTCCGCGCGAAGCGTTTTTTTGTATAGCAGAAATATTACAGAGTAATTTCCTGCTATACAAAAAATCAGCTGTCATATTGTATTCTGAAATGTTTCAAAAACACCCCAGAATACACAATATGACAACTGACTGGAAAATTTTTCGAAGATAAAAAAATATTAACAATTCAGTAAAGCGGACATTCGCAATCCGCTTCGCTGTTTGCTCATGAACGCAGTCGCTTCGCGATCTGTCAGTGGGAGCTGAAGGCTCCCACTGACAGAAGCATCCCCCCTCACTCGCCGCTTAGTGCTCCGCGCACTTGAAGCGGGGAAATGCTTATCTGCGTTCAAGTCGTCCCTCGCTCAACCAGTGTAACCGGAAATACTGTCTTAGTAGGTACAACTTTCCCCTCATCAATCTGCGCAATAGCTGCTACTGCCAATTCTGCCATCTGTTCCACAGGCTGATGAATTGTCGTAAGTCCCGGACTTGTAAACTGGGCAATATTCACATCATCAAAACCTACGATCTTCAGTTGCTCCGGAACCTTGATTCCCAGATCTGCGCATGCCTGCAGTACATAGGCACCAATAACATCTGAACTGGCAAATACACCGTCCACATCAGGATTATCCACCAGTGCCTGTCTTACATATTCATAATATTCCAGAGAATCAAAAAGACGGTTATCCGTTACCATAACCACATTTTCTTCATTTCGATTCTTACAGATATCACGAAATGCAACCTCGCGGAGATCTCCTGGCATATGAATGTCAACCCCTGCACTTACTCCGCCGATAAACATCAGCTTCCTGCAGCCTTTCTCAATCAGAAGCTCCGTTGCCAGCACACCGCCCTGATAGTTATCACATTCAATCCCGGATGTCCCTTCATCCATAGAACGTTCCAATGTGATCAACGGGAAATCAAGATCTTCAAATTTCTCAGTTTCAAAACTTCCACTGCAAAGAACAACGCCGGTCACTCTTTCGCTCTTGCACATCTCAATACACTGTTCCTCACGTTCTTCTTTATACCTGGAAACAAAAAGCATGATACGATATCCCTGCTTCGCAGCCTCTCGCTCCAAACGGCTTAGTACCTTGGCAAAATAAGGATGTTCAATATTCGGCAAAATAACTCCTATCGTATTACTCTTCTGCTTTGACAGTGCGCGAGCTGTCTCATTAGGCTGATAATTCAGCTCTTTCATCACCTGATATACTTTCTCACGGGTCTTATCACTGATATATCCTCTGTTATTCAGGACTCTGGAAACTGTTCCTACCGTTAGGCCTGAGGCCTTCGCCACATCCTTAAGTGTTGCCATATATGTAAATCTCCTTTATTGCGAGCTGCAGTTTTTTTATTTCATCTTGATTTTATCACCTCGTAGTTTCTTGTGTCAACCGGTAAATACATCCTGTTTCTACATCCATCCGGCATCCATGTCACTGCAGGCCATCACCACGCAGTCGATTCCAAGAAGGATCAGATAACCGCCAATAATAAAGCCCGTTGAAAACAACGCTACCCACGGCCAGATGATCATCAGACAACCAAGGGTGATTCCAAGGATATTTACAATCAAGGTAAAGTAATAGTAAAATTTTCCTGCCAGACGGACCAGAGGGATGTGGGTCAATCTGGAAACAGAATGAGCGATGAACCAGATTGGGAGAAGCAGGGTCATGATCAGCTCTCCGGCATTTGGGTACATCAGAAGCATTAGTCCGGCAAGGAGACTTAAAATTCCAGTCACCAGAGCAATGGTAGGTCCGAAGCCGATATAGCGCTCTGTTTTTGCATAAAATACAATATCTGAAATTCCGGTGATGACAGCAAGAAAACCATACGCAAAGGTAATTCCGCGGAGCATGCCGCCCGGATTACACAACGTATAAATCCCAAGAAGGATCAGCAGGATTCCCTCAATGAGTTCCAGCCAGCCATAACGTGAACGTCTTCTCATTTTTCCTCACTCTCCTCTTTGTTATTTAAAATTTTCATAAACTCTTCGCCAGTTATCGTTTCTTTTTCATAAAGGAACATAGCCAGTTCATCCAGTTTTTTACGGTTGTCTGTCAGGATCTTTTTGGCTTTTTCATGTTCTCGCTTTACTAATTCTACGACCTTCTCATCGATTTCCTTCTGGGTATCTGCAGAGCAGGAAAGGGATGCATCGCCGCCAAGGTACTGGTTGGTAACGGTTTCCATAGCCACCATGTCGAACTCGTCGGTCATTCCGTAGCGAGTGATCATAGCTCTGGCAATCTTGGTTGCCTGCTCGATATCGTTGGAAGCGCCTGTGGTGATCTCGCCAAACACGATTTCTTCTGCAGCACGTCCGCCGGTGAAGGTTGCAATCTTATTTTCCAGTTCTTTCTTTGTCATCAGATACTTGTCACCAGTTTCTACCTGCATGGTATAGCCGAGTGCACCGGAAGTACGCGGAATAATAGTAATCTTCTGAACAGGAGCGGAATGGTTCTGAAGGGCTGCCACCAGGGCATGTCCGATTTCGTGATAGGAAACCACTTTTTTCTCCTGGTCAGAGAGAACTGCGTTTTTCTTCTGGTAACCAGCGATTACCACTTCAATGCTCTCTTCCAGGTCTGCTTCTGTAACGATTGTACGTCCGTCACGGACTGCACGAAGTGCTGCTTCGTTTACAATATTTGCCAGCTCGGCTCCGGATGCACCAGATGCCATACGTGCGATGGTGTGAAAATCCACATCATCGGATGCTTTGATTTTTCTTGCATGAACCTTCAGAATTGCTTCACGTCCTGCAAGATCGGGAAGCTCAACTGGTACGCGGCGGTCGAAACGTCCTGGACGGGTAAGTGCCGGGTCAAGGGATTCCGGGCGGTTGGTAGCTGCCAGAATGATAACCCCATTGTTGCCTTCGAAACCATCCATCTCTGTAAGCAGCTGGTTCAGTGTCTGCTCACGCTCATCGTTACCACCAACCTGGCCATCACGTTTTTTACCGATGGCATCGATCTCATCAATGAATACGATACATGGGGCTTTCTCTTTCGCCTGCTTAAAAAGATCACGAACTTTGGAAGCACCCATACCTACAAACATTTCTACGAATTCAGAGCCGGACATGGAAAAGAATGGAACATTCGCTTCTCCGGCAACGGCTTTGGCAAGCATTGTTTTACCAGTACCTGGAGGGCCTACAAGGAGAACGCCTTTCGGCATGGAGGCTCCCATGTCTGTGTATTTCTTCGGGTTGTGAAGGTAATCTACAATCTCTGCAAGGTTTTCCTTGGCTTCATCCTCTCCGGCTACATCTGAGAAACGGATTCCTTCACTGGACTGAACGTAAACCTTTGCATTGCTTTTTCCCATGCCAAATGCCATGGAGTTTTTGCCTCCAGCCTGCTCCATCAGCTTCTTCGCCATATAATTTCCAAGAACTATGAAAATGATCAACGGCAGAAGTCCGGTTACCAGGAAGCTGAGAATCGGGGAGGTCTGCTGGTCAATGTCTTTGGTAAAGGTGGCACCGCACTCATACAGACGGTCGGTGAGATCGGGGTCATTCATAAGACCGGTTTTATATATTTTTTCGTTGTTCTTGTCGGTAAAGACGATCTGGTTATCTTCTACTTCTACTTTGCCGATGTTTTTTTCATTGATCATGCTCATGAAGGTACCATAATCGGTTTCTTCTACCTGATGCTCCATCAAGATTGGGGAAACCACCAGGTTAAAGACGATCAGTACCAGAAGCACAATGCCGTAGTAATAGATCAACGGCTTTTTTGGGGTTTTTACTTCTTTCATGGTTGTAGTCCTTTCTTATGTAAACTAATAGCGTCTACTCACTCTTCTGCCTCTTTCTTCTCTTCCAGACGCTGGGCTTCAATAGCCTCCAGCGATACCAGAAGTGCCCGGTTTACTGCCTGCATTGCAAAATCAAGGGCGTATTCTGCGGTGAGGATTTTCTTCTCCGTTCCCGGGAGCACATTTCCAAATATTGGCTCCTTATTTTTCAAATTAATGTTTTCTGCCTCCAGCACTTTTCCAACTGCTGCTTCCACCTGGTCATAGACGCCTGCCAGCTTCATTACACAGTCTGTCTTGGAATGGCGAAGTCTGTTTTCCAAAGTGATACGGCTTTCCTGACATTCCTGTCGAAGGTTCTGGATCTGTTGGTGGAGTCTTTCCGTATCCATACTCTCCGCCATCTGAATCCGACTGTGGGTCTGTTCCAGTTTTTTATCCAGCTCGTACATTTTTACGGATAAAATTTCATGTGCCATATATGGTTCCCTCCTCTCCTTGCGGATTACGTTATCATTTCCATCCTTCCTCAAACAGTCTCTAGAACATGTTTGAAAAAGGCTTTCTGCAAGATGTGCGTCACAATCACGCTCCGTAATCCTGATAATTTTATTCTAGTACAAGCAAAAGAAAGTGTCGATAGTCAGAAATTTCACCGTGTATAGACAAAACGGACAAAGTGTAAAAAATACACCTCGCCCGTTTGATCTCTTATTTAGTTTCCTCCATGTATTTGCAATCGGCCTCTGGATTCTATTCCCAGTCAGTCTCCGCCATATACCGCTATATCTATATCGCTTCTTTCTGTATTGTTTCCCCTTGCACGCGATCCAAACAATATAACTTTTCTGACAGAATACCTCTTAGCAAACGTTACAATATCTTTTACAACCCTTTCTGGAAGATCATAGCCCATACTTTGCCGCCTCCATTTCCTGTAAATACAGTCAAACGATATTTTATAGTTCTTCTGGAGCATTCTTTCCCATCATAATCAAATAGACTTCGTGTACGATCATATCCAGATTCTTCGTATCCTCCGGTGTCCAGTCCTGGAAAATACCAAAGATAGCATGGCTGTGGTAACGGAGGATCAACTTCAGTTCCTGGCGGCTGTAGTTCCGGTACAGATTTTCTTCCTCCACAATGCTCTCAAACAGCTCGTAGGTTCCTTGCATAAGGGTTTGTTCCAGTTCTTTTCCATAATTACTTTCTATTCCTTTTCGCACTTCGGGTATAGCATTGATGGCAAAAACAAACAGATACTTCAGCGCTGCTTCTGCGCCACCCTGCTCTTTGCACGCCTCCAGCAGCCGCCTGGTTCCCTGCTTTATGCTCCACTGAATCATATCCGGTATTCCTTCGAAATGGTAGTAAAATGCCTGCCTGGTGATCTGGCACTCTTCCACAATATCCTTTACTGTAAGCTTCTTTACTTTTTTCTCCAGAACCAGCTTACGGGCTGCTTCTGTGATGATTTCTTTCATGTCCATATACTGTGGTTCTCTTTCCTTTATCCGGTGTTGAATCATAAACAGTCTCTATTTCTTATACCTTAATAGCTACATGCAAATCATATTATCGGCAACAACGACTAACTACAGCTCATACAATTTCACAGGTTATATATCTTTAACAATTTTCCTATGACGCTTATACCCACTGCATTTTCCAATAATGCTTATATTCATACTTTGAGTTTCTAATTTGACTCTTCTGAATCTGCAATATTTTCCTCATCTACAGTATCTTGTTTCTCTGGTACCACTGCATCTTCTCGCACCTGCATAGCGGCTCTCTCACGAATGCTCTTCTTCGGGGCAGCCGGTTGAGATTGCTGGGAGGATTTCTTCCTGGCTGGGTCTACTGCAAATTTGCGTTCCGGATCAGCCTTGGCAACTTTGCCTAAACGGGTGGCACCCCAAAGTAAAAACAGCGGAAGTACAATGGCTGTAAAAAGAAGCCCCAGATTCATCAATCCGGTAAAAAACAGAATTACCTGCATGACAATCTCAGTTATAAGAAGAGATATGGCCAGTTTTACAGAAAATCTGCTCTTATCTACTCTGTTGGAGTTCCTTACAGATAGAAATCCAACTACAGCTTCCCAGATTCCTACTGCAATAAAACAGATACCAATCCCTTTCAGAAGTCCACTTCCCACTCCGGCATTCTCAAGAAGTTCTACATACTCTGCAGTTCCTTTATCTGCTTCCAGAGCTGTCATAAAGAAATTGATTCCATACATGATCGTGGAGGTAATGGCTGAAAACATCAGGAAAATACCACCAAACATCAGACACATCCTGCCATTCATCGCCTGCCGTGTCACCTTCATCCTCTCAAATTGATCCATAATCAAACCTTCCTCTCTTTTTTGTAAACCAACAAAAACACAATTTTAATATTAGTCTAACATATCACTTTTCGTTATTCAATGTACAGATTCCTGTTCGTGTAACAAACATTATGGGTTACGATTCTCGATCTTCGCAGAAACACGCTCTAGAGCGTGTTTGAAAAAGGCTTTCTGCAAGATGTGCGTCACAGTTTGTGGGAGATTTTGTCCGGATGAGGGCGCCGTAGCGAGCTACGGCAACCGAATTCGGGCAAAATCTCCCGCAAAGTGGGGCGTGCAGATTGCGGGAATGATTTTTCAAACAGGCTCTAGCTTAATAATTACCTTTACTTTCCAGATTCAGCTTTATATAATGTATTAGAGTGTGTTTGAAGCACAAGTTACATGTGAAAGGCAGGTTTTACCAATGAACTGCAATAAAAAAGATCTTTTACTTTATGCCGTTACTGACCGCAGCTGGTTAAATGGCAGAACTTTATATGACCAGGTCGAAGAAGCCTTAAAAGGTGGGGCTACCTTCATTCAGCTACGCGAAAAAACTCTGGATACAGATAGTTTTCGCAAAGAAGCTGCGGAAATCAAAGAGTTATGTGCGCGCTATCATGTACCATTCGTGATCAATGACAATGTAGAAATTGCAAAAGAAATCAATGCCGATGGCGTTCATGTAGGGCAGGAGGATATGGCTGCTGGTAATGCCAGAGCCATCCTCGGTTCTGACAAAATCATCGGCGTTTCTGCGCATACAGTTGAAGAGGCTGTTCTTGCTGAAAAAAATGGCGCAGATTATCTGGGAGTAGGTGCCGCATTCCAAACCGGAACCAAAAAAGATGCCGGCAATATCAGCCATGAAACTATAAAACAAATATGTGAGGCTGTAAATATTCCTGTTATTGCCATTGGCGGAATTACACATGACAATGTAATGGAGCTGGCTGGAAGCGGTATCTGCGGAATTGCAGTTGTAAGTGCCATCTTTGCAGCTGAAGATATTACAAAAGCAACCAGAGAGCTTAAAGAGCTTACTCTCAAAATGAAAGATTCTACTTGTATTTCCAAAGACAATGCATCTTCCAGGAAAGGAATTTCATGTTAAGGGGTGCCATCTGGGATCTGGATGGCACGATTCTGGATTCTATGTCAGCCTGGGATCATGTAGGCGAAAATTACCTGCGAAGCCAGGGAATTGAACCTGAACCGGATCTGGATGAAGCAATCGCCACTATGAGTCTCCACCAGGCAGCTGACTATTTTATTGAGCACTATGGTGTAAAACAGACCCGAGATGAATTGATCAAGAGTGCTGTAGCAATTGTAGATGATTTCTACCGCTATGAAGCTCAGCTGAAGCCTCATCTGAAAGAATTTCTGGCTCAGCTTCATGAGACTGGAGTCAAAATGTGTATTGCCACTGCTACAGAGCGCTCCCTCGTGGAAGCTGCCCTGGCACGTTGCAGAGTGCTTGACTATTTCAGCGAAATCTTTACCTGCTCCTCTGTGGGTGCCGGAAAGGACGAACCAACCATTTATCGGGAAGCCTTGAAATTTCTTGGTACTGACCGAACCAATACCATGGTCTTTGAAGATTCTCTTCATGCCCTTACTACAGCTAAGAAAGATGGCTTCTATACCACTGCTGTGTACGACTCTCATGAAGAAAATCAAGAGGAAATACAGCGTCTGGCAAACTGTCGGATTCATGATTACGGTGAGTCGGAAGAGTTTATTAATTTTACAAAAAATCTATAGAACTTTTTATTTGTCGGGAAGCTTAATTGCTTCCCGATATTCTTTATTCAACCAAGTATCTACTACATTGACGCAGGATGATTTCTTCATATGCAAGATGGAGGAAGGAGCCGTAGCGAGCTACGGCAACTGAATTCGGGCAAAATATACCGCAAAGTGGAGCGTACAGATTGCGGGAATGATTTTTCAAACAGATTCTAGCTTATCTGCCACTTCACATGACTTCCCTTCTCGTCTTTGCTGACGATCAGCTGATCTTCAATCTCCTGCTTCAGCTCGGTCACATGAGAAATAATTCCAATCAGCTTGCTTCCTCCCGCCAGTTCCTGAAGAACCTTTACCGCCTGTTCTCTGGAATGCTCATCAAGGGAACCGAAGCCTTCATCCACAAACATTACATCAAGATGTATCGCTGCAGAGCTCTCCTGGATCTGATCTGCCATTCCAAGTGCCAATGCCAGGGCTGCCATAAAGGATTCTCCTCCGGAAAGGGTACGGACTTCACGCTCTTTGCCGGTAACATTAGAATATACCATAAGATCCAGACCACGATTCTTTCCTTTCCCCGCATTCTCCTCGTCTACCATACGAAGTTCAAACTGTCCGGCAGACATATTCGCAAAGCGGCGATTGGCCGCATAAAGAATCTTCTCCAGGTAATATCTCTGCACATAGGTTTCAAGATCCATACGGTTTCCGGACATATTTCCAGACAACAGCTTATAAAGAGTTTCCAGCTTGGTATGCTTTTCAATGATTTTACCTCGCTTCTCCATCTGAGGGCTAAGAATATCATATGCCTCTTTATCAGCTTTATACTGTTCTTTATAAAGTTCCAGTTTCGTCTGAGTCAGAAGCCGTACTTTCTCAGCTTCCTCCATCTGGGACTTGGCAGCTTCCATATCCGGCTTGCTCCTGCCATCTATGGCTTTTCCAGCTGTTTCTGCAGTGGTCTGTGCGGCTAGTTTTTTTCGCTGCCAGCTATCTGCTTCTTTTTGCAAAATCTCCGCTGTTTCACGGGTATAGTTCTCTGCTATATCCGCCCATTCTGCCTCTGTCATATTCTTCTCATTCATCAAAGTCTGATAAAAGGCCTGCCGCTCCTGGTAAAGCTTCTGGTGATCTGGAAGTTCCCCTTCAAATCGTTTAATCAAGCTGGTACAGTTAACCAGCTCTTCAGAAGACACTTTTTCTTTCTTTTCAGCTTCCTTGGAAGTAGCTTCTGCTGCTTTCCATTTTCCTTTTGCCTGATTAAACTCTGTCATAGCCGCCTCTTCTGATGGATATTCCCGGGAATCATTCAGCTGCTTCAGAAGAGCTTCTGCGCTCTTGGCTGACGCTGCTGCCGCAGTCAGCTTTTGTCCGCATTCCTCTACGGCAGTTTTTCCAGATTTCTTCTGCTCTTCTACCTGTCCCAGAGCATCCTGAAGATTACGCAATGTTTTCTGGGCTGTATTAAGTCTTGTACCCTCTTCCTGTAATAAAGTTTTCCAGGTTCCAAGAAGTGTCTGTATCTGCTTCAGCAATACACTCCAATTACACTCGTTATCCGCCATCTGATCCTGGGCTGCACCAGAGACTTCTGAATTTCTGCTCTCCTGGAAATTTTTTATATTGTCTCCTAAAGAATCAAATACTTCCAGCATTCCTGCTTCCGGAAACTGCTCATGATCATTTAAAATACGCGTGCACAGCTTCCTTCCTGTCTCTTCCAAAAGTCGTTCTTTTTCTGCAACTATATCCACGGCTGACCTTGCTTCACCGGCAGACTGTTCCTGCCTGTTTCGAAGCTCAGAAACTTCTTTTTCTGCCAATTCCAATTGCTCACGGGTAAGATCTCTATGAAGGGTAGAAGCTATGCATGGATTCGGATGTTCTATTGCACCGCATACAGGACACGGTTTCCCTGGCTGAAGCTCGCGCGCCAGAAAACCAGCCTGCTCATCCAGAAAAATTCTCCGCATAGACTCATATTCCTGACTCTTTGCGTCATATCTGGTTCTATTCTTCTGGTATGTCTCTCGTGCTTTCTTCGCCAGTTTTTTCTGTGTTTCTACACCTTTAAGAAGATCTTCCGTTTCTTGTACTTCAATGCCAAGTACTTCCAGTTCCTGATTTTTCCCTTTCCAGACAGCAATTTTCTCATTAGTGTCGGTCAGCTTCTCTGACTGAGCCCTCCAGTCTGCTTCCTGCTTCTCCATTTTCTCCAGATCTTCTCTGGCTTTGCGGTCTGCGGCCTGCGCTGCGGTCAGATTTTGCTGGCTGGTCTTTACACTTTTTTCTGCTTCCTTGATCTGCTTAAGGAGCTTCACTTCTTTATTCACGCGCTCATAAATAGTGGTGTACGCCTTAAGCTCCTTCTCTGCCGTTTCTTTCACCGCCTTCGCTGTCTGAATGACAGATTGTGACTGTTCTTTTAATAAAGGAGCTCGTTCCTGCTGCTCCTTTAAGGCACTCTCACATGTCTGCATATTACGCAAGGCATCCTGACAGCGTGCGTATTCGCCTTTTATTTCGTATGCTTTCTTAATTTTCTCTGACAGAATGGTCTTTTCCCCTATTTGTGCTTCCACTTTCCCACATTCAGAAAGCTGAACCTCAGCGTTTTCCAGCTGCGCATATAAATTCGTCAGCTGAATGGAACTGTTGTAGATATCCCTTTTTTCGTCGCGGAGTTTTGATGCGGATTGTAATTCTTTCGAGGTAAAATTCACACTTTTCTCCAGTGTTCTGCATAACTCGCCCAGATGATCCAGAAAGCAATCCATCACTACAATTTCCCCATTCAAAACCTGCTTTTTTAGCCCTTCTATTTCCTGCCACTGGTCATATTCCTGGGGAATTACCACATGGGCAGCTTCAGTCTGACATGCAGTTTTGATCTGGGCAATCTCTTTTTCCAGGGAACGCTTGCGATTCATCAGCTCGTCCACAATATTCTGGTATAATTCAGTGTTAAACAGCTTCCGGAAGATGACTTTCTTATCATCAGATTTTGCACGAAGAAGCTCCATAAATTCTCCCTGAGCGATCATGGCAACCTGCATAAACTGGCTTTTGGTAAGACCGAGGATCTCCCCCAGCTTGCTGTCAGCTTCCTTCTGTGGATATTCGGTACCATCTGGCATGATCAGGCTGACAGCCCCCGGTACTTCACGACTTCCTGTATTTTTCCCCGCCCCTCTTGTCAGAAGCTTCAGATGTCTGGGAACACGGCGGACAGTATACAGCAGGCTATTTTCTCCTGTCCCTTCGGAAAAAACAAGCTCTACAAATGGTTCAACGTTCAACTCTGCATACTGGCTTTGCAGTACAACACCATCTTTCTTGTTTGTACTGGAGCTGGCTTCACCGTAAAGAGCAAATACAAGGGCATCAAATATAGTTGTTTTTCCTGCTCCGGTGTCTCCGGTCACAAGAAACAGATTCTGATTCGGCTCCTGAAAATCGATCTGTGTCAGTTTTCCGTAGGAACCAAACGCCTGCATGGTAAGTTTCACAGGTCTCATTTCGCCACCTCCTGTACTATATTGATAACCTCCTGAAGAATTTCCTGCTCTTCCGCATCTGCATTTCCGAGGAACTGGCAGCAAAGTTCAAATGGATTCAATTCACGCTCACTGTCTGCATGTCTGGTATAATCAGCCTGCCGCACAGTCTCACGGCGTATCTCTAAAAGCCCTGGAAAAGCCAGGCGCAGACGATCCTGCATATCAATTACGTCCAGATCCACCTTATCCGTAAGAATTACTGTCACATAATCTTTACAGCGCTGTGCCAGAACACTCTCTAAATCTCCCTTAATCACCTTTATCTGGCGCAGCGGTTCCAGTGGAATTACTTCTGTAGTGATTTCGCCCTTTTGTTTTATGTCAACCATTATAATTCCTTTATTCTGACCTGCTTCACTTACAGAGCATGCCAGCGGCGTTCCACAATAGCGATAAAACTCGCCGCCTGCTTTCATTGGCTTATGAATATGTCCCAGTGCCGCATAGTCAAATTTCTGCAGAATATCGGCTGACACCTGGTCAATATTTCCTACTGTCCGGATCTCAGAGTCCATTCGTTCAATTTCTTCTGCATTCTCCCCCATGGGCAGATAGAATTGATGGCTGACCAGAACGTTTCTCTGGTCTATGTTGACCTGTTCACGTTCTATCAGTCTGTGAATCGTATCATTGTAAGAAAGATTATTTCCATTCTCGTCTGTGCCAGTGATCAGCTTCACCATGGAAGGCTTCACAAAGGGAAGCAAATAAAAATTCACCGGACCATATTCATCCTGGAGTACCACTTTCTCAATATGATCTTCTTCTGTCTGAGGCGGTATTCCGATCATATAAATTTTCTGACGGTCAAGCACACTCCGAAAACAGTTCACACGAGGTGCACTGTCGTGATTTCCACTGATCATCATAATTACAGAATCCGGAACTGCATTTCGCAGCTTTCCGATAAAATGATCAAACACCTCCACTGCTTCTGCAGACGGAACTGCTTTGTCATAGATGTCCCCTGCGATCACGATCGCATCAGGCACTTTCTCTGCGGCCTTCTGAATTATTTGATCCAGTATATATTCCTGATCTTCTCTGAGATCACGATTGATTAATTTCAAGCCAATGTGTAAATCTGATAAGTGAAATATTCTCATAAACCGTTCCCCATTCTTATCTTCTCAAAATTCCAGTTAAACTATATATTTCATATACCTTACTATTACCGATTGTATATATAAAACCAACTTCATAGCCCTATGCATTTCTGTTATATTCTCTCTCAATCCATGCCATCAACACATCTACTATGTATTCCTGCTGCTCTTCTGTGAGCCGCACTCCTGCTGGAATTCTATGCCACTTATACAAGCATCCCCGACAGCAGCAGCCAGTAGCATGCTGAGCCAGGAATACAGGGTGCCCGCGCATTGGAGTCTGTTTGCCATCATTGGGAATCTGAGCCGGAGCCAGACGTGTTCGCACAAAATCTGAGGCATGACTGCGGATGGTATCCATTCCTTTCTCCCGGATATACTGTATATCCTTATCCTTCAGATGAAAACGACTGCGAAAATTCGAGCGGGACAGGCGGGCAAACAGATCACAAAACTGGTCCTGTTCCGGATCATATTTTCGCAAATACTTCTCATATCCATTCAATATTTCTGCAATTTTCAAATTAAGCTCTGAACTATTATACGTATAGTTCTCATCCTCTAAACGAAAATAGAAATCTATATTAACTTTCAGCTTATTGTTTCCACGCTTTATTCCTCTGCCGCTATTTCTGAAGTTACTACTATTCGTCGTATTATTAATTCCTTCATTTTTTTCATTTGTTCCACCGCCTTCTTCCTGCACCAGAAATTTCACCTGCGCTGCATGCCTCTTCAGAAGAGGAATAATGCAAAAATACAGCCGGTCCTCTTCCATATGAAGATACCCCAATACCTGTTTGTCTTTATTCATAAGCTGAATCTGATTCCCATGGAAAGCTTTTGGAAACAGATATTCGCCAGACTGCAAACTTGCTATAAGCCTGCCTTCCGGGGATGCGGCTTCTGCCGCCAGAAATGCTTTAACCCGATAAATTCTCTGACCTTTTCTATCTGTGCTCTCTGGTTTCATCAGGGAATCCAGAACCAGCAATGGGTTCACATATTGCATAGAAAGATATTCAAACAGCTTCGCCTGGATGCGGAAACGGTATTCTTTCAAATCTGGTACAGAAGATAAGTCTTCTGCGTTTACGGCATTCTCCGTTCTCTCAAGGAGGGCTGCGGCTGCATGACGAATACTGGTAAGAAAAAGCGCGAAATCCTCTTCCTCCGGATCCCACATATATTTTCCACAGGCAGCCTGATAATACAGTTTCCCCTGGGCTTCCTTTCGTTCTTCTTCAGAAAGATTCATACTATAGTGCAGATAAATATTCCTTGGTATAAAAGCAGCCTCGTTCCATTCACCAGACCATTCCTGATGCTGTTCCCTCTTCCCAGATTTATGATTGTCTGCGCCATGAGCCTCTGTTCCATAAACTTCCGTTCCATATACGTTCTGCATTTCCCGGCTATCGCTCTGGCTCAGTATCCGATACGCTTCATTTATCTCCTGTGCGCGCTGAATATGGGCTTCCCCTACTTCATTCAATGAGTCCGGATGAAAACGGCTGATCATTTTATGATATTTTCGCTTAATTTCCCTTTCATCATCTTCTGGGGCAATCCCCAGAAGTTCTATTGCATCTTGTGTATTCATTATATATTCCCGATATTTTTATTTCGTTTTTGTCTTCATATTCTTTCAGTATACATTATTTCAAGTAAAAGGGCTATAAGTTTCCAATTTAACTTACTCTGAGTAGATGTCATTATAAATGGGAATCGGTTAGATATTGTTATGATTTATGGCTGGGAAACTAGTTCCCAGCCATTTTTTCTGATGTGTCTTGTTATAATTTTATCGGATGTGTTTCGAAAATCTTTCGTTTTCTTATTGATCTTAGGTATTTTGGTTGATCTTTAGCGGCTTATGAATCTTTAGTAATTTACAAATCTTTGGTGAAGCACAGAACTTTCGTACTTCTAAGTTCTTTTGTATTTTCAGATTCTTTTGTGCTTTATTGCTTTCTTTCGTATTTCAGATTTCTTAAGTGTTTTTCGTATTTCTCTTTCGTTGATGTATCTATACTACCATATCTGTCGCTTTTTGTCATCTGGCAAAGTGAACATATTTTCGATTGTATTTTCATCTATTTTTTATTCTATCAATATATTACATCAATACCAGCATGATAATCCCAACTATCACAAGAAGGGGAAGTGCTATGTAGATCAGACCTCCCAGAACTAATCCGATCAGGACAAGGGGAAGGAATATCAGACGAAAAAAGATTTTCGTAATTCCCCAGGTTGCGCGGAAGGCAAGTCCGATCATTTTGCCAAATATACCAAACATTAAAATGATAAATAACAGCGTCAGCATAAATTGTCACCTCGTTTTCTTTTCAAGCATTATACAATATGGTCTGCCCTTTACTGTAATCAACGACTTAATGGGGATTTTCACTTCAAATAAAGAAAAAATTTACAAACAGCGCAAAAAGCCCCCTGCAGAATCATTCCGCAAGGGGCGATTATTCACTATACGATTATATACTTCGCTTAAGCCTTAAGCCATCATCGGCTCCAATGCCTTAGCCAGCTTCTCTTTCTCAGCTTCTGCCTCTGCAAGATCTTTACCCAGTGTAGTGTAATAAATCTTAATCTTCGGCTCTGTTCCGGATGGACGAACAACTACTGTCTCGTTATTCTCCAGTTTGTAAATGAGAACATTTGCTGCTGGAAGACCGGTCTCCTCAGGCTTCTTATAATCGGTAACCTTCACTACCTTGTAGCCTGCAATGTCTGCCGGCGGGTTGTCACGGAATTTCTGCATGATTCCTGCCATAGTGTCCATTCCGCTGAGTCCCGGGAATTCAAAGCTGTCAACCTTGTTCAGGTAGCGGCCATACTGTGCGTAAATCTCCTCAAGTCTCTGCTTCAAGGAGCTTCCAATGCTTCTGTAGTATGCAGCCATCTCGCAGATCAGCATGGATCCGATAATGGCATCCTTATCACGTACATACGGTCCTGCAAGGTATCCGTAGCTCTCTTCAAATCCGAAAATGAAACGGTCCACTTCACCAGCAGCCTCAAGCTGTGCGATCTGGTCACCGATCCACTTAAATCCGGTAAGTACGCTTCTAAGCTCTACACCGTAGTGCTCTGCAACTGCGTCTGCAAGAGGTGTGGAAACGATAGATTTCACTGCAACCGGGTTCTTCGGCATTGTGCCTTTCTCGATACGGCCAGCTGCAATATAGTCAAGAAGAAGAACTCCCACTTCATTACCACTTACCAGCTCATAGGAACCGTCCGGGCATTTCATGGCAATACCAACACGGTCTGCATCCGGGTCAGTAGCAAGCATAAGATCTGCTCCTGTCTCCTTGGCAAGCTTCAGTCCTTGCTCCAGAGCTGCGAAAATCTCCGGATTCGGGTAGCTGCATGTGGTAAAATAGCCGTTCGGGTATTCCTGTTCCGGAACAATTGTTACATCTGTGATTCCGATATCTTTCAGGATCTGGGTTACCGGCACAAGTCCGGAACCATTCAGCGGGCTGTAAACCAGCTTCAGTCCTGCTGTCTTGCAAAGACCCGGACGAACCTGGCGTGACTCGATTGCATCGTAAAGAGCACGTTTGCAGTCGTCACCAACAAAGCGGATCAGACCTTCCTCAACGCCCTCTGCAAAGGACATATATTTCGCACCAGTCAGAACGTCTGTCTTCTGGATCTCATCATAAACGATAGCCGCAGCATCATCTGTCATCTGGCAGCCATCCGGGCCGTAAGCCTTGTATCCATTATATTTAGCAGGGTTATGAGATGCGGTAACCATAATACCCGCGTTGCACTCATAGTAGCGTGTCGCAAAGGAAAGGGCCGGTACAGGCATTAATGCATCATAAATTCTGACCTTAATGTCATTGGCAGCCAGAACTCCTGCTGCTGTTTTCGCAAATATATCACTCTTCAGACGGCTGTCGTAGCTGATTGCAACGGTCTGAGTGCCGCCCTGAGTCTTCACCCAGTTAGCAAGACCCTGTGTAGCCTGACGCACTACATAGATATTCATACGGTTGGTACCTGCTCCAAGAACTCCACGAAGTCCTGCTGTACCAAATTTCAGAGCTACTGCAAAACGATCTTTAATTTCTTCGTCGTTTCCTTCAATCTTAGATAATTCTGGTTTCAGATCTGCATCCTCGAGATCCGCTGCCATCCAGCGCTTGTACTCTTCGTTATACATTTTAACCACTCCTGCCATTATTATTCTGTTTATTTTGTCTAATATTACTACAGATATTAATAATATACCACATTTTTCACGGAACGGCAATATAAGCGACAAATTTCTACCAGACATTTTTTCTCTGTTTTCCACTAATTTCCGACAATTATACATTTCAGCCGCAGTTCACAGGGAGTTACTGTTCACTGGTAACATTCCGCGAGGTGTTTTTTGTGAACAAAGTTCACAGAAAACCCGAGAATTAAGTTTGCGCAGCAAACGCTACTTCTTGTGCTTGTCACAAGAAGGTTCGTTTTTCTGTGCATCGCGAAGCGAGTTACTGGTCACGGAGTGAACAGTAACTACAGGGAACATTCCATTCTCACATTATCAATTTAGGTATAGCGTTCCCGGCTTTTTTACGCTATAATAAGATAATGTGTGAAAGCAACCATCCTAACCGCTTTCCCTTTATCTGACATTGAGATTTGAAAAACACTATAAAATTCAATTGCAGCAATCTTTACAGCTGCAGAACGGAGGAGATTATGGAAATTGTCTGCCTAGACTTAGAAGGTGTGCTTGTCCCGGAGATCTGGATCGCATTTGCCGAAGAGACCGGCATTCCGGAGCTGAAACGAACCACAAGAGACGAGCCTGATTACGATAAATTAATGAAATACCGCCTGAACATTCTGAAAGAGCATGGTCTTGGCCTGAAAGAAATCCAGGAGACTATCGCCAAGATCGACCCGCTTCCAGGCGCCAGGGAATTTCTGGACAAATTAAGAGCACAGACCCAGGTTATCATCCTCAGTGACACTTTTTCCCAGTTCGCAGGTCCTCTTATGAAAAAGCTGGGCTATCCTACCATCTTCTGCAACACACTGGTAGTGGGCGAAAATGGCGAAATTACTGATTTCAAAATGCGCTGCGAAAAGTCCAAATACACCACTGTGAAAGCCCTGCAGTCCATTGGCTACGACACCATTGCCAGCGGTGACAGCCACAACGACCTTGGCATGATCCAGGCAAGTAAAGCAGGATTCCTGTTCAAGAGCACGGATGCGATCAAGGCTGAATATCCGGAGATTCCGGCTTATGAAACATATGACGAGCTGTATGACGCAATTATGAAGGCAATTAAAAATTAATGTAAAGTAAAACTTGGATTCCATCCAGTTTCCGCCAATACACAGCAGTTGGGCAACTGCTATTCCTAAGCATGTCATTTTAGGTGCGCTCTTAGCGTAGGTAAAATCCACAACCTGCATAGACTTAGGCGTGAGGGCTTTCCCGAACGTCTTAGCCAGAGTTGACCGTTAGTTCACCGGAGCGTTGCACCGACCTGCGTGGAATATCAGTTGCCCAACTGTGTACCTCTTATATCTTCTTCACGCTTTCCCTCTCAATAAACTGCGTACACATCTGCATCTTGATCTTAATCCCGTCATTATCTTTCAGAATATTCCGCAACCGCCTTACAACGGCTCTTCCCATCTCCTGCTTCGGCACCCGGAGTGTGGTCAGAGGCGGATAAGAAATTGAGGAAAAAGTAAGGTCGTCAAATCCCACAATAGATATGTCCTCCGGAATCCGGATTCCAAACTCTGCCATAGCCTTCATAGCCCCCAGCGCGATCATATCGTTGTCTGCGAAGAAAGCTGTAGGCAGCTTCACCTTCTCAGACAAAAACCGTTTCATATTCTCGTAAGCACCGTCGATGGTAGTTGCCATTGTAAAAATATAGTCCTTACTCAGGGGAAGTCCCGCCTTTTGCAGTGCTGTCTGATATCCTGCAAAACGAGACCGGAAAGGTTTGATTCTGAAATCTCCCCGCAGATAACCAATCTCTTTATGCCCATTGGCAATGAGATACTCTGTAGCCATACGCGCAGAATCTGCATTATTGATCAGCATGGCATCAAAGCTCATATCCTCTTTCCAGTAATCAATCACAATAAACGGACAGGTCATTCCGCGGATCAGGTCAATGTCCGCATCTACCATCTCTGTTCCCAGAAGGATCACGGCCGACGCCTTGTCATTCATGATCCACTTCGCCTGTTCCTGATATCCAGGATCTCTTTTGTCCAGATTGCACATCTGCATTTCCATTCCACAGGCGCGGCATTCCTGTTCCACCCCGGAAATCAGCTGGATAAAAAAGGGAGAATCCTCAACCACAGCACCATCCCGCTTAAACATGACAAATTTTATTTTACGGATATGATTTTCCTCAAAATACCCAAGATCCTGCGCCACTTTAAAAATCTTCGCAGATGTCTCAGCATTCACGCCTTTTTTGTAGTTTAGTGCATTTGAAACAGTTGCCGGAGAAAATCCTGTGATCTCACTGATTTTTCTCACACTCACTTTCATTTTAGTTCCTCCTCTGTCGGTAAAATAATGCCATACATCTGTGAAAAAAGACGCTGCAAAAACAAGCTATCACCTGTTATTCGCAGCGTCTTCTCTGATCATTTTATGCCGGGAACGCAACTCCCGCTCTTAAAATTATGTTCGGATAAGGTGTAAACTCACCTGTACGGATTGCAAATTTGCACTGTGCAGACATCTTTTTCAGATCTACGTGGTCAATTCTGCTCTCCTCTGCCTCAGGAAGGCTCTGCTGAATATATGCAAGAAGCTCCGGATTTTTTTCCTCAATCTCATTTGCAATGGTGTAGGCTTCCACTTCTGTCTCCGCCAGCACTGCATCCATCACCTGTTTAAAGGTGGGAACCCCTCCGCATACAACCAGGTCTACAATCTCCACGCCCTTTGGAATGGGCATTCCTGCATCACCGATCATAAACAGATCTTTATGTCCCAGCTCTGCGATACAACGGATCAGCTGGGCATTTAAAATCCCTGATTTTTTCATGCTATTCCTCCTGCATCTCTGATTATTACTATAAATCTTTTTCGGATTTTTTTCAACTTTTCAAATTATTTTAACATTAAGAAAGGTTTTGGTTACTGTTCACTCCGTGACCAGTAACACGCTTCGATTATTTATTCTCGTTTCTTGCCTGAAGTGCCATCTTCGCCTGAAGATTTCTCTGTGTCTGGTCAATTACAACTGCAAGGATGATAACCAGACCACGGATAACCTTCTGCCAGAACTCGGATACACCACACATTGTCATACCATCATTGATAACACCGATAACAAATGCACCGACTACAGTTCCGATAATGGTTCCGGAACCACCGCTCATGGAAGTACCGCCAAGTACGGTAGCTGCGATGGCGTTCATTTCCCAGCCATCGCCAGATGCAGGATGTGCTGCGGAAAGCTGTGCGGTATTGATCATACCAACCCATGCTGCACAGAAGCCGGAGATCATGTAAACGATAATTTTGATCTTGTCTGCTTTGATACCGGAAAGACGGGCAGATTTCTCGTTGCCGCCGACTGCAAGTACATACCATCCAAATGGAAGCTTCTTCAGGATGATAACGGAAATAATTGCAAGCACTGCGAAAATATAAACACCGGTAGGAATGCCGGCAATATTGCTTCCAAGGATCTTGAAGCCTGTGTTGCCAAGTCCGTCATAGCCCTTGATATCAGAGAATGTTGCACCGTTGGAACGAAGGTTTGCAAAACCACGGCAGATATACATGGTACCAAGGGTAGCGATAAATGGTGCTACACCTAATTTTGTTACAATAAGACCGTTAACTGCACCGATGATGCATCCAACAACCAGCATGGTAATAATGATTACCGGAACGCTGAAGTAAAGGGTTACACCTGCAAATTTCAGTGTAATACCTTCCTGGATCATACCACCGGCAAGCATACCAACAAGTCCGACTACAGAACCAACGGAAAGGTCAATACCGCCGGTAATGATTACGAAGGTCATACCAAGTGCAAGGATTCCATACAGGGCTACGTGCTTGGCAACCATGGTCAGTGTAGATGCTGACAGGAATGTGGTTCCTTTTACAATGGTAAAAAAGATGACCAGGAGTACCAGTACAATAAAGGTACGTCCTTTTAACAGTGTCATTAACAACTGATTATTATTTGATTTTTTGTTATTCATTGTTCTGCTCCTCCCCGGCTTACGCATTTCTTCCGGTTCCAAGTCCGGCATAAGATGTACGTACAAGTGTGTCTTCTGTGATCTCATCTCCGGTCAGCTCGCCGGTCTTTTTGCCATTTGACAATACAACGATCCTGTCTGCGATTGCCATGATCTCTTTCAGCTCAGATGAGATAACGATAATGGAAAGTCCTTTTTCCGCAAGGTCGTGAATGATCTCAAAGACCTCAGTCTTCGCACCGATATCAATACCACGGGAAGGCTCATCCAGAAGTAAGATCTTCGGCTTGGTCAAAAGTCCTTTGCCGATTACAACCTTCTGCTGGTTTCCACCGGACAGTGACAGGATTGGAAGTCTCTTGTCCGCCACTTTAATATGGATATCCTTGATCTGCTCGTCAACTGCCGCATTCTCTGCTTTCTCGTCAAGGAACAGACCTTTTACATAATCTTTCATAGAAGAAATAGCGGTATTCTTGCCAATATCAAGAGTCTGGATCAGACCCTGGCTCTGACGATCCTCAGGTACAAGAGCAAAACCGTTTTTGATCTGGGCGGCAACATCTTTGATATTTAGCTTTTTGCCCTCATAGAGTACATCACCGGTGTGCTCCGGATGAAGTCCCATCAGACACTCAAACAGCTCGCTTCGTCCAGCTCCCAGAAGTCCGTAAACACCAAGGACCTCGCCCTTTTTCAGATCCAGGCTTACGTGGTCAAGAGTCCAGCCGCCGCCTTTTTTCGGAAGGCACATATCCTTAATTTCCAGCACCTTCGGCTGTTTGGAAAGGTCAATGCTTCTCTCAAAACGGTGATACTGGGTGTTCTTTCCAACCATATTCTCTACGATCCAGCTGAGCTCAATGTCCTTTACATCAGCATCTGCAACGTATTTTCCATCACGAAGAATGGTAACGTGATCGCCAATCTCCATGATTTCTTCCAGACGATGGGAAATATATACGATGGAAATTCCGGCTTCCAGAAGCTCTCTCATAATCTTAAAAAGTACCTTAACCTCTGCTGCAGAAAGAGAGGACGTAGGCTCATCCATGATCAGAACACGTAAGTCATCCTGGTTCAGGTTTCGTGCAATTTCCACCATCTGCTGCTGTCCTACACGAAGGTCTCCGACCATGGTTTCCGGTGGAATTTCATGTTCCAGACGCTGCAGGATTTTTTTCGCACCCTCTGAATGGGCCTTGTCATCCAGGAAAAAGCCTTTCTTTTTCTCATGTCCCATAAAAATATTCTGGTAAACTGTCATATTCGGGAAAAGAGAAAGCTCCTGGTGGATGATTCCGATACCTTTTGCACGGGCTGCATTGGTATCCTTGAAGTAAACCTCCTGGCCGTCCATGTACATCTTACCTGCTGAAGGCTGCTCGATTCCGGCGATCATCTTCATCAGGGTGGATTTTCCGGCACCGTTCTCACCGATCAGAACGTTTACCTTTCCTTTCAGAAGATCGAAGGAAACCTGATCCAGAGCTTTGGTTCCGGGATAAATTTTATCAATTTTTTCACAATGGAGAACAACATTCGGATCATCAAACATAATGCTTCCTCCTTTTATTCAATCGTCAGCTCAACTGCTGTAACAGATACTGCATCTGTACCGGCTTCTGCGCCGCCTGTAAATGTAACAGTCTTGCCAACTACATTTTCGTCGATTCCAAGTGGGTCAATTACCTGTGCAAGCGCCTGCTTGTTCAGTTCTTTTCCATAGCTTGACCATTCCGTCTGGTTGGTAAAGCTTTCAAAATTCTTCAGAGACTGAAGGTCACGGATGGCGGTACTGGAGTTCGGTCCATCTGTCCGGACCTGAACCTCTGTAGTTCCGGTATATCCATCCAGTTCTACTATCAGATAATGTTTCGGGGTGTCTGTATTGTATTCTTTGATTTTTCCTGTGCCTTTTACTGCAATTGTTTCTGTAATGCCATCACCATTTAATAATTCAGAAAGATCCTGTGCCTTGTCGGAAATGTCCGCTACAACGGCTCCCCAGTCACCCTGGGACTCTGCTGCGGAATCAAATTCCTGTTTTCCTGTATAAGAAGCTTCTTCGCCAATGGGTACTACAGTTACAACACCACAGCCGGTAAAGGTTACTGCTATACATGCGGCCAGAACTGCCAAAATTCTTCTGCTTTTCATAATCATCTCTCCCTGCTTTCTATTATAAAAGGCGGCGCTGGCGCACCGCCTTCCAAAGCGTGTTTAAAAAGACTTTCTGCAAAATATACCACAAAGCGGGGCATGCAGATTGTGCGAATAATTTTTCAAACACTCGTTCATTTTTTATAAAAATCTGTTTCCTGGCAGCCAGATTATTTAGCTTCTGGTTCTGTGTAAACAAATGCGTTCAGGCAATCTGTGTTGTCAGCTGTGATTGCTACACAAGGAACAAGCTGTTTCTCTTCTTCCGGAGCTGTACCGTTAAGGTAAGCGTCTGCCTGCTCAACTGCCATCTCAGTGATCAGAGCGATCTGCTGAAGAGCGGTACCAACCATGTCACCAGATTTGATGTAAGCGTTTGCTTCGTCAGATCCGTCAAGACCGATGATCTTAATGTCGTTACGTCCTGCATCCAGGCAAGCCTGAACAGCACCACATGCCATTGTGTCATTACCGCAGATAATACCGGTGATCTCTGGATTGGACTGAAGGATTGCTTCTGTCTTCTCATAAGCTTCTGTCTGATCCCAGTTAGCGGACTGCTGAGCTACCATCTCAAGATCCTCATACTCATCAATTACAGAATGGTAGTTATCAGAACGAACCTGGCAGTTTGTATCGGATTCAAGTCCAAGGAGCTCTGCGTATTTGCCTTCGTAGTTCATAGCCTCAACCCATACTTCTGCGATTGCTGCTGCACCCTGTGCGTTATCTGCAACGATCTGTGCTACTGCAAGTCCGGACTGGTTGATCTCACGGTCGATAAGGAAAGTCGGGATTCCAGCGTCATATGCTTTCTGAACTGCTTCGATGGAAGCATCTGCACCAGCGTTATCGCAAATGATTGCTGCTGCGCCATCGTTGATAGCTGCTTCGAAAAGCTCAAGCTGTGTAGCAGCGTCGTCATCGTGGGAAGCACATTTTACTTCGTAGCCAAGTTCTTCAGCTTTTTCTTTCGCAATTACCTGCTCTGTGTTGAAGAATGGGTTAGATGTGGAAGGTGTGATACAGTAAATGATCTTGCTTCCGCCGCCTGGAAGTAATTCTGCATTCTCTTCAGCCATTACCGGAACTGTCATTAAACCTCCAACCATCGCTGCTGTCATAGCCAATGCCATTGCTTTTCTTGCTTTCATAAATACGTCCTCCTTGAAATATAATTAAGATCTGTTTTTGTTCGGTTTTCTCTCCGAACTGTTGATAATTTGATTATAAACATTTGCATAAATATTTCAATAATCTTTTTAGTTTTATGTGCTATTTTGTATGAATGCACAAGGTTTTTATTGTGATTTTAGTAAGTTTTTACTATAAAATCTATGTATTCCCAACCATCCATTAGTGCATTTATGTAAACGTTTATATAAACATTTATAAGCAGTATGTAAAACATAATATAAATTTTGCGCGTTATGGAGACGGTTGCCAAGACTATCCAGAGCCAGGCAACAGCTCTGGTGAATAAGACCTGTTCTCTGCAAAAATAAGGCAGTCACCAAGGTCTCATGCAAACATGGACTTTGGTGACTGCCACACACAGATACACGCTTATGTAATTTGAAATCTACAACATTCCCAGATCTTTCTTCACTTCATCCGCTCTCGGAATGGACGGTGTAGCGCCTGGTCTTGAAACAGCAATGGAGGAGGCCTTTGCAGCCATTCTCAGCGCCTCCTGGATGGATCTGCCCTCGATGACTGCTGCAATGAAATATCCTGTAAATGTATCACCAGCTGCTGTGGTATCCACAGCTTTTACCTTGAAAATATCCTGGAAAACTTTTTCTTTTCCATCGTAATAAACAGCGCCGTCACTTCCAAGTGTAAGCACGAAACGTGCATTAGGAAATTTCGCAGCCATGGCATCCAGGATCTGATCTTTATCCTTGCAGCCAGTGATCTGTTCACCTTCAATTTCGTTTACGAGAAACAGATAAACCTTACTGAGATCACAGGTGCTCAGCTTGTCATCAAAAGGTGACGGATTCATAACAATCTTCATCTTTTTCTCATAAGCCTGGTCAATAATGTAGTCCAGCATATTAATCTCATTCTGCAGGATCAGATAGTCTCCCTCTCCAAAATCAGCAAGAACCTCATCTACAAATTCCTTTGTCTGCATCTGGTTGGTTCCACCGTATAAAATGATGCAGTTCTGGGCATTTTTGTCCACCTGGATCATGGTATGACCACCCTTTACCGGAAGTCTGCGGATATATTTGGTGTTTACACCAGCTTCCTTACAAGCATCCAACAGAATATCTCCATCTGTTCCCACGATTCCCGCATGATAAACCGGCACCCCAGCCTTCGCCAGTGCAATAGACTGGTTCAAGCCTTTTCCCCCGCTGAAAACTTCCAGCTTGGAAGAATGCTGGGTTTCACCGCCTACAATGATGTGATCTACGGAATACACGTAGTCTACGTTTAATGAACCGTAATTTAGTACTTTCATGTAAAAACCTCCAATTTGTTTGTTCTCCCTCATGCCGCCACCCACAAACCTTTTCAGATGACAGCATCTATACTTCTATTATTATGTTGTACAAGCTTCTTCTCGTCAACTATATTTTCCATCAGAATGTTACCGTTTACTGATAAAAAAATATATATCCACTCTATTTTCAATCCAAAATCCGCAATTTCTTCCCATCCCGTTCTATAATCCCCTCGTCTGCCAAGTTCTTCAGCTCCCGCATCATGGCACTGCGGTCTACACTAAGGTATTCGGCAAGAGTGGTGTAGGACATGGGCAAAATAACAGTTTTCGTCTGTTTTTCTGCGGCAATGGAATTTAAATAGGTCATGATCTTCTTTCGGATGCTGTTTCTTGACAGCACATAAATCCGACTGGCCTGCTGGCTGGCGCGCAGGGCAATCATCTGAAGCAGGTTGCTTACCAGCTGGCTATGGAATTTACAGGCATTTTCGCAGCGTTTAATCACATGCTCATAGGCGATAAACAGCACTCTTGTTTCGGATTTTGCACAGACATAATAGTGCTGGGATTCTTCAGGTAAAAGGAATGGTTCGCCGAAAACACTATCCTTTTTCAGGTTATCTATCATATATTGATTTCCATCTTCATCAATGCAATAAAGAACTGCCTGACCTTCCAGGATCAAACCTATTTTTTTCATGGAACTGGAATATTCCATCACAGTCTCATTATTCCGATAGACTGCTTCATGCATATCGAAACAGATGCGCATACGTTCCTGTTCTTCAGGAGTTATGTATGAAAAAAGTGTCACTGGTGTCATTTCTACAATCCCTTTCTATCAATTTATCCAGAACATGTTCAAAAAATAATTTCTTATATCTTACACCATTTTGTTGTATTTGCAACAGACTTTATTTCAAAATTTGGTTATACTAAAGCCATGTTAAAGAAATAACAAAGCAGTAAAAAATACATAGTTCCCTCAAAAATCACAAACAATTACATCAATAACAATATCTCATAAAAAGGAGACGAACCTCTATGAAAATTACAGACACCATCCGCTACGCAGGCGTAAACGACCATCAGATTGATCTTTTCGAAGGTCAGTACAAAGTACCGAACGGTATGACATATAATTCCTATGTGATCCTGGATGAAAAAATCGCAGTCATGGATACTGTAGATGCAAATTTCACTCACGAATGGCTGGATAATCTGGACCGCATTCTGGAAGGTCGCAAGCCGGACTACCTGATCGTACAGCACATGGAGCCGGACCACGCAGCAAATGTGGCAAACTTCCTGAAGGTTTATCCGGAAACCACCATCGTAGCCAACGCAAAAACCTTCACTATGATCCAGAACTTCTTCGGTCTCGACCTGGAAGGACAGAAGCTGGAGGTTACAAATGGCGGCACCCTCAACCTTGGAAACCACAACCTGACCTTTGTTTTCGCTCCCATGGTGCACTGGCCAGAAGTTATGGTAACCTATGACAGCACCGATAAAGTACTTTTCTCCGCAGATGGCTTCGGAAAATTCGGCGCACTGGATGTAGAAGAAGATTGGGACGATGAAGCTCGCAGATACTTTATTGGCATCGTTGGAAAATACGGACCACAGGTTCAGAAATTACTGAAAGTTGCCGCAGGCCTGGATATCCAGATCATTTGCCCTCTTCACGGACCTGTTCTTACAGAAAACCTTGGACATTACATTGGTCTTTACGATACATGGTCCTCTTACACACCAGAGACAGAAGGAATTGTCATTGCCTACACATCTGTATACGGTCATACAAAAGCGGCTGTAGAGCTGCTGGCTGACAAGCTTCGCAGCAAGGGATGTCCCAAAGTTGTTGTATATGATCTTGCAAGAGATGACATGTCACAGGCTCTGTCCGACGCATTCCGCTACAGTAAGCTGGTTCTTGCTACCACAACCTATAATGCAAGTATTTATCCGTTCATGCACGACTATATCACCCGTCTGACCGAGCACAACTTCCAGAACCGCACAGTGGGTATTATCGAAAATGGTTCCTGGGCACCTCTGGCAGCAAAAGTTATGAAAGAAATGCTTTCTGGCTGCAAGAAGATCAACTGGCTGGACACTACTGTAAAAGTGCTTTCCGCAGTAAACCAGGAAAACAAGGATCAGCTGGAAGCTATGGCAAGCGAGCTCTGCAAAGAATACATTGCCCAGAATGATGAGCTGGCAAACAAAAATGACATGACAGCCCTTTTCAGAATCGGATACGGTCTTTATGTAGTTACCTCCAATGACGGCAAAAAAGACAACGGACTGATCGTCAACACTGTGACCCAGCTCACTGATACTCCAAACCGTATTGCGGTAAATATCAATAAGGCAAATTACTCCCACCATGTGATCAAACAGACTGGAGTTCTCAACGTAAACTGCCTGTCTGTAGATGCACCGTTCTCTGTATTCCAGCAGTTTGGTTTCCAGACCGGACGCAGCGTAGATAAATTTGCAGGTCAGAAGGTCTACCGTTCCGATAATGGACTGGTATTCCTGGACAAATATATTAATGCATTTATGTCTCTGAAGGTTGAACAATATGTAGACCTTGGTACCCATGGAATGTTCATCTGCAGCGTCACCGAAGCCCGCGTCATGAACGATCTTGACACCATGACTTACACCTACTATCAGAAAAATGTAAAACCGAAGCCAGAAACCGATGGCAAAAAAGGCTTCGTCTGCAAAGTATGCGGCTACATCTACGAAGGTGACGAGCTCCCGGATGACTTCATCTGCCCGCTGTGCAAACATGGAGCTGCAGATTTCGAGCCCATCGGATAAAAAAACAACCAGATAAATTTTTCAAGGCAGCACAGAATCCAGAGCGTGTCTGAAAAAGGCTTTCTGCAAGATGTGCACCACAATTTGTGGGAATGATTTTTCAGACACACTCCGGAGCCTGCGCTGCCTGATTACCGGTAATAGCAATTCCTGCTGCACCCTCTGGGAAAAATCTGCAATTTCAATTTTCGCCGGAATTCCATTTCGTCAACGGATTCTCTCAATATATTCAACGCCATTCGAAGATTTCGAATATCTTTTTCCATGTAATCCGTATAATTTCCACGGCCAACCAGCTTCAAGTGCGTAATTCCGGCTTGCTTTAACTGATAAAGTGCACATAGACCACAGCCAGTTTCACCGCAAAGATAACCCGCAGAATCATAGGAAAAATCATGTAAACTGTGAAAATCATCAGGAACAAAGCCGTCTGGCAGCAAATGCCCTCCGTTTATTTTCTGATTGAAGATTTCAGAACCGGCATTCCCTGTTTTTAAGGTTCCGATCTGATAGGGCACTTTACAAAGATACCCCATCTCATCGCAATGCAAAGAATTACAAAATGCACCTGTAAACTGGCACATTTCATTCAATACAAAAGCCTCAAATTCCGGGATTCCTTCTGTCCCATCCTTTTTTCCACATTTATCAACAACCGCTTTCATATCTTCGAATGTATTTTTCCTGTGAAAAATCACACGTTTCAATCCCAGTTTTCCCAATGAAGCCACCATCTGGCTGTTAATTTCTCCACATTCTCCACTGAGATGGATTTCGCAGTTTATACCATTTTCACGTAAATATACTATCAACGCCGGTTCTGCAATAATATAACTGTGAAAACCAATTTTCATACACTGGCTTATGATCCCGGCAATTTCCGGATATTGTTCCGGGATATAATACAGGGAATTGAATGTAAGATGGACTGGTTTTTCGTACTTTTTCATCATCCCAGACAGGATTTCCAGCTCACTGAATGCGCCAAGCTGTACGTTATAACAAAGTACTTCCCTGCGGTTCAGGGGCAATACCGTTCCGTATTTTTTGGACCAAGAATAAGGAACATAACCACAGAAAAATTCATCTGCACCAGCCTCCGCGAACTTTATATATTCATCTATCGAGCCTAATCCTGCTACTATTTTCATCACTTATCTCCATAAATTCCAGCCTTGAGCAGCCATGTACTTCATCCTGAATAAAATATCGCATCTGCCTCAACACGGGTATGTCACCTGCCGGTGGCATTACCATGCTCTTATTACAACCCGGTCCACACCGTTTTGGATATAATTCTTCAGTATTTCTTCCTCTTTCAATATCCTCATATCAATCCCAAACAACGAATTATACCGCCCTATCATATGCAAATGTTCCGGATACAAAAGTGCATATTCCGTACAATATCCCGGGCATTTTTTTGCAAGCTTTTGTCGTCCTCTCTCGCCTGTTTCACATACTGCACCAAGAGGACAATACTGTGATGTATTGGTCTGATAGAACGGAATATGCAAGCTGTTTTTTCCAGGTGGAATCTGCTGTTCGTAACCGCAGGATTCCCATTCAAAGCGTTGGATTCCATATTCTCTTTCCAGAAAATCACGGTAAAATCCAGCATTCAGGCTGTTCCTCTCAAACCATTTCTGTTCTCCTTTTTTGAACGAAATCCGAGGGTCTTTTCTGCGTTTATTTAACAAAATTCCAAGGCTGGGAATCAGATTCCTTCTGCCTTTTTTTACTAAAGAGGCCATTCCCCAGTCATTTACAACAATCTCTACAGCCTGCCCTTTTTCTTCACACCACCAGTTAATTTCATCAAGCAATTCTGTTATATAATCCAGCATATATTCCCGGATATAAGAAAAAACAAGTGTGATTTTCACCTGTTCTGCCGCTGCTTTTTCTATTATTTCAAACAACAATTTACGTTCCGGAAACAGAAGATGACAGAACTGATTTCCAATATAAAGGTGATCCGGTACTCTATGTTCCAGAATAATGCTGCCGCAGATACCGATACATTTTCCGGCATACTTTTTGGAAAATTCTGTCAGGGAACTATTCAAATATTCCTGATACAATTCCGGGCGATCTATCTCCAGCGCCAGCTCCGTAACACCTGATTCAAGCGGTACCTGGCACTTATACCCAGGCTTAAAGCCAGTTCCGTACTGAGAACAATTATCAGTTAAATCTATACGTTTCCCATTATAAGCGGACTCCAATCCATCTGGCGTAAGCTCTCTCCGCCATATTCCCACCTGCTCTTCCAGACTGCCACGCTTGACCTCATCCAGTTCCCCCGGATACCCTGTCAGGCTTTTCGCCAACGCGCTGTCGTCCTCTTCCAGCTTCAGATGAATGTAGTGATTATACTGATAAAGAAGCCTCTGAACCGCCTCCGCATACGCTTTCTGCTTCACCGTCACCTTATATTTCACATAAAATCCGGAGAGTTCTGCGTCCACCATATCAAACCTTTGTATATCGTATTCTGGAATCTCCAATTCACGATAACGCCCATTCTTTATGTCATAAAAGCACACCTTCAAAGCTTCTGAATCAGAGATATTTTCTTCTATTGTCCGAAAACAAAATCCACTCTCATCAATCTCTGTAATCCGAACCTCCCGTCCCCCCACAACCCCGGCAAGAAGCCCGAAAGGAATCATTGAAACCATTGCAATCACACCCTGTTCCGTCTACGAATACTGCAAGTATATCTCAGAATATATAAAAAAACAATCTTTCCAGTTTATAAACCTTTTCTCCTTTTTTCTTCACAAAAGAATGGTAAAATTAACTTAACGACTATGAAAAGGTTCGGGTAAAATATACCGCAAAGTGGGGGGTGCAGATTGCGGGAATGATTTTTCAAACACGCTCCAGTGCTATCTGGTATGCTTCATATTCGCTCACCGCAGCAGGAAGCAGTATTCCAGCCTCCATAAGTGCAGCTCCCGGATATACTTTTCCGGTAGTTTTTTCCCGATAAAAAGCATCCTCTTCCATTCCTTTTAAGGTAACGTATGCTGCCGGCGGATTGGCTTCTGCTGTAAGTCTTATCACACTTACCAGTGCCTTGGATCTGTCATCTGATACCACCATCCAGGCCGCAAAATTATCCTGGAAAGGATTGGAAAGACGGTAATAATCTCCTTCACGGATCAATTCCTGATACTCCCTGTATTGGGCAAGCTGGGCACGGATTTCTGCTTTTTCCTTTGCATTTAAAAGTGCGGGATTCAGTTCATAGCCAAAGGTTCCAGACATAGCTGCAACGCCTCTTGTATGCATACTGGTCACTCTTCCGGTCTGATGGTTTGGCACTGCTGACACATGTGAACCCATTGCTGCTACCGGATAAAAGAAGGAAGTTCCATATTGAATCCGTGTACGGTTAATAGCATCTGTGTTGTCACTGCACCAGATCTGAGGGGTATAATACAGCATTCCGGCATCAAATCTTCCGCCGCCTCCGCTGCAGCCTTCAATAAGAATATCCGGATAACGGTTCGTAAGTTTTTCCAGGAAATCGTACACCCCAAGAACATAATCATAAGTCACGTTTGGTGCATAAATATCTGCCAGGCTGCGGTTCATATCCCATTTAATGTACTCCACATTTCCCTGATCCAGAACTGCGCAGATGCGTTTAAATATCTCATCACGTACTTCTTTTCTGGAAAAATCAAGGACCAGCTGGTTTCTGGAACGGACAGGCTTGCGGCCTGGAATTGTGATTGCCCAGTCCGGATGTTCCCTGTAAAGATCACTGTCCTCACTGACCATTTCAGGCTCAATCCAGATACCGAATTTCACGCCTTCTGCGTTTACTCTTTCGATTAATTTCGTCAGAGTTCCGCCTAATTTTTCCTCGTTCACATACCAGTCGCCGAGAGAAGAATTGTCGTCATTTCGCTTTCCGAACCATCCATCATCCATAACCACCATATCGATTCCAAGCGCTTTTGCCTCCTTTGCAAGCTCTACGATGGTGTCTCCGGTGAAATCAAAATATGCGGCTTCCCAGCTGTTGATCAGGACAGGACGATTTGCATGGACGTATTTTCCCTGGCAGATATGATTCATAATGCAGTGATGGTACTGCTGGGAAAGCCTGGAAAGACCTTTGTTTGTGTAGGATAAAATAACCTCTGGCGCGGTAAATTCAGCTCCGGCTTCCAGGGAATATGCAAACAGTTCATCAGTCAGACCCATCTGGATTCTGGTCTGATCATACTGGTCCTTTTCTGCTTCTACAAGGAAGTTTCCACTGTATACAAACAGCATTCCGTAGCAGCTTCCGCTGTCTTCATTTGTGTTTTTTCCTGCAAGGATTACCCCTGGATTATACTGGTGGCTGGAGGTTCCACGGCGGCTGCCAATTCGGGTGCTTTCATGGGAAACCGGCATTCTTTCCATGTTTCTTTCCATAGCATGTCTGCCATAAAATTTGATCAGATCATAGTCTCCGTGAAGGAAATCCAGGCATGCAGACTGGGCTTTTTTTACTGTTACAGGGGCTTTTCCAGCATTCTTAATTATCACACTTCTGGTGATAATATCTTCTTTTTCCAGTACTCCGTAGAGCAGATGAAGCTCTACTTTTGTAACAGGATCTTCCAGTATAATCTTCAAAGTTTCCGCTTCATTTTCTTCTGCACGGACGAATGGAAGACCTTTCAGAGTGTATTTTCCAGCCGCAATTTCATGTGTTATGTAAACCAGATTGCAGCACTGGGAACCATCTGCATTCTCTATATTTAACGCATAATTTCGGAAATCTCCTGTGCCAAGTGATGGATATTCCTGTGGCAATGCATCCAGAGAATAGGTTCTGTCGCTGCCTGCTGAATTCGGATTTCCAGAAAAGCCACGGTCTCCATAATTCAGAAGATAGTCCATTTCTCCTGCAGTTCTGGCACCATAATACAGGTGCAAAAGGTACCCTTGAGCATCCGCCTGCATCTGATAGGTAGTGTGGGCAGTGGTGAGGGTAAAGATCCGGGTTGTTTCGTTGAAGGTGATTGCCATGAGTGGGGCCTCCTTTTTTTATGATGTATTAAGTATAGCATACCAAAATCAACACTTAAATAGCTTAATTTTTCTTATTTTATGCCTTTATGATGGTTTTTTATGGTATAATGAAATATATTATCGCATTATGATATATTGTCAGCAAATGTAACAGGAGGATTCCGGATATGGATAACAACTTTCACATTTTTCCGAGCGAAACTTTCATTGATCTATGCCTTTACCAATATGGACATGAGAAGTGTACTCCCGGACATTTATTTGGTCCGGCAACGCGGAATCACTATCTTTTTCACTATGTTCTTTCCGGAACAGGCACACTGATGGCCACGAATTCCAAGGGGCAGAATGTAAATTATCAGGTTCGGAGCGGACAGGGATTTATGATTTTTCCAGGACAGATCACCACTTATGTGGCAGATATTCAGGTACCATGGGAATACGTCTGGGTGGAGTTTGACGGGCTGCGTACCACAGAAATCCTCAACGTTTGTGGTTTTTCCAAGGATGCGCCAGTCTATATGGCCCACTCCAGGGAGGCACGAAAAAAGATGGTGGATGAACTGATTTACATTTCTCAGAATTCAGAGCAATCTCCTTTTCATCTGATGGGACATTTCTATCTTTTTGCGGATCTGCTTGCGCAATCTGTTGCCAGACCGCAGCCTGCCGCCACCAGTAAAATGAGTGATTATTATATAAAAGAGGCAATAAATTATATCGAACAGAACTTCCAGAATGATATTTCTATTGAGGATGTGGCAGCTGTATGCGGTATTAACAGAAGCTATCTGGGACGAATTTTCCGCACCAGCACAGGACGCTCTCCACAGGAATTTCTCATTCATTACCGCATGACAAAAGCGGCGGAATTGCTGAAGCTGACCACATTATCTATAGGAGATATCGGCTCTGCCGTAGGCTACGAAAACGCCCTCCACTTCTCCCGGGCTTTTAAAAATGTGTATGGGGTTTCACCGCGGGCGTGGCGGGAGCAGCATAGATGAAATTTTGATTATACAAAAAGGACTTTCCGATTTCTCAGAAAGTCCTGTATCTGCTTGCGGTTATTGAATTTTAGAAGTTAAATCCTACGGATTTCAGTGTTCCGTCTGCGGACTGTGCGGTTACGTCCTGGGCAACTACGCCAGCTTCTGTCTTCTGGATGTGGAGGGCGCTCTGGGTTTCGTTTTCCTCTGATGCAACATTTTTGAATTCCATATTAATTACGACTGCTTCGTCTGGAACTTCGATCTCAACACCATCTGCGATAAAGGTTACGTCGTAGAAAGTGTACTCGTCGTCTTCTGTTGTTCCAAGGTCTCTGATGGAAGCCTGTTTTGCTTCTTCATATTTCTCACTGCCAGCTTCAAGCTTTACAGCGTTCATTTCAGCGTTTTCTGGAAGAGCTGTCTCATCAAACACTTTTGCAGTGATAATGACTTCTTCGTTCTCGAAACGGAAATCGGAATCTACGGTAGTTTCTACTGCATCTCCAACTTCACCGGTTCCATCGGTAAACTCAGCTGGATCAGCTTCTGCAGAGCTATCTGTGAATCCATCAACAAAAGCGGCTTCTTCAGCAGATTCCCCGGTCTGGAACTCATCCTGAGATTCTTCTGCCTGAACTTCCTCGGTCTGTGCAACCTCCGGCTGAACCTCTGTCTGAGTCTGCTCTGGCTGAACCTCCTCAGTCTGTGCAGCTTCCAGCTGAACTTCTTCCACATATACAGCTTCATCACCTGTAGTAAAAGCATCCATCTCTGCAAGTGCCTCCGCATCTGTAAATCCTTCTGCGGAAACTACTGTATATCCTGTCACCAGCATTGTCGCTGAAATCATAACTGCCATTGCTTTTTTTAATGTATTCTTTCTCATAATGGAAACCTCCTGAAATCTATAAAGTCATTCCCAAATGTAATATCCTTTAATTTGACTTCATTATACCAGTAGGGCTGTTTCGTCAACTCTTTCTTCGGGATGTTTTTCCACTTTTCAGGAAAGTTTTTTTACTTTTTTGCAAAACCAGAACCACATGACTGTTCTGTAGTTTCCTTAATTGCGCAGGAAGCTAAGGGGCACCTGCAAAAAGGCGATCCGCTTTGTGTGCGGACCGCCTTCATTTGTACTTGCTTTGTTATGGTTCCGATCTGGTCAGAAACCTTGTTTTGCTTTACTGTCTTTTGTTTCTTCTGCGGCGTCTTTCAGTCTCGGCTGCAAGCATTGCAGCTGCAAGAAGAAGCATCAGATAAGTTCCGATCGGGGTATCATCTCCGGTCTTCGGTGATTTGCCTCCGCCGTAGCCGCCGGAATGATCTTCGGAGCCACCGCTATTTCCACCATCGGAAGAAGGAGTAGGTGTTGGTGTTGGTGTTTCTGTTACTGTGCTTTCTTCCTGGTTGGTGATGACAACTTCTGCTGTCATATTCGTTTCATCAAATGTAACAGAATCTGCACTTACGGTAACTTTATATCCAAAGCCTTCGGAGCCTGCAATTGGTTTTCCGTTGGAATCAGTTTCCGTTACATACAGGGTTACCTTTGCTCCTGACTGGGCAAGACCAACATTGATGATCTCACTTACTTCATAGCCACCGTCCATATCAAGCTTGATAATGTTCTGCTCAACCTGCTGGGAAAGCTGTGTATGAGCTGCATCATCAAAGATACCTGCATAGAATACCTCGTTGCTGTTTCTGGTGCCTCCATCTGCACCAAGAACCTTCTTGGTAATTGTCAGCTGACCCTGTTTGTAGAATCCATCTGGCGGGAAGCTGCTGAACACGTTTTCAAAGGAAACGGTTGTTGTTCCATCGGCTTCGGTTACTGTTGTGGAGTTACCATTGCCAAATACAGCTTCATAAACAGTTCCATCTGCAAGAGCGCCGATCGTCTGAGAAGTTCCATCCTGTGTACACTCTGCAATGTAGTATGTCTTGCCTGCCTTAATATTCTCTGAGAATACTACGGTGGAAGCATCTGCATTCTTGAATACAAGAGCTTTCACATCAGAAACTCTCTGTGTGCATTCTTTATCAGAATACAGGGCTACATAGAAGGTCTGATTTCTTGCTGCCAGACCTTCACCAATATAGGTAAGTTTCTTTGTCACTGCAATAGATGCTGAGGTTGCCAGTTTATCCTGTACAAGTAAAACACCATCCTTGGAAACAGCTGTTGTTTTTTCTGCATCTACTGTTCCGTCTTCTTTCAGAACAAAAGTAGTGTCGCTTGTAAGTAAATATCCGTCTGGAGCTACAGTCTCACGAAGAGTGTAAATCTTACCGGTTTTCAGTTTCTCGGTAACATGAGCTTCCTTGGTGGAATCCCACTCGTCTACTACGTTTCCATCCTGGTCAATGATCTGGATGTGAGCACCTTCCAGCTCTTTCCCATCGGAAATATCTACTTTGCTTACTTTTACAGAAGTTCTGCTGTCTTCTACCAGAAGGGTTCCATTATCTGATATGGTTGTTGTGGTAGTATCTTTGTTAACGGTTCCATCCTCTTTCAGGGTAAAGGTGGTATCGCTGGTCAAAGTATATCTCTCTGGTGCTACAGTCTCGCGAAGGGTATAGGTTTCGCCAGGCTTCAGGCCAGTTACTTCGTGAGCTTCCCATGTGGAATCCCACTCTTCTACTACATTTCCATCCTTGTCGATCACCTGGATATGAGCACCTGCCAGTTCTTTCTGGTCGGTGATGTCTACCTTGCTGATCTTCACGGAGGTAATGGTGTTGGTAATGATAAAGCCTTCTTCTGCATTTCCGGTTACTGTGGAAATGTAACCAGCTGCTTTTCCAGTCTCTTCTACGGTATAGGCAATGTCCTTACCGGCTTTCTTCTGGTCAAGGTCAGACCATGTGTAGGTCCAGTTGTTCTCTGCATTCAGGGTAATTTCCTCGCCGCTGTTTTCTCCATCGGCTTTCAGCTGAACCTTGATTTCCTTCGGTCTGTGACCGCCGCGGTCATCGTTATCAGCCCATGACTTGGTAACTGTGACGCTGGTCTTTTCTGGTGCATAGCTATTGGTGATATCGTAGCCGGTGATCTCAGTTGTGTAATCTGCAACTGCATCCTCGGTTACCGTGTATACAATTTCTTTTCCAGCCTCATATTTCGGCAGTTTTTCGAAGCTGTAGGTCCAGTTTCCATTTTCGTCTGCGGTTACGGTCTGGCTGTCTTTCTCCTCGCCGTTTGCAAGAAGTCTTACAGTGATGCTCTCCGGACGTTTTCCATCCTGATTGTCCGCATCGTTCCAGGTCTTGGAGCCCTTCACCTCAGTTGTCTCGGTTGTGTAAGTGTTGGTGATGTTAAATCCGTCTACACTTGTTTCATAACCTTCCACTGCTTCCTCGGTTACGGTGTAGGTAATTTCCTTGCCATTTGCATATTTCGGCAGGTCTTTAAAGGTGTAGGTCCAGTTTCCTGCTTCGTCTGCTTTTACAGTCTGGCTTGCTACGATCTCTCCGTTTGCAAGAAGGTTGACGATAATGCTCTCTGGACGCTTGCCATCCTGATTGTCTGCGTCATCCCAGGTCTTGGTTACGGTGATGGAAGTTGTTTCTGGAGCGTAGGTGTTAGTCAGAGTAGTTACAGTTCCGTTCTTGCTGTTGTCGGTAAGTTCGTAACCTTCTGGGAGAGTTTCCTCTGTCCAGGTGTACTCGATTGCTTTTCCGTCTGCTTTTTCCGGAAGGTCAGATATAGTCTGTTTCCAATTGTTCTCGACGCTCAGGGTAACGGTCTTTCCGGTTTCTTTACCGTCTGCAAGAAGACTTACGGTAATGCTCTCCGGACGTTTTCCATCCTGATTTTCAGCGTCGTTCCAGATCTTGGTTACTGTTGCACTGGTCTTTCCTGGAGTGTAGCTGTTGGTGATGTTGCTGCCATCGTAGGTTGTAGTGTAATCAGTTACTTCCTCCTCAGCTACGGTGTAGGTGATTTCCTGGCCGTTTGCATATTTCGGCAGATCTTTGAAGGTGTAAGTCCAGTTTCCTGCTTCGTCTGCAGTTACGGCCTGGCGAGTTTTCTCTGTGCCATTTGCAAGGAGGATTACAGTGATGCTTTCCGGACGCTTGCCATCCTGGTTGTTTGCATCGTTCCAGGTCTTGGTTCCGGTAATCTCGGTGGTCTCTGGCTGATGAGTGTTAATGAAATTATAGCCATCACTCTCGGTTGTGTAGCCATCGACTGCATCCTCAGTTACGGTGTAAGTGATTTCCTGTCCGTTTGCATATTTCGGAAGGTCTGTGAAGCTGTAGCTCCAGTTTCCGTCTGCATCAGCACTTACACTCTGGCTCTTAAGCTTAGTTCCGTCTGCAAAAAGGTTTACGGTAATGCTCTCTGGACGTTTTCCATCCTGATTATCTGCATCTTTCCAGGTCTTGGTTCCGGTGATGGAAGTAAGCTCTGGAGTATGAGTGTTGGTCAGAGTGGTTACCGTTTCGTTCTTGGAAGTTCCTGTCAAGCTGTAGCCTTCTGGAACATTAACCTCGGTCCAGGTGTAGGTGATATACTCTCCATCTGCTTTTTCCGGAAGACCAGTTATCGTCTGTGTCCAGTTGTTCGCAGCAGTAAGAGTAACAGTTTTGTTAGTTGGCGTTCCATTTGCAAGGAGAGCTACGGTAATGCTCTCTGGACGAATGCCATCCTGGTTGTCAGCATCATCCCAGATCTTGGTTACAGACGCGCTGGTCTCACCTGGGGTGTAGCTGTTGGTGATGTTGTAATTATCATCAATAGTTGTTGTATAACCAGGTACGGTAAGCTCGCTTACCGTGTAGGTAATTTCCTGACCATTTGCATATTTCGGCAGATCGGTGAAGCTGTAGGTCCAGTTATCGTCAGCTGTTACGGTCTTGGTGTCTGTAATTATGCCATTTGCAAGAAGGTTGACGGTGATGCTCTTTGGACGTTTGCCATCCTGGTTGTTGGAATCGTTCCAGGTTTTGGTTCCGGTGATGTCGAGGGTTTCTGGTTTATGAGTGTTGGTGATGTTGTAGCCTTCTACCTTAGTCTCATAATCTGCAACTGCTTCCTCTCCTACTGTGTACTTGATTTCAGTTCCTGCTTCGTACTTCGGCAGGTCTGTGAAGCTATACGTCCAGTTGGTTGCTGCTGTTACATCAAGGCTCTTCACTACATTTCCATTTGCAAAAAGGCTGATCTTGATGCTGGTTGGACGTTTGCCATCTTGATTATTCGCGTCGTTCCAGGTCTTTATTCCAGTGATGGAAACTTTTTCCGGAGCGTAGGTGTTAGTCAGGGTGGTTACAGTTCCGTTCTTTCTGGTGTCGGTCAGTTTGTAGCCTTCTGGCATGCTTCCCTCTGTCCAGGTGTACTCGATATCTTTTCCACCAGCCTTCTTTTCCAGATTCCCTACAGTTGCGCTCCAGTCATTCGCTTCTTTCAAAGTTACAGTATCCACTACTGCATTTCCATTCATCAGGTTTACGGTCAGTTCAACCGGGCGGGTTCCGTCCTGGTTGTTGCTATCATTCCATACCTTCTTGACCGTTGCTTCTGTCTTCTCAGTTTCATGGGTATTTGTGATCGTATACTCCGTCTTGTTTTCATTGGCTGTTACCGTCTTAGTATAGCCTCCCGGCACGCTTACTTCGTCTACACTGTACTCAATCTCGGTTCCGCTTGCCTTCTTCGCAAGACCATTCCAGGTATGGGTCCAGTTGTTTGCCTCATTCAGCTCTACCGGCTCTCCGCTCTCTTTACCGTCTGCTTTCAGCTGTACGGTGATGGAGTCTGGACGGATTCCGTCCTGGTTGTCACTGTCCGTCCATACTTTTCTTACGCTTACACTGGTCTCTTCCGGCGCATATTTATTAGTCAGCGTGGTTACGGTTCCGCTTGTCACACTTCCTTCAAGGCTGTAGCCTTCCGGCATGCTTCCCTCGCTCCAGCTGTAGCTGATGACCGTTCCGTTTTCCTTCTTTGGCAGGTTGGATACAGTTGCTTCCCAGCCGTTCTCTTCACTCAGGGTTACCGTAGACACTACTGTATTTCCATTCATCAGGTTCACGGTCAGTTCTGCCGGGCGTTTTCCGTCCTGGTCATTGCTGTCGTTCCATACCTTCTTGACCGTTGCTTCTGTTGTCTCGGTCACATGGGTATTGGTGATCACATATTCCGTCTTGGCTTCATTTGCGCTTACCGTCTTGGTATAACCTTCTGGTACGCTCACTTCGTCCACCGTATATTCAATGTCCGTCTTGTTTGCTTTCTTCGCAAGTTTGGTCCAGGTGTGGCTCCAATTATTCGCCGCATTCAGGTCTACCGGGGCTCCGCTTGCTTTTCCGTCTGCATAAAGCTGTACTGTCACACTTGCAGGTCTGATTCCGTCCTGGTTGTCGCTGTCTGTCCATACCTTCCTTACACTTACGCTTGTTTCTTCCGGTGCATAGGTGTTCGTCAGGGTGGTTACCGTTCCATCCACGGAAGTATCAGTCAGGCTGTAGCCTGTCGGCATGCTTCCCTCACTCCAGCTGTATGCGATATCGGTTCCGTTGGCCTTCTTCGCAAGTCCGGTCACTTTCGCTGTCCAGTTATTTCCAGCATTCAGGGTAACCGTCCGTACCACCGTGTTTCCGTTCATCAGGTTCACGGTCAGTTCTGCCGGGCGTTTTCCGTCCTGGTCATTGCTGTCGTTCCATACCTTCTTGACCGTTGCTTCTGTTGTCTCGGTCACATGGGTATTGGTGATCACATATTCCGTTTTCGCTTCGTTTGTGCTTACCGTCTTGGTGTAGTCTGCCGGTACGCTCACTTCGTCCACCGTATATTTAATGTCGGTCTTATTTGCTTTCTTCGCAAGTCCGCTCCAGGTGTGGCTCCAATTATTCGCCGCATTCAGGTCTACCGGGGCTCCGCTTGCTTTTCCGTCTGCATAAAGCTGTACGGTGACGGAATCCGGGCGGATTCCGTCCTGGTTGTTGCTGTCATTCCATACCTTCTTGACACTTACACTGGTCTCTTCTGGTGTATCTTTTCTATTAGAAATCTTTACAGTTCCAGATTTTTCCTGATCACCAGGGAAACTATTTTTGTGAATTTCGGCTCCGCCCTGATAAACGTTTTTAGCATAAATGGAACACATTCCATTATTATTCATATATGAGCCTTCTGGAACAAGGGCAAATCCGCCCATCTTCTTTCCAGTATCTTTCACATATCCCTTATATGGAGTTCCATCTTCATTTACGAAGTTCCAAATTGTTCTTTTTGCAATTTGTTGACCTTTACTATTCGGATCCAGTTCGCTTTCTTTTTTACCAGCAACATCAACTATTTCATTTCCAACATAAAGTACTTCTGTCGCAACATCAAGTTCATTCATGCCACTTGGAATCATAACATTGATCACAAGAGCTTGATTATCTCTAACTGCTGGAAGATTTAATCGGTACTGTTTCAGATCACTTGGGGTTAAATAAACAACTTGTGCTGAATCTGTAGATTTCGCCTTAGCAAGTTTCTTTGATAATCCAGATACTGTTGTTAAAATATTAGTAATGTTAATCAGAGAATCGAATTCTGCTGCGGTAACCTTCTTAACAGCCCCCTTATCGGTCGTCACCTCTGACGTTGTTACAAATAAATTGTTTGAGCTATTTGCAGTTAAACTTGTAACCCCTTCAATCACTTTCGCAAATGAAGTTGTATCATAGTTCATTAAGCCTTTTAAACCTTCTGAATAATCATAAGAAACTGTATAGTCTCCTATTTTTCCTCCATCTTCAAGAATATTTCCTTTTTCATCTAATTCATATACTTCATATGCACTTTTTGCATCCTTAATTGTATACGAGGTAGAGCCAACTCCGTTAGCATCAGTTGTAATGGTTACATCTGCGACTTTATTCTTGTTTGCATCAACTATTCTAAAGTTAAAAGTTTTTGCAGCTGCCGGATTAACTGATTTTTCAATATTAATTGTAAGATTAATTTTCTTTTCAGTTCCCTGTGCTCCAACCGGGTTTCCATTTCCTTTAAATTTATCTACAGCAAAATTTCCCTCAAAATGCATGGATTGCTCGAAATAATTCGCAACAACCATAAATTGGCTTGCATCTTTCAAGCCATCTTTTATATCAGCATAAGAAATAGAATTATTTCCCATCTGAGTTGCATTAATAACAACTGTGTCATGTGAAGAGTCTACTGTGTATCTGTCATTAATTGCAATTGTAAACTGATAATCAAATGTCTGGCCATTATCGACTTCTGACAAAGCGTTATTTGTATCCCAATTATTTTGTTTCTGACCTTCTACGTTTGGATTTTGATCTGGACGAGCAATTGCAAGCACTGCTTTATATTCACCAGTTTCTATGCTCTTCTGTCGATTACCATTATTATCATACAGCGCATCAAATGTTGCCTCGCCAATTCCATTTTCTACAGTTATTTTTTTAAACTGATGTAATCCATCTTTTTCAATCTTCGCATAGTATGTACCATTCTGACTTGTTGCAACGTTTCCCTGCGAATCCACAAACTGTAATCTCAGCTTAAAACTACTCAGACCTTGATCTGCGATAATAAAAGTACTAAAACTATCCGTTGTTAATGTTACTTCCTTAATTTTTCCTTTTTTATTCAGTTCAACATTATCCGTTACATCTTCCAACTGATCCAGGTTTTCATCCAAATGTAATACCTGTACACTGTCTTCTGTTGTTTCATTTGATAATTTCTGAGCCTTTTTATAAGAAATGTTTACGGAAACCTGACTTTCTGCTGGCTCGATTTCGTTTCCGTTCTCATCTTCAAAATGCATATCATAAATCAGATAACTATCATACAGAACATTCTCTAACTCTTCATATTCTTTCAGTTTCTGTTCTGCATACGCATAACCATCCTGATGATCTGCTTTATTCATTTTTGTGACAACAAATTTGGCGTTGTCCGGTACTGCATCGGCATTTTCCAACGTTGCAGTTACCGTTACCTTAGAATCCTCATAGGTATATACCGTCTGCTGATTTTCCGTCTCCGCGGCCGCACTCTTCTGCTTCACCCTTCCCACCGTCGCCGCAAACGTCGTCACAGATGAATCAGCCATGATCATCACAAGAGCGAGAAACAGTGCCAGAAATCTTCTTAAATACCCATTCTTTTTCATAATGTCTCATTCCTTTCTTTGGATATGTAGATTTATTTTAACCGAATCGGGACTTATTTTCGGTTGCATGATAGATAGTATATGATTTTTAAATATATTCTATCACTTTGCCTCTTTCTCCAACTCTTTCATTTTCCGAAAGAGTTGCAAAAACGAGCGATTTCCTATGGCATTTTTAGCATTTTTCAAGTCTTTTCCATAAATCAGGAGCAAATGAGTTCATACTCATCACAAATCACATCGTAGACCATAATTTATCCCTCCATTTCACACATCTCTCCAATGGATGCCACATAGAAATCAACCTGAGTGAATTTCTTATCGCCAGAGAGCTTATTGAATTTTTTTGCAATTCGTTTGGAAACGATGGGGCAGTTCTCCTGGCTGATTTCGATCAGCATGACAATATACTGCCGGACATTGTATCTGGTGTAAAAATCACCTTTTCGTATGGATGACTGGATAGCCTGTCTGAGAAGTTCGGACTTTTCACGTTCCTTCTCCTCCGAAACATGATCCGCCTTATAGTCCAGTGTGCAAAGCATAACAAACACGGATAAACCGGAGCGCTCCACCATACGGCTGAATACATGATAGATATCAACAAAGCTGGGAAACGGACAGAAATATGCTCCTACTGCAGCCTCCTTTTCCCGAAGTCTTTCCTTGATATCGCTAAGGGCACCTGCTGCCTGTGAAGTCCGTTCTCCCATCAGCTTGAAACGCTTTAACAATCTCTCCGAAGGGGCCACTCCCATTTCATCGAATAAAAGCTTTTCGGTGTTTTGGTAAACTTCAAGGCCTTCCTTATATCGGGACATTCCGATCAGGCTGTCGATTTCCCAGACCTGCCACTCGTCAAAGGGATAAATTTCGGCGGCTCTGTGCGCCACTTTATGCAGATCTTCATACCGTTCATGCCCCTTCAGCCAGCGGCACAGCTCCTCTGTAACACGGAAGTACTCATCTCTGCACCGGACATTCTCCACAGCGACCCATTGCTCCCCGATCATATCCGGGAGAAATTCACCTTTATAAATTTTCCAGGCCTGCATCCAGAGATGAAGCTTGTCCTCTTCCCGTTTCTCCTTTTTTTCTTTCTCTATCAGTTTCCGGAACTCATTTACATCAACCTGAACTTCAATATTTCCGTCCCAACGGCACATTCCGGACTGGATATTTATGTATTTGCTATCTGGAAGTCCAATATCCTTCAGCTGTTTACGAAGTCTGAAAATGGTGTTGTTCAGGCTTCCGTTCTTATTCTCCACCTCAACTCTTCCATAAAGGGCATCTATCATAGCAGCTTTGGAAATTCCGCCGTCTTCGGTATGAAACATAAGCAGCTGAAAAAGCTGTGTAGTCTTCGATGCTTTATTTCGATCCAGTACCAGTTCTTTTCCCTTATATTCCAACGAAAAGGTTCCAAGCATGCGAACCTTTAATACGTTTTTTTCCATATACTTTTCTCCATAACTAAAATAATTCTAGAACGTATTTATTGCAGACGTAATTAGCAATAGCCTTTTATTTCCTTATTAATTATAATACGACTTTTTTACATAATAACACCAGAATAAAAAAAGAACTATTAACATTTGGTTAAAAAAAGGCAGAAGTTTTCGTTACATGTACTGAAAACTTCTGCTCTTACTGCTTCTTTATTCTGTTACTTCGTACTGCCTCAATTCATATTTCAGTTTGGTGCCCTCTTTGATTTCTATTAGCAAAAGGACTCCGGGCACCGGCTTCTCACCGGCATGTCCTCGCTTTTTACGTATCTTGCGTTAAATTCCATATTGATCTGGCGAAGCTCTTTCTTCCCATCAATGTATTCCTGATACATCTCAGCCAGCCCTGCCATACAACCGTCGCAGTTCGCCTCAATATTTCCAAGGGATTCTGCAACAATCTTCTCCCGCTCCTCACGGGTAGTTTCTGCGATTAAATATCCCGCCATCTTTTCGCCTCCACTTTCTCAGGTAAATTTCATTATCTCTATTATAGCGTACTCCTTAACAATTTCAACTTTAACTTCCATAAACACTTTGGAATTAATTGATAAATCCACCTGCAAAAACTGTTTATTTTCTCGTTTATGTGTTATATTATATCTACCTTATATTAGCCAGGAGGACTTTATGCAGAAAAAACGAGTAGGTGTGATTACCTTCCATAACTACGACAATTACGGTGCCATCCTGCAGAGCTATGCGCTTCAGAAAAAGCTGCAAGAAATCGGCACTCAGCCGGAAATTATTGATTACCGCTGCGACTATATCAGCAATCCTTTCCGCCTTGTAAACCTGAAAAAGAAAGGACTTTTTAACTATATTTACGGGGCAATCGGCCATATCTGCTACATTCCCCGCCGTTTCAAATGCAACAAATTCCGTAAGCATATGCGCTACAGCCAGCCTGTCATTCAGGGTAAAATGCAGCCGGTAGCTGGCAAATACGATATTTATATTGCTGGAAGCGACCAGATTTGGGATTACAAGCTTACCAATTTTGACACTACCTATTTCCTTGATTTTGTAAAAGAGGGAAAAAAGAAATGCAGCTATGCCGCAAGTATCGGTGAAAATCTTCCGCCGGAAGAATACCAGCAGAAATATAAAGAACTGCTTTCCGATTTTGATGAAATTCTGGTTCGTGAAGACTATGGGGCTGACATTGTAGAGAATCTCACAGAGAAGCGTCCTGAAGTGGTCTGCGATCCTACCCTTCTTCTCACTGCGGAAGAGTGGGATAAGCTTCTGGTTGAGCCAAAATATAAAGAAAAATACATTCTGGTTTACCAGCTGGGAATTAACAAAGAAATCGTAGACTTCGCCCGCCGTCTCCACAATAAGACCGGCTACCGTATTGTATACATTCCTTTCCCATTAGTTGGTCTTCTGAAATGTGACTGCAAGATCACAGTTGGTCCTGCAGAGTGGATGGGACTTTTCAAAAATGCAGAATATGTAGTTTCTGATTCTTTCCATGGTGTTGTTTTTGCCCTTATTTTTAACCGCAAATTCTTCGCCAAGGTAAACGGTCATCACATGAACCGCCGTGTTCAGCAGCTTCTTAATCTGGTGAAGCTTACCGATAGAACTATGGATGATGTTTCTTACGAGAAGCTTACCGAAGAAATTGATTTTACTTATGCAAATGAGCAGATTGCCCGCTTCCGTGAGCACTCTATGGAACAGCTGCGCCAGATGACATCTGAGGATTAAGCAGCGATTACCAATAAATGGAGATTTTTAGCAAATGAATAAAGAAAAAAATGTAAAAAAAGCCTTTTTATGGAATATGATCGGAAGTACCTGTTACTCAGGCTCCTCCTTTTTGTATCTCCTGGTGGTAACTCGTGTGTGTGGCGCACAGCTGGCAGGGTTTTATTCCTTAAGCTACGCTACTGCACAGCTGCTTCTGCAGGTGGGACGCTATGGTGTCCGCACCTATCAGGCCACGGATCTGGAGCACAAATATATTTTTTCCGAGTATAAGGTTTCCCGCATTATCACCTGTGCACTGATGATGCTGTTTGGAATTATTTACAGTTCCTTCAGCTTCAAAGGCGAATATATTATCATCAGCACTTTTATTATTATGATGAAGATGATTGATGCGGTGGAGGATGTTTTCCACGGAAATCTTCAGCAAAAGTACCATGTTGAGCAGATGGGAAAAATGCTGGCGGCGAGAAATCTGTATTCCGCAGTTTTTTTCACCGCTATGCTTATTATCACCAAGAACCTGTACTGCACCTGTGTTGCTACTTCTACAACCTCCCTTATTCTGTGTCTTATCATTAACTCACAGATGACCAGAAAATACGTTGGTCATGAAGAGGATGGACGCAAGCTTCAGATGTCTCATGTGTGGGAGTTACTTCGAACCTGTACCCCTATGTTTATCGGTACTTTTCTTTCCCTGCTGCTCTACAACATTCCAAAATACGCAATGGCTGGCGTTATGACAGATGAATATCAGACTTACTATAGCATTCTGTTTATGCCTTCTTTTGTGATTTCGCTGATGTGCGAGTTCGTGTTTAAGCCTACCATCACCACCATCGCAGAATTATGGTGGGAAAATAATGTGAAAAAGTTCACACTGTACATACTGCGGATCATTGGCATCATCCTTGTCTGCTGTGTGGCTGTTGTGGCCGGAGGGCATCTCATCGGTCGAACATTGCTGGAGATTATTTACGGTGTAGATCTTTCCCCATATAAGCTGCATTTCGTAGTTTTACTTATCGGCGGTGGAATCAGCGCGGAAGTCTACATGATCTACAATATCCTTATCGCTATCCGCTGGGGAAAATGCCTGCTTCCAGTTTATTCCATCACCGCAGTTATTACCATCGCAGCTGCCCGGATCCTGGTGCAGCAGTTGGGAATTATGGGCGCAGCATTGAATTATGTACTGTCCTGCTCCATTTTGTTTGTGCTGTTTACTTTGATCCTGATTTATGTAATTCTTCGTAAAAAACATCAGAACTAGTTCAATTAATACAACATCCCCCGGAAAGGAAATGTCCGTTTATTGGGACTATTCTTTCCGGGGGATGTTTTTTTATTTTCCTTTCGGATTTATGCGTGGAAGCTGATACTCTCGTATATTTTCATAGCCCGATAACGCCAACAGCAAAAGCAAGTCACGCTGTGGTCCTTTCCAGGATTCTACAGGTTCGTACCATTCGTGGATGGTATGCTCTCCACCGCCTTTTCCTCCCCAGCCCACGGTGATGGCAGGGATTCCAAGACTGATGGGGATGTTGGCGTCTGTGCTGGCGGCACCGATGTACAGGGTTTCCATGCCAATGGCCTGATTTGCAGCATTTGCAGCCTGGACAATCTGGCAGGATTTTTCCTGGGTACCAGCAGGGCGCCTGCCCTTTTGTTCGAAGGTGACTGTAATGCGGTCATCTTCTGCTGAGGTTTCCCTGTCTCCATTATCAGCATTCACTGGCACTGCACCAGCTGTATCTCCCACACTGCTTTTCGCCGTCATATTATTGTCGTCAAGGGTTACTGTACTCTCAGAACTTAAAGTTCCATATCCCCAGCGGGCGTTTTCCTCATTCACGGCTTCTTCTATTGCCTGGTGGAGTTTTGCAGATAATTTCTCAAGTTCCCCTGCATCCACAGAGCGCATATCCACCAGCATAGAACACTCTGCCGCGATTACATTTACAGACGTGCCGCCGTTTACTACGCCTACACTGAAAGTAGTTTTCGGATTCTTTGGTGTCTGGAGATCGCTGATTTTCGCAATCGCCCTTCCCATTGCGTGAATCGGGTTGGGAATTCCGAAGCCGGTGAAGCTGTGGCCACCGGTTCCGTGGAAAGTTACCAGATAGCGCTCGCTGCCTACTGCCTGGTAAATGATTCCGGAGGTTTTTTTATCATCAATGGAAACGAAACCGTCGTAGTGTTCTTCTGTGTTTGCCATATCCTTAAACACATGCTTAATTCCCCTCAGATCACCAAGTCCCTCTTCGCACACATTTGCACAGAACACAATATCTCCCTCGCCGCGAATGCCTGTAGCTTTCATTGCTCTTGCAAGACTGAGAAGCTCCGCTACCGCCCTGGTATCGTCTCCGATTCCCGGACAACTGTAGCGTTCGCCTTCTTTCTTCAAAGTAAGGTCTGTCTCCCTTGGGAAAACAGTGTCTGTATGTCCCGCAACCATAATTCGCGGTCCATTCCCAGTCCCTTTCCAGGTTCCCAGCACATTTCCCACCTCATCAACGTGCACCTCTGAAAGACCGGCATCCACCATCTTCTTTCGGACATATTCCGCTTTCTCCCCTTCTTCATAGGAAGGCGCAGGAATCTGGCACATTTCCAGGTGCTCCTGCAAAGTTCTTTCATCATCTTCGCGCAGAAATTTTAGTGCTTCCTGCACACCATTATATTTCAGTAATTTATCCATAATCTTTCCCTTTCAACTATAGAAAAAGTCAGCAAGTTCCAGCCTTCCCAGCCCAAACCTCCTGACTCTCATACTTCTGATTATTATCTTTTTATCATCATACAGCGGTTTTCCACTCATCTGGTCAACACTACATTTGAAATGATTTCTTGCAGAATCGGATCCACTGAACATAATTATAATCTCTCCAGCAGCTTCTCCAGATCCGCATAACTCTCAATATTATTGGACTCCCTACGAAGCCCTGCACTGTGGGGCATCCCTGCTGTATACCATGCCACATGCTTGCGCATCTCCCGGATTCCGATGAATTCACCCTTCATTTCAATCTGAGCCCGCGCATGCTTCAGAATCATCGCTTTCACCTCTGCCAGAGAAGGTCTTGCCAGCTCTTCCCCTGTTGCAAAATAGTGATTCATCTCCCGAAATATCCATGGATTTCCTTCCACAGCACGCCCGATCATCACCGCATCACATCCGGTCTGCCGAAAAAGTTTCTCTGCTTTTTTCGGCGAATCCACATCCCCATTTCCAATCACCGGAATGGAAACTGCTTCTTTAACCCTGGCAATGGTCTCCCAGTCTGCTATCCCGGAATAATACTGCTGCCGTGTCCGTCCATGAACTGCAATAGCTGCTGCCCCGGCATCCTCCACGCGCTTTGCAATCTCCACAATATCCACCGGCTCATTCTCAAAACCGATACGAACTTTCACTGTCAATGGCTTCTGAATGGCAGAAGAAATGCTTTTCACAATCTTCACGATCAGATCCGGATTTTTCAAAAGAGCAGAACCCTCACCGTTATTTACCACCTTCGGCACTGGGCATCCCATATTGATATCCAGAATGTCAAAAGGCTCCTCCTCGATTTCCTTCGCCACCTCCGTCATCAGCTCTGGCTCACTGCCAAAGAGCTGCATGGAAATAGGATGCTCCACCGGGTCGATTTCCATCAGAGCCCTGGTATTTTTGTTCTTATAGGAAATAGCCTTGGCACTGATCATCTCCATGCAGAGAAGCCCAGCGCCCTGCTCCTTGCAAAGCCTGCGAAAAGCCAGGTCGGTAACGCCCGCCATTGGTGCCAGGACGAACCGGTTAGGGATCTCTACATTTCCAATTTTCCACTTCATCTTCTTTGGAAGCTCATATCTCAACTTAGAATCTAAATTACTACTCATATCACCTTAATTACTTTCATATTTGATGTGTAACTATTCAACCCTTTCAACAATTACTCGCTTCGCAAACTCAAATATCACATCTGATGAGCTGCTATTTTCCCTGTTTATCAATTTATCCACACAGCTTACTCTTCTGTCTTCTCTTTATCCACATCTTCCCCAAGGAAGAACACACGATAATACATTTCCAGAGATTCCAGAAGCTCCTCTTTCTCTACACGCAGCTTTTTAATCTTCAATGCACCGCCAATATCATCATAAAATCCATCAGCTTCCGTAGCCTCTGTTTTAAACTGCAGATTTCCATGATCATCAAACTCCAATGTGAAAATTCCGCCAATCTCTTCTGTAAAAAGAACGCACATGATCTGCAGTTCTTTCTTCACATGATCTGGCAGAGAATCAAAGTCTTTATTAAAATAATATTTCTGTTCATAAGCGCTTGCGCCGCAAAGTACTACATTCTCCTGATACAATTAAGTCCCACCTTTCTGTTTTCATCTGTGTCAACAACATTTTCGCAAGTGATATGCCCCATTCACTGTAGGATTATCGCAATCAGTGGGGAATATCATTTGCAAAAATGTGCCTAAACAATAGCCTTACACATAGCTATACAGCCCGCGAACCGAAACCTCACCGGCGCTGACAGCTACAATCGTTCCATCAGTTTTCTCTACCAACAGCTCTCCGCCATCTGTAATCCCTCTGGCCACGCCCTCGTACGGCTCTTTCGCCAGCACACGCACCGGCTGATTGTAATTAGCAAGAATACTTTCATATTCCTCTTTCAGCCCACTGAGGTCACAGGTCGCTGCAAATTTTTCATAGTATTTCTCAAAAGCTTCCATCACAAGCCCGGGAATCTGGCTTCTGTCAAATTCCTTGCCGCTCTCCAGATAAAGAGATGTAGCCTTGTCTGCCATCTCCTCCGGAAACTCTTTGATATTTACATTAATTCCCACTCCGATGACTGCATAGTCAATTTTTCCAGCGCGAACCCCCATTTCGGTAAGGATTCCGCATATTTTTTTGTGGGAAACCACCACATCATTGGGCCATTTGATACTTACGTCAAATCCAAGATTCTTCACTGCTTTCGCCACAGCCATACCCATTACAAGGGTAAGGGTTGGTGCATACTGAGGTTCAAATTTCGGTCTGAGAAGAATGCTCATCATAACCGACGTACCCTCTGGTACCTCCCAGGATCTGCCAAGTCTTCCTCTTCCTGCTGACTGAAATTCTGCCAGTGCAAGAGTTCCCTCTGATGCGCCTTCCTTCGCCAGACGCTTGATCCACAAATTGGTAGAATCTGTTTCTCTTGCAAAATGGACGGTTTTGCCCGCCCATTTTGTATGTATCTGATCTGCAATTGTGGTTTCGTTATAGATACTGCCCGTGCCAATTTCTTCATATGATTCTTTTTCGGAAATCATTTCAGATACCCTTTCTATAACTCCCAATCGTCCAGGTTCTTTGAATAAATGATACATCTTATCCAGAGGATAAAAAGTAGTACATAAGAACGTAGAAACAATCGGAATTCATTAATTCATTGTTATCTGGAAGCCGAATTATTTATTCTCAGGCTCTCCCAGTGTAGCAACCATAACCGCTTTAATGGTATGCATACGGTTCTCAGCCTCATCAAATACCTTAGAAGCCGGAGACTCGAATACTTCGTCTGTTACTTCCATATCTGTCAGATTGAAGCGCTCGCCCATCTCTTTGCCAATCTTTGTCTTAAGATCATGGAATGCCGGCAGACAGTGAAGGAAAATTGCTTTCTCCCCTGCATTCTTCATAACTGCAGAGGTTACCTTGTATGGTGTCAGATCATGGATTCTCTCTTCCCATACTGCATCCGGCTCACCCATGGATACCCATACATCTGTGTAAATAACGTATGCGTCCTTCGTTCCAGCCTCTACATCCTCTGTAAGAGTAATGGTTGCGCCGGACTCTGCAGCGTACTCTTTGCACTGAGCAACCAGCTCCTCATTTGGGAAATATTTCTTACTTGTGCAGGCTACGAAATGCATACCAAGCTTGGAGCAGGCTACCATTAGGGAGTTACCCATGTTGTAACGGGCATCGCCCATGTAAACCAGCTTGATTCCTTTCAGATATCCGAAATGCTCACGGATGGTAAGCATATCTGCTAACATCTGTGTTGGATGATATTCGTTTGTCAGACCGTTCCAAACCGGAACTCCTGCATATTTTGCAAGATCTTCTACAATTTCCTGACCAAATCCACGGTACTCGATACCATCATACATTCTTCCAAGAACTCTTGCAGTATCTGCAATGCTCTCTTTCTTGCCGATCTGGGAGCCAGTTGGATCCAGATAGGTGCTTCCCATTCCCAGATCATGGGCTGCCACCTCGAAGGAACAACGTGTTCTGGTACTGGTTTTCTCAAAGATCAGGGCAATATTTTTGCCCTTGTAATACTCGGTAAGCTCACCGGCTTTTTTCTTTGCCTTTAACTCAGCGGATAAATCAAGAAGATACAGAATTTCCTCTGGTGTAAAGTCTTTCAGTGTCAAAAAATTTCTGCCTTTTAAGTTCATAATAATCCTCCTCTGGTGCCAGGTATAGTGCCTGGCACCATTTTTCTTTCTGCCATGCTTTACAGTAAACTGTCGTACAAGTCTTTCAATTTTTCACTTTTCAGACTACCATCGTCGGCTTTCATCTCATTAATTTCTTGTTTCAAGAATGTTACTCTTCTTTTTTATCCTTTTCATCCACAACAACTTCCTTCAAAGAAGCTGCCAGTCCTGCCAGATTCTGGAGCTCTGACGGGATAATAATCTTGGTAGATTTGCCGTCTGCCACTTTCGCAAGAGCTTCGAAGCTCTTCAGGGTAAGAACTGCATTGTCAGCACCTGCCTCCTTGATCATACGAAGACCTTCTGCATTCGCCTTCTGAACCTTCAGAACTGCCTCTGCCTGACCTTCCGCCTCTTTGATCATGCGCTCTTTCTGCGCTTCCGCGCGAAGGATAGCAGCCTGTTTCTCAGCTTCGGCATCAAGAATTGCAGATTCTTTTTTACCCTCTGCAACAAGGATGGTGGATTTCTTCTCACCTTCTGCGATCAGGATTGCCTCACGTCTCTCACGCTCTGCTTTCATCTGTTTCTCCATGGCTTCCTGAATAGCAGCCGGAGGAATGATATTTTTAAGCTCTACACGGTTTACCTTGATTCCCCATGGATCAGTTGCCACGTCAAGGGAAGCACGCATCTTGGTATTGATCACCTCACGGGAGGTCAAGGTTTCATCCAGTTCCATATCACCGATAATGTTACGCAATGTAGTCGCGGAAAGATTCTCGATAGCCATGATCGGATTCTCAACGCCGTATGCGTACAGCTTCGGATCTGTGATCTGGAAAAATACAACAGTATCAATCTGCATGGTTACGTTATCTTTTGTGATAACTGGCTGTGGTGGGAAATCTACAACCTGCTCTTTCAGATTGACTTTTCTTGCCACACGCTCTACAAATGGAAGTTTGAAGTGTACGCCGGTTCCCCATGTTGCCTGGTAAGCGCCTAAACGCTCAAGTACGATCGCATATGCCTGGGGTACGATGCGGATGCAGGATGCCAGGATCCACAGCACCAGAATGATGACGATCAGCAAAAATAAGATACTTCCCATATTACGCCTCCTTTGGCTCCACGATCAATTTAACGCCGTGGACTGCTTTTATGATTACTACAGTGTCAACCGGAATTGTTACGCTGTCATCGGATGTCCGGGCCATCCATTCAATGTCATTGATGCGAACCTGGCCTGTCTGGGCCAGATTATTGATCTTCTGGATCACGACAGCCTTTTTTCCAAGAAGACCTTCCACATTTGTTTTCTCTGTGTCTTTTCTCATAAGCTTCAGAGCTGCCGGTCTTGTAAAAAACAGCAGCACCAGTGAAACACAGAAAAACAGAAGAAGCTGCGGCACGATTCCCATTCCAATGCCGGCTGCAATAGCGGCAGCAAGTGCGCCTCCTGCAAACCAGATCGTAGTAAGTGCCGTGGTAAGCCCTTCAATAACCAGAAGCACAGCCAGGACTCCCAGCCAGATAATTGGTTCCATAAGACTCCCCCTTTCAGATAAGCGATTGTCAAAATCTGCCATACGTCATCAGATATACTTCAGCAGACAGATTCCAGATCAGCTAACCCTACCGTCTCTGCCTTGCAGCCTCATACATCAAAATTCCTGCAGCCATAGCTGCATTCAAGGACTCCACCTTGCCGCACATGGGGATCCGGATGAGACAATCAGCAGCTTCTGCTGCCTCTTCCGTCAACCCGTTTCCTTCATTTCCAATAAGAAATGCTGTGCCGCCCTGATAATCCTCCTGATCATAGGAATTTTTTCCTTTCAGGTGGGCTGCAAAGGTACGGATACCTTTTTGCTCCAGTTCTGCTTTTAATGATACCACATCCTCCACATATAGGAAAGGCATTCTGTAAACAGATCCCATAGTTGATCGGATGACCTTTGGATTTGTAATGTCTACGCAGGTTTTCGTAAGAAAAACACCGGAAACACCAGCACCCTCACCTGTTCGGAAAATAGTCCCTGCATTTCCCGGATCCTGAAGATCCTCAAGAACCATTACCAAAGGAGCATCTCCTTTTAAAATATCTTCCACAGTCCACACCGGTTTCTTCAGAACTGTAAGAATTCCCTGTGGAGTCCTGGTATCACACATCTGGCGGAAAACATTATCTGCCACAATTTCTCTTTTTTCTTCCGGAAGCTCCATGACCTGCTTCATCAGGGACTCATCTGCAGTCAGGGATTCTGTCACATAAACCCTGGAAATCCAGTCCTTTGGAGCTTCCCCGAACATTTTCCGTCCCTCAGCCACAAACAACCCCTGTTCCCTGCGGGCCTTGGCCTTCTGGTTTAACTGTATGATATTTTTCACCTGTGTATTATTTGCACTGGTTATCATAAATTATCCTCCCTGTTACAGCGGCTTTCGGAATTTATTCAAATCCTCGTTCTTTCCTACTGCAACCAGAATACAACCCGCTTCCAGCTTCTCCGCAGGATTCAGGTTTACATTTACAGAATCTCCATGCTTCACTGCAACCAGATTTATATGATGCTGCTCACGGAGCCTGATCTCTGAAAGACTTTTCCCCACCCATTCATCCGGGATCCGGAATTCTGCCATACTGAACTCCGTAGAAAGCTCAAACACATCCTCAAATCCACTGGCTGTAAAATTACGGGCAACGCGGATGCCCATGGAACGCTCCGGATATATTACCTGATCAGCACCAATTTTCTCCAGGATCCGGCCATGAAGGGAATTCATTGCCTTCGCCAGAACAAGCGGGACGCCCAGGTCCTTCACCTGCATGGTAGCTGTAATACTGGCTTCCATATTTTCTGCAACCGCAATAATCGCAACGTCTACGTTCTGCACGCCCAGGGATTTCAGAATTCCAGGCTCGCGCACATCTGCACGAACTGCATAAGTGACAGTATCTGCAATTTCCTGAATATTCTCATCTTTATCATCAATTGCCAAAACATCATAATCTGCATTCGCAAGCTCTTTCGCCAGGGTCATTCCAAACTGCCCCAATCCAATGACTGCAAAGGATTTTCCGCTCATTCTAATCTCCTTTAAAATCTGCTATGAAAGCAACGGACTTTCATGCGGGATAATGTCGTCCACAGACGCCATTTTCTATCCTATCATAATATTCTCTTCTGCCAGATGTACATCTTTCGTTCGCTTCTGCGCACGGGATACAACCGCCGCGCCCAGTGTCAGCGGACCGATTCTTCCAAGATACATGGTAAAAATAACGATCCATTTGGCCGGTGTATTCAGGACCGCGGTCAGTCCTCTGGAAAGACCTACGGTTCCAATTGCAGAAGTAAGCTCATACAGCACATCCACAAAGGGTGCATCCGGCATAATTGCAAAAATCCCCAGCACGGAAATAAGCAGCACACTAACCGCCATTCCCACAACTACCTGCGCAGAACGGATATAACTGCTGCGAATCTTTCTCCCATAAACCTCTACATCCTTTTTTCCCCGAAGGTTGGCAATAATACTCAGCACAAGCACTGCAAGTGTAGTCGTCTTCACTCCGCCGGCAGTCCCCATAGGAGAACCTCCAACCAGCATAAGAAACAGACAGATCATTACACTTCCGCTGGTCAGCGCCCCCTGATCAACTGTAAAAAATCCTGCAGTTCTTGTGGTCACAGACTGAAATGCCGCTGCCATCAGCTTCTGTCCAAAGGACAGACTTCCCAGTGTGTCCGGGTTCTTATACTCAAACAGCAAAATACAGATTGTCCCACCAAGGAGCAAAATCCCGGTTGTAGTCAAAACCAGCTTGCTCTGCAGACGAAGGGTCCGGAATAATCTGCCAAGAGAAAGCTTCTTCTGAAAAACCAGCTTTATTCTTTTTCCAAGATCCCACCATACGTTAAAGCCAAGTCCAGAAGCAATAATCAATCCCATCGTTGTCACATTCACCAGAGGATTGGTTACATAGTCTGCCAGACTGTTCTCTCCCAAGAGATCGATTCCTGCGTTGCAAAAGGCTGAAACTGCTGTAAAAGCAGCCTGCCCCAGACCTTTCACCAGTCCAAGCTCTGGTACAAAGCAGAATGCATAGCCGACGGCTCCGATTCCTTCCGCTGCAAATACGCAGAGAACCACTTTTCTCACCACTGTTACCAGACCGGACATCTGCTCCAGATTATAGGATTCCTGGATCATTCTGCGGTTCTTCAGACTGATCTTCTTATTCAGGGAAATAAAAATAATGCTGGCAAGAGCGATCAGACCAATTCCGCCAATCTGGATCAGCAAAAGGATCACCAGCTTGCCGATCAGGCTCCAGTGAGTGGCTGTGGTCACAGTTACAAGACCGGTTACACATACACAGGTGGTGGCTGTAAACATAGCATCTGAGAACGAAGTGTTCTGGCCTGCTGCCGTACAGAAAGGCAGCCACAAAATTAATCCTCCTACAAAAATTACCCCCGCAAAGCTGAGGGTAATGATCTGTGCCGTATTCAGTTTATGCAATTTATATTGCAGGTTTTGAATGAACATAAGCTTCCTTTATGCCACTGCCCTCAGCATCTTTTGCAAAATATTCTGCTGCAGAATGTCAGGAACAATGACTCTTTTATAATTACGGTTCACCTGCCGTCGGCACATAGCTCAAAGGATTTCTGCAAAATGTGTATCACATACTGTAAAACCCAGTCGGAAATATGCCCTGAGACAAGTGAACCGTATTATCACTGTTATTTCCTATAGTTATGAGAAAGGGACTCACAAACCTCCCACATATATGGAGTGACGCTCTTCTCCATTGCAAGAGCTTCATTGATATCGAAATCAACGAAATCACCATGGCGGTATCCAACAACACGGCTCTTCTTGCCTTCCAGAAGAAGGTCTACTGCCATAGCACCCATCATGGATGCATATACACGGTCTTTACATGTTGGGCTTCCACCACGCTGCATGTGACCAAGGATAGTAGCACGTGTCTCGATTCCTGTAGCAGCCTCGATACGAGTTGCCATAGCCTGTGAATGGCCGATACCCTCTGCATTGATGATGATGTGGTGTTTCTTACCCATCTTACGGCTCTCAATAATGTTATTGATCAGCTTCTGCTCATCATAGTCATACTTCTCAGGGATCAGAACATCCTCGGCTCCGTTGGCAATACCACACCACAGTGCAAGCCAGCCGGCTCCACGTCCCATAACCTCGATGATACTGCATCTCTCATGGGAAGTAGATGTATCACGAACCTTGTCAATTGCTTCCATAGCTGTATTAACAGCGGTATCAAAACCGATGGTGTACTCTGTACATGCAATGTCAAGGTCGATGGTTCCTGGAATTCCGATTGTATTGATTCCAAGGTTAGCAAGCTTCTGTGCTCCGGCAAAGGAACCGTCTCCACCGATTACAACAAGTCCGTCAATACCGTGCTTGCGGCAGATCTCTGCACCACGCTGCTGTCCTTCCGCTGTGCGGAACTCGGCACATCTTGCAGTGTAAAGAATTGTACCACCACGCTCGATGGTGTCGGATACATCTCTTGCTGTCATATCGATGATCTCTTCGTTTAAAAGGCCGTTATAGCCCTTCTGGATACCTTTTACTTTAAGTCCGCTGGAAAGTCCACGTCTTACAACTGCACGGATTGCAGCGTTCATTCCAGGAGCGTCACCGCCACTGGTAAGGACACCAATGGTCTTAATTTTGTTTTCTGCCATAATAATCTCCTCCATCTTATGAATCGTCGGGAGCTGTGTCTCCATTTTCAGTGGAAACGCCCTCGTTTTTCTATACACATATTCAGCATTAGTTTATAGCATTTTCAAAGGTTTTTCAAGACTCTTTCCTTAAGTAATTGCCGAAATTACACTCTGTTTTCCGTGATTTTACCATAATTTTCCATATACCTGTCTGATTCTTCACTTTAAAGCGTTTTCAGAGCTCTTTCTACAACCCGGATATTGCCTTCACCATATTTTTTACTCATCTGTGCAAGCCATTCATCCTGCAGATTTACATGGTATGCAGCAGACAGTTTTTTCATTGCTTTTACATCTTTCAGATAAATAACGACAGTGTCTGTACCCTGAGAATTCCGTAGATCCTCCAGAAGCCCTTTTTCTTTCTGGCTGTAATCATCCTTACTTTCAAACTGGATCCAGAGTTCTCTCGGAATATCGGAGAATGACCGTACCTTTTCCAGGATCAGCTTGCTGGCCTTGTCATCCTCGGCAGATACGCGTCCCTGGATGAATACCCTGGCATCCTCATTGATCATATTCTGCCATTTCTCATAATCTCTTGGGAAAACCATGACTTCTACAGTTCCAACCAGATCCTCCACGGTAAGAAACGCCATCACTTTGTTTGTCTTGGTATACTTCACGTTTTTCTCTGTGATCATGCCTCCGATGATGACTTTCTGATTGTCCCGTACTTTTGACTCATCCGGTTCACCACCTTCACGGTCATCTTCATCTGATGGCTGGAAATCGATAGTTCTTGCGGAAATCATTTTTTCCATCATATTACGGTAGCGATCCAGGGGATGGCCGCTCAAGTATATGCCAAGGACTTCTTTTTCGTAGGACAAAACCGTCTCTTTGTCATATTCTTCCAGATTCGGCATACGAATCTCAAATTCTTTTTTTTCATCTTCGCTGGCAATGTCGAATAAGCTGAGCTGCCCTGCCATAGACTGCTTCTTGTTTCGGGAAATGTCATCTACGATCTGACCAAAAACGACCATCTTCTGATGACGGTTTCCTTCCAGACAATCCAGAGCACCGGCCTTGATAAAGTTCTCAATGGCACGCTTGTTCACAGCTTCCATATTCCGCTCAATAAAGTTCTTCACGGAAAGGTACTCGCCATGTTCTTTTCTCTCTGCAACAATAGCCTCGATGACCGGACGCCCTACGCTCTTGATTGCGGAAAGCGCATAGAGGATCGAGCCTCCTGATACGGAAAAGCCATACTCGCCTTTGTTGATGTCCGGCGGCAGGATTGGAATGTTCATCTGACGGCAGACCTGAATATACTCGGCAACCTTGGTAGGCTTGTCGATTACGGAGGTCATCAGCGCAGCCATATATTCTACCGGATAATAGTATTTCAGAAAGGCAGTCTGATACGTAACATAGGCGTATGCCGCAGCATGGGATTTGTTAAATGCATACTGTGCAAAATCGATCATTTCATCGTAGATCTTATTTGCAATTTTCTCATCAATTCCATTTTTAATACAGCCGGGAACACCTTCCGCTTCGTTTCCATAGACAAAAGCCTGGCGTTCTTTTTCCATAACGTTAAGTTTCTTCTTGGACATGGCCCGGCGGAGAAGGTCACTTCGTCCCAGGGTAAATCCTGCAAGGCTCTGTACGATCTGCATAACCTGCTCCTGGTACACGATACAACCGTGAGTCGCCTTCAGGATTGGCTCCAACTGAGGACAATCATAGTGGATGGTGTCTGGACGGTTCTTGCCGCGGATATACTGGGGAATAAAGTCCATAGGGCCTGGGCGGTACAGGGAAATTCCGGCGATTACATCCTCAAGGCTATGTGGCTTCAGTTCTTTCATGAATCCTTTCATTCCGCCGCTTTCCAGCTGGAACACACCGTCAGTACGACCTGTTCCAAGAGAATCCAGCACTTTCTGGTCATTATAATCTATCTTTTGCATATCAAGGGATATGCCGTAATTTTTCTTTACATTTTTTACTGCGTTGTTGATTACAGTCAGGGTTCTAAGGCCAAGGAAATCCATTTTCAAAAGTCCCAGCTCCTCAAGAGTTGTCATGACAAACTGGGTGACAATGGTTCCGTCCTGCGCGCGGGAAAGGGGCACATACTCGGAGACGTCTTTCTGGCTGATTACAACTCCGGCAGCGTGCATGGAGGTATGTCTTGGAAGACCTTCCAGACGTTTGGCCATGTCAATCAGATGATGCACATCCGGCTGCTCGTCGTATGCTTTTTTCAGTTCCGGGTTTACTTCCATGGCTTTGTCGATTGTGACAAGCTTCACATTCGGTATTTTGGCAGGAACCATTTTCGCAATGGAGTCTACCTGGGCATATGGCATATCGAGGACACGGCCTACATCACGGATAACACCGCGGGCTGCCAAAGTACCGAATGTAACAATCTGAACCACACAGTCTTTGCCGTATTTCCGTACAACATAGTCGATTACTTCCTGTCTTCGCTCAAATCCGAAATCCACGTCAATATCAGGCATGGATACTCGCTCCGGATTCAGGAAACGTTCAAACAGAAGGTCATATTTGATTGGATCAAGTAAGGTGATTCCAAGGGTATATGCAACAATACTTCCGGCTGCGGAGCCTCGTCCGGGACCTACTTCAATGCCATTACTGCGGGCATAATGGATGAAATCCCACACAATGAGGAAGTAGTCAACATAGCCCATATTTTTGATAGTGTTCAGCTCGTATTCCAGTCGCTCCCGTAGCTCTGGGGTAACCGGATCGTACAGGCGCTCCAGCCCTTCGAAGCAGAGCTTATTCAAGTATTCCCAGGAGGTGTAGCCCTCGGGAACGTCGAATCTTGGCAGCTTGGTAACTCCGAATTCAATTTCTACGTGGCAGCGCTCTGCTATTTTATGTGTGTTCTCCAAGGCTTCCAGTGCATATGGGAAAAGTGCCGCCATTTCCTGCTCGGATTTCACATAGTACTGACCGCCTTCGTAGCGCATACGGTCTGTATCGGACAGCTTCTTCCCTGTCTGGAGACACAGAAGAATGTCGTGAGGATCAGCATCTTCTTTGTAGGTGTAATGAATATCGTTAGTGGCTACCAGGTCAATTCCAGTCTCCTGGTGCATGCGCAGAAGCTGCTGGTTTACATTCTGCTGTTCCGGAATTCCATGATCCTGAAGCTCTAGGAAAAAATTGCCTTCGCCGAAAATTTCCTGATAGCGGAGGGCCGCCTTCTTAGCGTCCGGGTACATTCCTCTGTTAAGGAACCGGGCTACTTCACCGGCCAGGCAGGCGCTCAGCGCGATGAGACCTTCGTGATATTCCCGGAGAAGCTCCAGGTCTACTCGTGGTTTATAGTAAAAGCCTTCTTTAAAGCTTTTGGATACAATTTTCATAAGGTTCTGGTAGCCCTGGTTGTTCTCGGCAAGAAGTACCAGATGGTAGTAACGGTCGTCGCCACTGCCGATCTCGCGGTCGAAGCGGGAACCAGGGGCTACATAGACTTCGCAGCCAAGGATCGGATTGATTCCGGCTGCTTTCGCTGCCCGGTAAAAATCGATGACGCCGTACATGACCCCATGGTCTGTGATGGCCGCGCTGTCCATCCCAAGCTCCTTTACACGGGCAACATATTCTTTTATTTTATTGGAACCGTCCAGCAGGGAGTATTCGGTGTGGACGTGGAGGTGGGTAAAAGCCATTGTGTGTCTCCTTCTTCGCAAATTTGCTATTTAGTGTGTTGGGAGGGTGAAAAGTTTTTCAGGAGGGACGCATTTGGGCAATGTGTATTACTCACTCGCCGGCGCAACGCTCCAGCGAACTAATCGCTAACTGCGACTAATGCGTTCGGGAGAGCCCTCACGCATAAGTCTCCGTAAGCGCTGGATTTCGCCTCCGCTAAGAGCGCGCCTGAAATGGCTCGCTGGAGTAATACACATTGTCCAAATGCTGTGTACTGGCTGGGACTGATGTTATATAAGAACTTTTTACGAAGGGGGAGGGTGAGTGAGTGATTTCCCTATACTTTTTTGGTAACGATAGATTGGCAAAAAATAATAAAGTTGCGGGATACCAACTACTTCACCCCACCCGCGTTGTTGTCGTTACTGTTTCTTTCTTCCCTTTCCAGTAACCAGCGATTTTGCAATGTATATTCGCAAGCCGCGCATTTCAGGAGCG